>JAVCCZ010000140.1 GCA_030765265.1 Candidatus Erginobacter occultus
ATCATTCCGATAATATCGGCGTTTTGGCAAAGGATAGCACGATGGCCGCCCTAGAACAAAGGAAATGGGAAGTCCGGGAAGGTAAACCAGGCCCCGGCCCGGTGATTTACTGGATGCAGCGAGAGCAGCGGGCTGCCGACAACTTCGGCCTCCTCTATGCCCAGGAAAAGGCCCGGGAACTGCAGCGCCCCCTCGGCGTAATCTTCTGCCTCGCCGATTCTTTCCTCGGCGCGGGGCTGCGCCAGTTCGACTTTATGCTCAAAGGCCTGGAAGAGACCGCCGAGAATCTCCGGAAAAAGAACATCCCCTTCTTCCTCCTCAGAGGCGACCCCGGAAAGGAGATCCCCCGGTTCGTGAAGAAATGCCAATCCGCCCTCCTGGTCTCCGACTTCAACCCCCTCCGCTTGCCCCTATCCTGGCAGAAGAAGGTCGCCCGGGCGGTCAACGTCCCCTTCGACGAGATCGATTCCCACAACATCGTCCCCTGCCGGATCGCCTCGGACAAGCAGGAGTACGCCGCCTACACCTTCCGCCCGAAGATCCACAAACTCCTCCCCGATTTCCTGGAAAAGCCCCCCACCCTGAAGAAACATCCCCACCCCTGGAAGGACAAGGTCTCGGCGGTGGACTGGAAGAAGGCCCTTGCCTCGCTCAAGGTCGATAGTTCGATCGGAGAAATCGACTGGCTCAAGCCCGGCGAAAAAGCCGCCCGCGCCCACCTGAAAAAGTTCATCAAGGAAAAACTCGCCCGCTACCCCGAAGACCGCAACGACCCCAACCTCGACGGCCAGTCCAACCTCTCCCCCTACCTCCATTTCGGCCAGCTCTCCCCGTTGCGGGCCGCTCTCGAGATAAAGAACTCCTCCGCCCCGAAAGAGGCGAAGGAAGCCTTCCTGGAAGAACTGATCGTCCGCCGCGAACTTTCCGACAACTTCTGCTTCCATCAGCCAAAATACGACCGGGTGGAAGGTTTCCCCCAGTGGGCGCAAAAGAACGCCGCCGAACACCGAGATGACCGGAGGGAATATCTCTACACCCCGAAACAGCTGGAAGCCGCCGAAACCCACGACGACCTCTGGAACGCCACGCAGACCAATCTGGTAAAAAGGGGGACGATCCCCGGCTACCTGCGGATGTACTGGGGCAAGAAGATCCTGGAGTGGACAAAGTCGGCGGAGGAAGCGATGGCCGCCGCCATCGACCTCAACGACCGCTACCAGCTTGACGGCCGCGACCCCAACGGCTACGCCGGAGTAGCCTGGTCGATCGGCGGCGTCCACGACCGCCCCTGGCCCTCCCGGAAGGTCTTCGGAAAGGTGAGGTATATGAACTACAATGGCTGCCGCCGCAAGTTCAACGTCAAAGCCTACATTGCCAGGGCGGCGGCGCTCAAAACACCGGACTCCGCTCCCAGGCCGTAGCTGTCAGCTAGAGTAAGCGCTTTAAATCGAGCCGGAGGGTTATGAAAATGGACAGACGAAAAAAAACGCCGACTATTCCGATCAGGCTGATCGCGCCTTGCGGGATGAATTGCCGCCTCTGCTGGGGGTACATCCGGGAAAAGAATACCTGTCCCGGCTGCCGGGATCTCGTTCGCCCGGAAAGCCGGAAATCGCAATCGCGATCCGGTTGTACCGTCACCAACTGCGACTATCTTGCCGGGAGCAAAATTCCCTATTGCTCCGATCGCTGTGTTCGTTTCCCCTGTTCGAGGCTCAAGCAACTGGATAAGCGGTATCGAGGGAAGTATGGAATGAGTATGCTGGAAAATCTCCGCCGGATCGGGGAATCCGGTATCCGCCGCTTCATTCGGGACGAAAAGGCGAAGTGGGCCTGCCCCGAATGCGGCGAGTTACTCTGCGTTCACCGGCCGGAATGCCTCTCCTGCGGCTATAAATGGCATTAAGCCAATGAAGTCGTTGCCTCCGGAAAAAGCTAACTTTTGCCGAATATCACGTTGAAGCCTGAAAGATGTTCATAGTGGCAAACATCGGAGTACCAATGCTTCCCGTGCAGGGGCTGTTTATGGCCGTGAGCCTGGTTCCGATCATCTTGATCGAAGCTGTCATCATCCGGAAGCGCCAGTCTCTTCCCTTCAAGCGCAGCCTTGGCGGCAGCGCGGCGGCCAACGTCATCTCGACTCTTGCCGGCATTCCTCTGTCGTGGGGTTTGATGTTCCTCATTATGATGGGCGGCTACCTGATTGACGATGCCCTCTTGGTCAAGTGGGATTCCCCGGCGGTTATGGTTGCTTACGTTGTGGTCAATGCCGCCTGGCTCGCGCCATATGAAGAGCACCTGCCTTGGATGATCCCGATGGCTCTCGCCGTCCTGATGATCCCGTCCTATTTTCTGTCGGTCTGGATTGAGTATCTGGTGGGCAGGCGCATTTGGAAGGAAGCAGACCGGAAAGCGTTATGGCACACTATGCGCTTGGCGAATGGGGTCACGTACGGCATCCTCATTTTGATTTGTATGGGCTTGATGCTGATGAACCTGAAGTAACAAGAGGATTTCGACTTTGCCCAGTTGCTTGACTGTCTGTGCCACCGAGTTTCAGTAGCCTTTGAAATCCTCGGAGATTATTTGGGCGGCGGGTAGGGCGAGGTCGTCTTTGAGCATCCCGACCATCCCCTCGACCATCCGGGGGGGGGCGCAGATGAAGAAGGTCCGGTCGCGGTAGTCGGGGGTCTCTTCCCGGACCATCTCCGAGCAGATCCGGCCGGCCCGGCAGTCCCAGCCGCCGGGAGGGTCTTCGTCGGTCAGGGTGAGGACCAGGGAGAGTTGGGGGTTGCGCTCGGTCATCTCCTTGAAGTCGTCGAGGAAGACGAAGTCGTCCGGGGTCCGGGCGGAGTAGAGGACTCGGGCATCGGCCTTCGACCCGGTGTCGGTCAGCCAGCGGCAGATCGAGCGGATCGGGGTGATCCCGATCCCCCCGGCGAGGAATCTGTCCGGGCCGGCAGCGATCCCTGGTTCGACGAAGATCCCTTCGCGGATTGCGAACAGGAGCCGGTAATTATGGCTTCGTGAACCGCTGGCGGGACCGGAACGCAACTCGTGTGTCTGCCGACCGCCGGTTTCTCCCCCCATCCGCCCTCTTGCCCCGTCGAAACGGGGACAAAAACCCATCAGTCCTTACGTTATGGTTTCCGTTATGGTTTCCCGCTTGCCTGGAAGGGCGGGTTTCAGCGATAATGACCTCCATAACTCCTTCTTTGCCTCGTAAGCGGGGTGGCCATCGGGAAACAGAAAAAGCGATTTCTTATCAATACTCGGGTACGAACCTCACACTTGCATTCCGGGAGGAATAGATCCATAATTTCGTTTGGGTCAAAGACTTTATCGCCTGCCCCGCCGCGGCAACCGGGCTGGTCGGAATCCCGGCACAAAGCCAAATATGCAGAAGAAACCGCAACTTCTTTTTTCCATCTTCCTGAGCTTAATCTCGTTGTTGATTGGCCTGGCTCTCTGCGAGGTAATTTGCCGTTTCTACAAGATCAGCCGGCTGCCGCCGGCCCTTTCGGAAAAGACTCCGGCCTACTACATGCGCTACGACGAACTGGTAGGTTGGCGGCCCATCCCGGGGGTCCGGGTGGGAGGGGTTTCCATCGATAACTGGGGCGGCCGGGTCGGGGCAGACTCCCCAATCGACCTTCCCCTCCGGGAGAAACGGATCCTCGCCTTCGGCGACTCCTTCACCTTCGGAGACACGGTCCAGGGGGAGGAAGCCTGGCCGGCTCTCCTGGAAGAAAGGCTGGCGGAGTGGGGTTACTCCGTCGTGAACCTGGGGGTGTGCGCTTACGGGGTTGACCAGATGTACCTCCTCTACCAAGAGCTGGAAGAGGAACTTCAACCGGATATCGTTCTAGCCGGGATCATCAGCTGGGACGTTCAGCGCGTACCCAAGACGCGGAGAAAAGCGGAGGCACGGGAGAAGCCGATGTTCGTCTACGAGGGAGGAGAATTGCGGCTGACCAACGTTCCGGTTCCCATGGTGGAGAAGGAAGGCCTGGCCCGGATCTCTTGGAAAGACATCCTTTTTGACACCTCGAGGAGCTACCTTCTGGACCGGATCCGGACGTCGGCGAATCCCCCGAGATGGACAGGGATCCCGGAGACGGTATACACGGACTCCAACGTCGATATCAATAAATACGCCCGCGGACTTCTGATTTCTCAGAAGATCCTCGAGCAATGGCGGAAGGAGACGATGAAGAGAGGGCAGCGTTTGATCCTGGTGCTTATCCCGACTGTCAACGAAGTCGATTACTATCATTCCTACTTAATCCGCCTCAAAAAAAACCTGGCGGATCAGGGATTGGAGATCGTGGACTGCCAAAAAGCATTCCAATCAGGACGGGGTAAGGGATGGAATCTCTTCCGGGGCAACCATCCCTCACCCCGAGGACAGGCGGTGATCGCCGAAGAGGTTTTTTCCCACCTGGAGGACAGCGCAACCTTCTCCCATCTCGGCACTCGCTAATTGGATGTTCTTCCGGACGACCCAGTGATCAGGCTGATCACCCTCTCCCCGTTCGTGCAAAAGATCTCAAGCAAGGTCACCTTATGGCCCTTGCTAAAATCCAGGCCCCAAGGGTCTCCTCTCCCGGGAGGTTAAAGAGGTTGACCGGCCCGCACCCCGTACGCCCGCCGTTGACTGGGTTTCCCCCGCCCGCACCTCCCCGTCGCTGAACATTCTGCTCAGGAAAAAGGGCTTCGCGGGGATGGAGTGGTCCTGGCGTCTCAGGGAGACCGAGGACCCGGATATCTGGGCGATAGAGCTGGGGCCGATGAATCTTCTAACTGAAGAACTAACGCCAAGGGCAGTGTACAAGTGGTCGCGGGACTCGCAGCAGTACGTTGGGCCGGAGGGAGGCGACGACCTTCCGTTCAAGCGGGCCAGGGCGGAAAGAGAATGGCCGCCTCAAGGGTATGAGTCATTCATAGCGAACCAACGAAAACAGGAAGAATGATCCAATAACCGGATCGGGGAATCCGGCATCCGCCGCTTCATTCGGGACGAAAAGGCGAAGTGGACCTGCCCCGGATGCGGCGAGTTACTCTGCGTTCATAGGCCGGAATGCCTCTCCTGCGGCTATAAATGGCATTAAGCCGCCACGATCATTGCCTCCAGTTATTCCCCTCATCCCGGAATAATAAAATCGATCCTGGGTAAATAATGGCCCCGGCCGGTTTACCCGGCAGGGGGTGGAGCGGGGGGAGGACACAGGCTGGAATGGCGGGATGCTGCACAGGCAGGCTGCCTGTGCTACTTTCACAGACAGGAATGCCTGTGCTACCGAGTATTAATAGCCTTTGAAGTCTTCGGAGATTATTTGGGCGGCGGGTAGGGCGAGGTCGTCTTTGAGCATCCCGACCATCCCCTCGACCATCCGGGGCGGGCCGCAGATGAAGAAGGTCCGGTCGCGGTAGTCGGGGATCTCTTCCCGGACCATCTCCGAGCAGATCCGGCCGGCCCGGCAGTCCCAGTCGCCGGGGGGGGCGGCGTCGGTCAGGCTGAGGACCAGGGAGAGGTTGGGGTTGCGCCGCGTCATCTCCTCGAAGTCGTCGAGAAAGACGAAGTCGCCGGGGGTTCGGGCCGAGTAGAGGACCCGGGCATCGGCCTTTGAACCGGTGTCGGTCAGCCAGCGGCAGATCGAGCGGATCGGGGTGATCCCGATCCCCCCGGAGAGGAAGGCGGCCCGGTCCGGTTCGCCCTCGTAGATGAACTTCCCCATCGGGTACTTGATCCGGACCCGGCTGCCGGGTTCCAGGGCGCGGAGGGCGTCGGAATAGTCGCTCTCCGACATCTTTTTGGTGAACTCGAAAAAACCCTTTTCGGTCGGGGAACTGGAGAAGGAGAACCAGTGGTCGAGTTCCTCTCCCTCCCAGTCCAGGAAGAGCTGGAAGAACTGGCCGGGGCGGAAGGTGACCTCCCCCCGGTCGTCGAACCGGAAGCTCATTACGTTATGGGTTCGTTCGATGACCTCGATCAGTTCGGTTTCCAGTTCCCGGAATTTCATCTCTCCCCCTTAAATTCGTAATCGTCCTCGAGTTCTGTTTTATTTCAAGTACGAGTTTTAGAGCGATAAACCCAGCGAGCCGATCATCGAAAGGTCGTTGCGCTCCGTCCCGGCGGCGGGTTGGTTGTCGTAGCGGTCGGTTACGGTGAGCTGGAAGTAGAGGTTGCCCAGGAGGCTGACCCGGAGGGAAGCCTCGACGTTGAGGAGGTAGTCGTTGAAATCCTCGAACTTCGGCTTGTACTCCACCGATTCGATGAAGGTGACCCGCTCGTTGATCTTCAGGGCCCCGTTCTGGGCCAGCCGGAGGAAGATCCCGTGGTCGCGCTGTCCGTCTTCGTACTTGCTGTCGATGTAAGAGGTGCCCGTCTCGAGGGCGGCAAAGGTTTCCCCGCACCGGTAAACGTTGTAACCGACCCCGACCCCGCTGTCCAGCCGGCGGTCGAGTTCCTTGATCTTGTCGTAGGAATACTCCGAGCGGCCGTAGAGGAAGCCGTTCTCGATCACAAAGAGGTTGGCCTGGCCGGAGAGCTGGCCGCGGTCGGCGGTCTGCTCGTACTCTTCGGTAACCTGGTCCTTGACCTTGCCCCAGGCGTACTCGCCCTTACCGATCAGTTCCCAGGTCTCGGCGAACTTCTTGATCACCGCCGCCCGGGCCAGGAGGTTCTGAGTGTCGGAGTTCCCCTGGTTCATCGAGTAGCCGGCGGAGAGGTCGATCAGCCAGCCGGGCAGGAGCGAGAACCCCGTCCGTTCCGCCTCGCCGGTGGCCGTGGCCGATTCCTCGACCTGGGCGGTCAGCTTGTCGTCCGCCCGGAGCATCCCGCAAGGGAGCAGGAGGAGGACGGCGGATAATGCAGACAGATAAAGGGTTAGTCTTTTCATTGATGGTTTCTCCTGGTTAGAGATTGCTATGGGAGAGATTGCTTCGTCGCTTCGCTCCTCGCAATGACACTATGCTTCGCTCCTCGCAATGACACTATGCTTCGTTCCTCGCAATGATACTATGCTTCGCTCCTCGCAATGATACTATGCTTCGTTCCTCGCAATGATACTATGCTTCGCTCCTCGCAATGATACTATGCTTCGCTCCTCGCAATGATACTATGCTTCGCTCCTCGCAATGACGCGATACTTTGTTTATCGCAATGACGCGCGGACGGTTGTTTAATTGTCGGGTTCCTCCGGGGTGGGGACCATATGGACCACCCGCTGCGGGAAGGGGATCTCGATCCCCTGCTCGTCGAAGGTCTCCTTGATCTTCCGGGTCAGGTCGAACTTGAGATCCCAGTAGTCGTCAACCTTTACCCAGGGCCGGACCTTGAAGTTGACCGAGGAGTCGCCCAGTTCGGAGACCACCGCCTGGGGGGCGGGCTCGGCCAGGACCCGTGGGTCACTCCGGCAGAGGTTTAAGAGGATCTCGTGGGCTTTCTTGATCGAGGAACTGTAGCTGATCCCGACCTCGACCTCGAGCCGGCGGGTGCCCAGGGTGGTGATGTTCTCGATCACGTCGCCGTAGATCTTCCCGTTGGGGACGGTGATCCGGATGTTGTCGGCGGTGACCAGGACGGTCTCGAAGATCTGAATCTCGCTGACCCTCCCCAGGACACCGGCGGCTGAGATCCAGTCCCCGATCTTGAAGGGCCGGAAGATCAGGATCAGGATCCCGGCGGCGAAGTTGCCCAGGGTGCCCTGGAGAGCGAAGCCGATCGCCAGCCCGGCGGCCCCGATCAGGGCGATGAAGGAAGTCATCTCCACCCCGAGGTTGGCCAGGGCGGCCACCACCGTGAAGATCAGGATCAGGACGTAGACCAGGGTCCCGGAGAAAGAGACGATCGCCGGATCGGTCTTCAGCCGCCCCAGGATCCGGGTGACCAGTTTCCGCAGCAGGCCGGAGAGTATCCGCCCCACGATCAGGATCAACACCGCCCCGATCAGTTTCAGGCCGTATTCGGCGAGAAAGATCGTGAGCTGGTCGGGCAGGTTTTGAATATCCATATTGATGTCCTTGGTTAGGGATTGAAAAGCTGTCGGCAAAGCGGTCCGTCGTTTCGAACCGGAAATATATTAGAATACCGGCTCGGGGATGACAAGTTATTCGTCGCGCGGGGCGCCGCGAAATTTCACTTGCGGCGGGTCCTGATTCGGTTATCATACCGGGAAAAAGGGAGAGAATATTGATGAAAATGAACCGGACGACGATTATCCTGACCACGCTGCTCATCCTGGCCGGGTGCGCCACGACCGCCCAGCGCCGGCAGAATTACGTGAACGATCACCCCGATCTCTCCCCGGCGATCGCCGAGGCCGTCATTGAGGGGAAGATAATGGAGGGGATGACCACGGAGGACGTCCGGGCGGCCTGGGGCGAACCGGAGCGAGAGACCCTGGCCGTCACCGATGGGGGCGACCAGGAGACCTGGTCGTACTCGACCCCGGTCGGCCGGTTCAATGACGGCACGGTGATCCTGATCTTCACCAATCAGAAGCTGGTCAAGCTGATCAACTGACCTTACCCCTCTCCCGCCGAAAGATATTTCCGGGAGCGGATCATCTCCCGGTCGGCTTCTCCCGGATCCGGCCCGCCCCGGGGCCGGCCGATCTTTCCGTCCGCCGATTTCAGATTTCCCGTTGCCGGGTCCGGTTTTATCTGCTACATTTCCGTCTTTCCCCTTAACCATTGAAAACAGGAGAGAAGATTATGAGCGAGATTAAAGAAATTCTGGAAACCGTGAAGGAGAGGAAGATCCGGCACATCCAGCTCTGGTTCACCGACATCCTTGGCCGGCTGAAGAGTATGGAGATCTCCGCCTCCGAGCTGAAAGGCGCCCTGGAGGAGGGGATCGGATTCGACGGCTCCTCGATCGAGGGGTTCGCCCGGATCGAGGAGAGCGACGTGATGGCGATGCCCGACCCGGCCACCTTCCGGATCCTCCCCTGGACCCCGCTGGAGGGCCAGGTGGCCCGGCTGATCTGCGACATCCAGGACCCCTACGGGAACCCCTATCCGGGCGACCCCCGCTACGTTTTAAAGAAGGCCCTGAAGAAGGCCGCCGATCTCGGGTACGCCTTCCGGGTCGGGCCGGAGATGGAGTTTTTCTACTTCAAGAACGACCGGGCTCCGGAATGTCTCGACCAGAGCGGCTATTTCGACCTCACCCCCCCCGACCTGGGGACCGACCTGAGACGGGAGACCGCCCAGGCCCTGGAGGCGATGGGGATGAAGACCGAGTGCACCCACCACGAGGTCGCCCGGAGCCAGCACGAGATCGACCTCCGCTACAACGAGGCCCTGGCGATGGCCGACGACGTGATGACCCTGCGCTTCGTGACCAAGGAGATCGCCCGGCGCCACGGCGTCCACGCCACCTTTATGCCCAAGCCGTTGATGACCGAGAACGGGAGCGGGATGCACGTCCACCAGTCACTCTTCGCCGGCGAACGCAACGCCTTCTTCGACCCCGAGGACGAGTACAACCTCTCCGCCACCGCCAAGGCCTTTATCGCCGGGATAATGAAGCACGCCCCGGAGATCATCGCCGTCACCAACCAGTGGGTCAACTCCTACAAGCGGCTGGTCCCCGGCTACGAGGCCCCGGTCTATAACTCCTGGGCCCGGAGGAACCGCTCGACGATGATCCGGGTCCCCCTCTACCAGACCGGGAAGGAGATGGCCACCCGGTTCGAGTTCCGGGCCCCCGACCCCGCCTGCAACCCTTACCTGGCTTTCGCCGTCCTTTTAGCCGCCGGCCTGGCCGGGATGGAGAAGAGATACAAACTGGCGGACCCGATCGAGGAAAATATCTTCGGGATGTCGGAGCAGGAAAAAGCCGATCGGGGAGTGACCCAGCTGCCCGGCAATCTCTACGCCGCCACCCGGGCGGTCAGCGAGAGCGAGCTGGTCCGGGAGACCCTGGGGGATCATATGTTCGATAAGTTCGTCCGGAACAAGGAGATCGAGTGGGACAACTACCGGATCCAGGTCACCGGCTACGAACTGAGAAAATATCTGCCTATCCTCTAATTGACGTCGAAAACCCTAATTTAATCACTATCGCTATCGGGATTGCTATCGGGATCGAAGCTTTGTTCGGTTCCTGTTCCGCGATCCCGATAGCGATTCTGTTATGAACCGGCTCGGAATCTACGACTCCTCCAGCGAGCAGGACAGCTGCGGGGTCGGATTCGTCGCCGACCTCTCCGGCAACCCCCGGCACTCCCTGGTCCGGGACTCCCTGGCGATCCTGGTCAACCTGGAACACCGGGGTGCGGTCGGGGGGGATAAGAACACCGGGGACGGGGCGGGCATAATGACCGCCCTCCCCGACGAATTCTTCCGCCGGGAATTTGCCGCCCTCGGGGTGGAGCTTCCCGCCCCCGGTGATTACGCGGTGGGGATGATCTTCGCCCCCCCGGGCGAGTCGGGTCCGGCCGGCCGGGCGCTGCTGGAAAAGATCGCCGGCGAGGAAGGGCTCCGGCTGCCGGGCTGGCGCGAGGTCCCGGTCCGGCCGGAGTGCCTGGGGGAACTGGCCCTCTCGACCCGGCCGGAAATCTTCCAGGCCGTCCTCACCGCCCCGGGACTTCCGGCCGAAGTCTTCGCCCGGAAGCTCTACGTCGTCCGCCGCCGGGCGGAGAAAGAGATCGGGGGTCCGGGGGGGCCGGGGGGGAAGGATTTCTACGTCTGCAGCCTCTCCCCCCGGACGGTCGTTTACAAGGGGATGTTCACCGCCTCCCAGATCGCCGCGTTCTTCCCCGACCTGGAAGACCCCGCCTTCGCCTCCGCCTTCGCCGTCATCCACCAGCGCTACTCGACCAACACCCTGCCGACCTGGAAGCTGGCCCAGCCCTTCCGCTATGCCGCCCACAACGGCGAGATCAATACCCTGAGAGGGAACAGCAACCGGATGCGGGCCCGGGAGCCCGATCTGAGCTCCGGGCTGTTCGGCGACGACCTGGCGAAGATCCTCCCGGCGATCGCCCCCGGGGGGAGCGACTCGGCGGTCTTCGACAACGTCCTCGAACTGCTCTCCCTCTCCGGCCGCTCGCTGCCCCACGCCCTGATGATGATGATCCCGGAAGCCTGGGGGGTGCGCTACCGGATGAGCGAGGACAAGCGGGCCTTTTACGAGTACCACTCGGCGGTGATGGAGCCCTGGGACGGCCCGGCGGCGATCGTCTTCTGCGACGGCCGCTACCTGGGAGCGACCCTCGACCGCAACGGACTGAGGCCCGCCCGCTACACCGTCACCCGGGATGGGCTGGTGGTCCTGGCTTCGGAGACCGGGGTCCTGGATATCGATCCCGCCGCGATCCTCCAGCGGGGCCGGCTCCAGCCGGGGAAGATGTTCCTGGTCGACCTGGAGGGGGGACGGGTGATCCCGGACAACGAGATCAAGGCCCGGATCTCCCGCCGCCGGCCCTACCGCCGCTGGGTGCGGGAGAACCGGATCGAACTGCGGGGCTTTCTCTCCCCCGCCCCGGCCCCCGGGGAAGACCCCGCCGCCCTGCTCCGGCAATTCCACGCCTTCGGCTACACCGACGAGGATTTCTCCCTGGTGCTGAGGCCGATGGCCGCCCGGGGTCAGGAAGCGATCGGCTCGATGGGGCACGATACCGCCCTGGCCGTCTTCTCCCCCCGGCCCCAGCTCCTCTACAACTACTTCAAGCAGCTCTTCGCCCAGGTGACCAACCCGGCGATCGATCCCCTGCGGGAAGAGTTGGTGATGTCGCTGATGAACTGGCTGGGGCGGGAGGGGAACCTGTTGGAGGAGGCCCCCGCCCATTGCCGGCGGCTCAAGCTCCCCCACCCGGTTCTGACCGGGGAGGACCTGGACCGGCTCCGGTGTTCCACCCACCAGGCCCTGAAGCCGGCCGAGATCGAGATCCTCTTCCCGGCCGCCGGCGATCCGGGGAAGAACCTGGCCACGGCCCTGGAGCGGGTCTTTGCCGCCGCGGAGTCGGCCATCGCTTCCGGGGCGACGGTGCTCATCCTCAGCGACCGGGGGGTCTCCCGGGAGCGGGCGGCGATCCCGGCGCTTCTGGCCGCCGCCGGGCTCCACCACCACCTGATCCGGAAAGGTTTGAGATCCCGGGCCGGGATCGTGGTCGAGACCGGGGAGGCGAGGGAGGTGATGCACTTTTCCCTGTTGATCGGCTACGGGGCCAACGCCGTCTGTCCCTACCTGGCTTTCTCCGCCATCCGGGACCTGGCCGAGAACCGGCTCCTGGAGAAAGCCTGGACGCCGGAAGAGGCGATGGACAACTACGTCACCGCGGTCAAGAAGGGTCTGCTCAAGACCTTCAGCCGGATGGGGATTTCGACCATCCGGAGCTACTGCGGGGCCCAGATCTTCGAGGCGGTGGGGCTGAAACGGGAGCTGGTCGAGAGGTATTTTTCCGGCACCGACTCCCGGATCGAGGGGGCGGGGCTGGCCGAGATCGCCGCCGAGACCCGGGCCCGGCACCGCCAGGCCTTCCCGGCAACCGGCGAGCCGGCTCCGCTCCTTCCCGCCGGGTCCAGCTATCGCTACCGGCGGCCGGGGGAGAAACACCTCTGGACCCCGGAGGCGATCGCCGGCCTCCAGCGGGCGGTGAGGACCTCGAGCTACGATACTTTCCGTCAGTACGCCGCCGGGATCGACGAACAGTCGGCCGGCCATCTCACCCTCCGCTCGCTCTTCGCTTTCACCGGGGGCGACCCCGTCCCCCTGGAAGAGGTGGAGCCGGAAGCCGAAATCCTCAAGCGTTTCGCCTCGGCCGCGATGTCCTTCGGCTCGCTGGGGAAGGAGGCCCACGAGACGATCGCCGAAGCGATGAACCGGCTGGGGGCCGCCTCCAACTCCGGGGAGGGGGGGGAGGATCCCAGTCGGGGGGAGAGCCGGGCCTCCCGGATCCGTCAGGTGGCCAGCGGGCGGTTCGGGGTCGATCCGGCGTACCTGCTCGGCGCCCGGGAGATCCAGATCAAGATCGCCCAGGGGGCGAAGCCGGGGGAAGGGGGACAGCTCCCCGGCCACAAGGTGACCGTCGAGATCGCCCGGGTCCGCCATACCACCCCCGGGGTGACCCTGATCTCGCCCCCGCCCCACCACGACATCTACTCGATCGAGGACCTCTCCCAGCTGATCTTCGACCTCAAGGCGGTCAACCCCCAGGCCCTGGTCTCGGTCAAGCTGGTCTCCGAGGCCGGGGTGGGGACGGTGGCCGCCGGGGTGGCCAAGGCCGGGGCCGACAAGGTGATTATCGCCGGCTACGACGGCGGGACCGGCTCCTCCCCCCTGACCTCGATCCGCCACGCCGGCCTCCCCTGGGAGCTGGGGTTGGCCGAGACCCAGCAGGCCCTGGTCTTCAACCGGCTCCGCGACCGGATCCGGGTCCAGACCGACGGGCAGCTGCGGACCGGGCGGGACGTGGTGATCGCCGCGCTTTTAGGGGCGGAGGAGTTTTGTTTCGGGACCTCGGTCCTGGTTGCCCTCGGCTGCGCCCTGGTCCGCAAGTGCCACCTCAACACCTGCCCGATGGGGATCGCCACCCAGGACCCCGAGCTGAGGAAGCGGTTCAAGGGGCGGCCTGAAGACGTGGAGAACTTCTTTCGCTTTCTCGCCCGGTCGGTGAGGGAGATTATGGCTTCGCTCGGTTTCCGGACGATGGAGGAGATGATCGGCCGGGTGGAGCGGCTGAAGTTCCAGCCGGCGACCGACCACCCCAAGAGCCGGGGGGTCGACCTCTCCGGTCTGCTCGCCCTTCCGGAAGCCAACGGGACCCCCCGCCATTTTCTCCGTTCGGCCGAAGCCAATGGTTACCCCTTCGACGAGCTGCTGATCGAGCGGGCCCGCCCGGCCCTGGAGCGGGGGGAGAAGGTCAAAATTGAACTGGCGGTGAAGAACGTCCACCGGGCGGTCGGGGCCCGGCTGAGCGGGGAGATCGTTCGCCGCCGCGGCCCGGGGGGGCTGGCCGATGAGACGATCCGGGTCGAGCTGACCGGATCGGCCGGGCAGAGTTTCGGGGCCTTTCTCGCCCCCGGGGTGACGCTCCGCCTCTTCGGGGAGGCCAACGACTACCTGGGGAAGGGGATGAGCGGGGGACGGATCATCGTCACCCCGTCGGCCGCCGCCTCGTTCTACCCCCACGAAAACGTGATCGCCGGCAACACCCTCCTCTACGGGGCGACCGGGGGGGAGGTCTACCTCGACGGGACCGCCGGGGAACGGTTCGCGGTCCGCAACTCGGGGGCGACCGCGGTTGTCGACAGGATCGGTGACCACGGCTGCGAGTATATGACCGGGGGGACGGTGGTGGTGCTGGGGAAGGCGGGGAATAACTTCGGGGCCGGGATGAGCGGGGGGGCGGCTTACGTCTTCGACGAGTCGGAACTCTTCGACACCCGCTGCAACCTGGATATGGTCGACCTGGAGTCAGTCTGGCGAAAGGAGGACCGGCTTTGCCTCCGGGAGCTGATCGAGAAGCATCGCCGCCTGACCGGGTCCGGCCGGGCCGGCTGGATCCTGGAGAACTGGGATTCCCTCCTCCCCCTCTTCGTCAAGGTGATGCCGATCGACTACCGGCGGGCCCTGGAACGGATGCGGTTGAAAGAAGACGTCAACGGCGAGACCGTCTCCGCGACCGAGGAGGTTTACGATGGCTAAGCCGGGCGGGTTTCTCGAGTATCCCCGGGTCGATCCCCGGAACCGCCCGGTGCCGGTGCGGCTCGGCGACTTCCGGGAGATCCCGCTCCCTCCGGACCGGGAGGAGCTGGTCCGGCAGGCCTCCCGTTGCCTGGACTGCGGGATACCCTTCTGCCACGGGTTGGGCTGCCCGCTGGCCAACCGGGTCCCGGACTTCAACGAGATGGTCTACCGCGGGCAATGGGAGCGGGGTCTGCGCCTGCTCCATTCCACCAACAACTTCCCCGAGTTCACCGGCCGGGTCTGCCCGGCCCCCTGCGAGACCGCCTGCACGCTGGAGCCGGACTTCGGCCCGGTCGTCATCCGGCAGATCGAGCTGGAGCTGATCGAGCGGGGCTGGAGGGAAGGCTGGGTCCGGGATTTTCCTCCCACCCGCTCTTCCGGGAAGCGGGTGGCGGTGATCGGTTCCGGGCCGGCCGGGTTGGCCGCCGCCCAGGAACTGGCCCGGCGGGGCCACGAGGTGATCGTCTTCGAGCGGGACGGGAAGGCCGGGGGGCTGCTCCGTTACGGGATCCCCGACTTCAAGCTGGAGAAGTGGATAATCGACCGGCGGCTGGACCAGCTGCGGCGGGAAGGGGTGAACTTCGAGACCGGGGTCGAAGCCGGGATCGATCTCTCCGCCCGTTATCTGCGGCGGAGCTTCTCGGCGGTGCTGGTCGCGGTCGGGTCCCGCCGGCCGCGGGAACTCGACCTGCCCGGCCGCGATCTGGAAGGGGTCGTCCTGGCGATGGATTACCTCTCGAGCGAGAACCGCCTCCAGGGCGGGGAGAAGTCCGGCCGGGAAGGCGTCCTCGACGCCGACGGGAAGCCGGTGGTGGTCCTGGGCGGCGGGGATACCGGTTCGGACTGCGTCGGGACGGCGCTCCGCCAGGGAGCGGCGGCGGTTACCCAGGTCGAGATCCTCCCCCGGCCCCCGGAAACCCGGGAGGCTTCCAACCCCTGGCCGGGCCCGCCCCGGACCCTGCGGACCTCCTCCTCCCAGGAAGAGGGGTGCGAGCGGCTCTGGGCGGTCTCGGCCCGGGAACTGGCGGGGAAGGCCGGCCGGGTGGAGAAGGTCAAGGCGGTCCGGCTGGACTGGATGGGCTCGTCGGGTCCGCGGGAGGTCCCCGGTTCCGAATTCGAGATCCCCGCCCGGCTGGTGGTGATCGCCGCCGGCTTCACCGGCCCCGAGTCCGGACGGCTGGCCGATGAACTGAACCTGGACCGGAACGGCGGGGGCGGTTTCACCGCCGCCGGACCCGGCATCTTTTCCGCCGGCGACTGCGTCCGGGGCGCCTCCCTGGTCGTCAACGCGATCGACGAGGGGAGAAGGGCGGCGGCGGAGATCGACGCTTTTCTGATGGGATAACGGGAGATTTTTCGACAGGATAACAGGATCTACAGGATTGAGGATAGGGGGGTTGGGCGGAGCGATGTTTTTTTGGTCTTTCGATATCAATCAACGCAATCCTGTTATCCTGCCAGAAACAACCCGGTTAATCCCGTCAAAAATATGCCCGTGAATTCCGTCAAAATAAGAAAAACGGTTTATCCGGTCTGGATGTTGACCGTCCTGGCGCTGATGCTGGGCGGGTGCGCGGCGGGGCCGCCCGCCAACATCGACGACGTCTGCTCGATCTTCGAGGAGAGACCCGAGTGGTACCGGGAGGCGAAGGATTCCTACCGGAAGTGGCGGGTGCCGATCCCGACGCTGATGGCGATCATCCACCAGGAGTCATCTTTCCGGGCCACGGCCCGGCCGCCCCGGACAAAAATCCTCGGCTTTATCCCCGGCCCCCGGCCCTCGACCGCCTACGGGTATCCCCAGGCCCTCGATACCACCTGGGATATCTACCGGCAGGAGACCGGGAATCAATCCGCCTCCCGGACCCGGTTCGGCGACGCGGTCGATTTCGTCGGCTGGTATTGCGACCGGAGCAACCGGCGCTGCGGGATCTCCAAGCGCAACCCCGGCAAACTCTACCTGGCCTATCACGAGGGGCAGGGGGGCTACAAGCACAAAACGTACCGGGGTAAAACCTGGCTGCTGGATACCGCCGCCCGGGTCAGCGCCCGGTCGGCGGTTTTCGGACGGCAGCTGGCCCGCTGCCGGGAGAAACTGGAGCCGAAGCCCCGGAAAAAGTTTCTCGGGATCTTCTAACCGGTTCCCGGGGAAGGAGGGGTTCCGGTTGGGGAAGATCTACCAGACATCCATAACCTGGCCGGCTTCATAATCCACGGCGCCGGTTTCGATCCAGCCGACATTCTTGTTGACCAGGACTATGGCCACGGCGGTAAAGACGAAGAAAC
>JAVCCZ010000227.1 GCA_030765265.1 Candidatus Erginobacter occultus
CAGGTAATGCCCGCCCTGGAGAACCGCCATATGATCAACCAGACTGTTGTAGAAAGCGGTTCTTTCCGGCCCGGTGTCGGGCGGGGGGAGATTGGTGAGGAAATGATGATCGCTCTGCCGGAAGAGCGCGGTATCCCGAGGAAACCGATACCGGGTATCCCCGATGTCGGGAAATCGGAAAATCAGAAAATAGGTCATTGAGAACCCGATGGCCAGGGTCTCAAATACCACCATACTCACGAGCAGTTTCCTGGCCAGCCGGCGGCGGTGGATAAATATCAAATCGCCGGCCAGAACAACCGCGGCCCCCAGGTAAATCAGGGGGCTGGATAGCAGCCAGTGGTGGTGTCGACTCCAGGCGAAGCTGAAGGCACTGATCCCGGTCCGGGTCAAGCGACTCCATTGCCAGAACACCCCTATCAGCAGCAGGGCCAGAAGCATTGCCAGAATGCCCCGGGAAAGATTCCGCCGGCCGGTCCAGAGCCAGTGGGCCGACACCCCCGCCATCAGGGCGATCCCCAGATGTTCCATCACCCGCCAGCGAATCGCGTAGGGAAGTCCGAAGATGGGGATCACCCTGACCAGGGACCGGTAGATCGGAGAATACCGCCCGGTGACCAGAACCAGGGAGAAAATAAATAGGACCGCCCCCACCGCCCACCACCGGCGCGGCAACCGGTTCGCCACGTTTCCAGCGCTTTTCTTCCACCCCGCCAGCCCGCCCAGCAAGCAAAGCGCCATCAACCAGAACCCGCCGGTGAGATTTCCCTCGACGTGCCAGTAGCCGCTTATCCCCGGAATACCCAGATCGACCAGGGACGAATTGGTCATCGTCCCGAAAAGGTCCGGCATCAGGAGCGTCCAGAGGTAACTCCAGGGAGCGCTGGCAGATGGAGCGGCGGAGCGGGAGAGAGCGAGCATCGGCGAACCCCGGTAGAGCGCAAAGGATTCCGTCATACTTACCCAGTAGGGCGCCGAAAGGAGCAGTCCGACGGCGAAGATCAGTGCCCCGCTTAAAATCAGCCGGCGGGCGGATCTTCCGTCACGGGCGGCCAAGTATGACACCGCCAGCAGGATCAGGGCCAGGGCGATGGTCGTCAGGCTGTACAGGGCGCGGACATCAGTCCCGCAGGAACCGGTGAAGGCGATGGCCAACCCCCCGAGCACGCCCATTATCCGCCGCCGTTGAAGAGCGTAGGCAGTGATCCCCCAGAGGGCCAGGGGGATCCAGGTCGCGGAGTATATCCCTTCAATCGCGCTGATATTTCCCGAGATCATCGTCCCGAACCCGTAAACCACGCTCAGGACCAGCGCACCGGCACGGCCCAGCTGAATAACCGATCTTCCCATCCCGTAAGCAACCAGGACACAGATCAGCCAATGGAAAAGCAGCGGAAGCTTGACCAGGGCGGCATAAGCGGCGGAGGGATTGTTCAGAGGAGCAAGCAGATAAAAGGGATAAAGCGGCCAGTACCAGATCCTGGTATTGGGGATGTAATTGATCCTCCCGCCGGCAAAGAAGTTCGGATTCCAGAGCGGAAGATCGCCTTGCTGAATCGCCTGCGCGTTGGAGTAGACGCGGGGGAAAGTTTCGTACATATCATCAAAAAATATTCCCAACCAGCCGCCCAGCGCGGGCAGAAGAAAAAGCGTCACCAGCAGCGCCAGGCAGGCAATGACAATGAAATCGGTGCGGTCCATAGTGAGCTTGGCGAATAGTGGATTATCGATTGCTTCTCACCGGGCAATAAAGCATAATGCCACCGAAGAGTCCTCATTGACGGGGGCAGATAACAATCGGGACCCGGTCACCGAAAAGGTTAAACTCCGTTGCACATTCTTAATATCATCTTCGCGGGAGTGGGACTTTTTTTGTTCTCATTTGCCGTCCATATCCTGGTCTGGCGGATTATCCGGCCCGGCAAGCAGATGCTCTGGCTGACAATTGTTTTTATCTTTCTCCCGATCCTCGGATGCTTGGCCTTCCAGGTTTCCGGGGTCGGGCTTTCCGGCATCGGAACGGATTGGCTCTCCAGCTTTCTGATCCTCCTCTTAACCATCCTCCTCTCGGCAGCCTACATTATGTCCTATCCTCCCATCCAGGCGGGATGCCCGTCATTGAAAATAATCCTGTCAGTGAATGACTCCGGCCCGGAAGGGATGACCGAGGCGGCCATTCACCGAGTTTTTTCGGAAGATATCCTGGTCTCGGAACGGCTGGAAGACCTGGTTAATGATGGATTAATTTTCGTAAAAAACACTCCCTCCGATCACGACCTGGTCTCCCTGAAAAATGACACCCTATTTATTTCCCGGCAGGGCTATCTGATCGCCCGGATGTTCGCGAGCTATCGAAAGATCCTCGACCTGCCATTTGGGAAGGGATGATTATGCGCCCCGAACCATCCAGCTGTTTCCTCCTGACCGCTATTCTCTCCCTGCTGATTCCTTTTGCCGTCCACTTGCTTCTGGTGAGAGTGTTCGGATTATTCCGGAAGACTGAATTGAGACAGAAAGGAGTATTCTTCAGCGTGCTGGCGGGAATCTTGCCTCTGACAGTACTATGTATTGTCTGGGCGGCAGCAGCGGCGACAGGCGACACGGTTGGTTTGATCGTCTCCCTCTTGTACTTCTTCCTCATCTATCTGCTGGCCGGTTATGTTTACTTCCATTTCTTCAATATGAGTGAAACCGCCCGGAGGGTTCGCCTGTTGATTGAAAGCTCGCAAACCGGAAGTTTAAATAAAACCGATCTGAAAAACCTCTATCCCCACCAGGATATCGTCTCCGTCCGTATCGAACGCCTGACGGCTTTAGGCGAACTGCGGAGATCGGGCGATCGATACTTCCTCGGAAACAGGGTATTGCTCCTCCCGGCCAAACTGATTTTCACCCTGCGCCGGCTCCTCTTTCCCTATGTTGATTCTTAGTGTTGTATCTAACGAATACTTGATGTAATCCGTTCTACCGGCTACTCCGATACCTCCAGAACATCCGCGCCGCGTCAACCAGGCTCATTTTTCTCTCCCGCTGATACCGGAAAAACAGCCCCGCCTTGTTCAGGAGTTCGAAAAACAGCCGGCAGCGGAGACGGATGATTCTGGTCAAAATCTTATACAGCCCCGGATAGGCGACGCACCAGTAGGCGATATCTTTCACGTTTTCCAGAGTATCGATCTCCGGAACCTGGAATACCGAGCCGGAAAAAAAAGACTGCGGGAGATCAGCGAAAGCCAGAGGCTTGTCCAGCCACCCGAGCTTCAGGGCGGCTTTTTCAATCCCCGTCCCCGGCAGGGGCAGCAGCATAGCGGCAAAGGCGAAGGAAGTTCCCAGTTCGATGTTGAACCGGATGGTCTGGAGCGCGTCCTCCACCGTCTCGCCGGGGATGCCAAACATATTCGAAGTTTGCAGCCGGATGTTGTTCTTCCTCAGGCAGCCGGCCGCCCGTCTCAGAGTCTCATCGCTCAAACCCTTGTTTAACGTAGCGTTCCTGATTGTTTCGTTGCCGGTCTCCACCCCCATACTGATGGTGTGGCATCCCGAGGCCGCCAGATCCCGGGCAATCTCTTCATTTATGTGATCAGCCCGGACGACACACATAAACGGTTTGTCGATCTCTTCTCGGTATCGCCGTAAAAACCCGGTCAACCACCGGCGATCAAGGGAAAACGTATCATCGGAGAAGAATAGAACCCGGGCTCCGTAGGTTGCTTCCGTTCTTTTTATCTCCTCGATAAATACATCCACCGGTTTTTTCCTGACATATCTTCCCAACCCCTGGAATATCTCCTGGAACCGGTCGTTGAAACAAAAATTGCACCGATAAGGGCAGCCCCGTCCGGAAAGAAATTGCTTCTGCCCCTCAACCCGGAGAATCTTGTAGCGCCGATAATAGACATCCCGGTCTTCCAGCCAATCCAGATCCTGAATCAAGGCCGGCAGCCGGTTCTTCTTGATTTTTCCGTTTTCCCTGTAAACCAGGCCCGGGATCCGGGTCCGGTCGAAATCGCGCCCCGCTTCGCTGAGACCATTGAGCACCTGGGATAAAATCGTCTCTCCTTCCCCGGCGCATAACAGATCTGCCTTGGTCTGCCCCAATATCTCCGGATAGAGGATCGCGTGGACGCCCCCAATAATGACCGGGGTGTCGGGGACAACCCTCTTCACCCTTTCAATACAGTCGATCATCCAGCAATGCTCGCTGGAAAGGACGCTGATGCCGATAATATCCGCGCGGCACAACTCCTCAACCTTTTTATGTACCGGGTCAAGATTGTCGATCAGGCAATCGCAGGTATGGCCGGCTCCCTGGAGATACCCCGCCATCGACATCACCCCGAAATAGGGGAAAGCCTGTTTCTGGATAAATAAAACATTCATTGAAAATTGCCGGAATTCTCCCAACACCGACTTGTTATTTCAAGCGCCGGGGCGGATAAAAAGACCGGATGCTTTCGATAACATAGGCAATTTGCTCGTCGGCAAGATACTGATGGATGGGCAGGGAGAGGATCCGTTCCGCCTGGGCTTCGGCGACCGGGAAATCCCCCCTCTGATAACCGTACTTCCCGGCCGCTTCCATCAGGTGGATCGGGATCGGGTAATGAATCTTGGTTTCCACGCCTTTCTCCGCGAGAAAGGCAA
>JAVCCZ010000013.1 GCA_030765265.1 Candidatus Erginobacter occultus
GACGGGAGGGGCGCTGGGAGGAGGCGGCCGACCGCTTCCGGGAAGCGTTATCGGCCGACCCGGCCCACCACCCGGCGGCGATCTACCTGGCCCAAACCTACCGGCGGAGGAACCGGAACGAAGAAGCGGCCGATCTCCTCCGGGGGGTCCGGAAGCAAAACCCCGGCCACGCAGAGGCCGCCAACGAACTGGCGATCGTCCTGGAAAGGCTGGGAGAGGAGGAGGAGGCGATCGAACTTTACCGGGCGGCGGCCGATCTCAACCCGAAGTATGCCGCCCCCTTGAGAAACCTGGCCGCGCTCCTCGGGGAAAGGGGGGAATTCGAGCGGGCCCGGGCCGCCGGACGGGAAGCGCTCGAGAGACGTCCCAACCAGTCCCGGGGTTACGTCATCCTGGGCAATATCTACATCGCCTGGGGGCGGCTGGAGGAGGCGGGGAAAGTCCTCCGGGAAGGGAACCGGCGCCACCCCGGCGACTGGCGGATCAAGAGCCGGCTGCTCGCCCTGGATTCCGTCGCCGGGGAATGAATCCCCGGGAAAGGGAGCACCGATTCTTTTAATCCTTCAGGTTTTCCACCTCGTTCTTGACGTCGTCGATCTGGGATTCCAGGTCCTTGATTCCGTCGGTATCGTCCTTGATGTCCTGAACGATATCGAGGATATCCCGGAGCAGATCGATGGCGTCCCGGAGGTCGGAAATCTCCCCCGCCAGGTCCTCCACCGCCCGGAGGGTATCGGAGTCGGAGGCCAGCCGTTCGACCTCGTCGTAGATATCGTCGGTCCGGTCCCGGATATCTCCCACGGCCTGGACTGCTTCCGTCATCTCGGAAGTTTCATCCTTGATCTCGGTGACCAGGTCGCCGATGGTCGTGGTCTCGTCGGAAGCGGATTCCAGCCGGGAGAGAGTCGCCTTCAGATCGGCGTTATCCTGGATGACCTGGGCCAGGTTCTGGATGATCATCTGCTGGAGCCGGAGGACGGCTTCCTGAGCCGCCGGATCATCCCGGTCAGAGGCCGGAAGCTCCGGCGCCGGGTCCGGGGCCACCTTCAACTCGATCTTGAAGAGAGACCGGTTCTCGATCAGGTTGACCCCGAGCGGGCCTTCCTCGATCTCCAGATCCACCTCCGGCCGCACCGTCAGGGTGGCCTGTTCGGCGGCGGACCGCCGGAGAATGGCCAACGCCCGGGCCATCTTCTCCCGGGCGCTTTCCTCCTCCCCCTCCTGGCGGAGCCGGTAGGCTTCCCGCATCAAATCATAACCCTGATCCCAGGAATCTTCCGTCTCCGCGGTCGCGGCGGGGGCCAGGAACATAACGGCAAGCAGCAGGAAGCTGAGTTTTTTCATAGGGCACTCTCTTTCTTGGGCCGGTCATCCGGGCCGGCGGCGGCCCGGAGGGCGCCGGTTCATTTTCCCCGGGCGGTATCTTTCTTGATCCGCGCTTTCTCCGACGGTTTCAGGTAGATCTGGCGGAGCAGGGCGTGAATGTTCTTGCACTCTTTCTTGTGCTGGGCGGTCTTGTTCTGGAACTTGTAAGCGAGGGCGATCACGGTATGGGCCCGGATCCGTTCCCGGACGTAGATCGGCCGGATCCTTTCCAGGGCCAGGCGGCAGATATTGATCGCCTCCTCCGGCTGGTGTTCCTTGAGATAGATCTCTCCCAGGCCGATCTGGGCCCGGGTATTGTGGGGGAAGAGTTCCAGGACCCGGTTGAAGACCTCGGTCGCCGCCGCCAGTTCCTTCTTCTTCAGCAGCTCTTCCGCCAGCTTGATCAGGGATTCGTAGGTATCTTTTCCCAGCAGGGCGTCGGCCAGCCGCCGGTGGAGCGCCGACCCCGCCTCGTCCCCGGTTTTTTCCCGGGAACGGGAGATGATCCGGTGAGCCAGGATCTGTTCCCAGATAAAGTAGAAGCTGGTCCGGCCCAGTCCCCGGCGGCAGGACTCGATCGCTTTTTCCATCTCCCCCCGCTTGAAGGCGATCCAGCCCCGGCAGATGGCGACCCGGGCGTTGTCGGGGGATTTCTTCTCGATCGCCGTCAGGTAGCCCTCCGCCTCCTCCAGTTGCTTCGACTGGATCTTCAGCTCCGCCAGGTGAATCAACCCCTGGAAAGAGTCGGGCTTGATCTTGAGTACCTCGTTGAACTCGTATTCGGCCAGCCGGAGGTTCCCCAGTTCCTTCAAGGCGATCCCCAGCCAGGACCGGGTGGCGACCGAGCGGGGGCGGAAGGCGACCGCGCTCTCGAAGCTCTGCACCGCGCCGAGAAAATCCCCCCTCCGGAGGTCGAGTTTTCCCAGCTCCAGGCAGCGGTCGTAGGACTCCCCGAAATTCTTGATCGCCTCCTGGATAACGGCGGCGGCCTGGCTCAGGTCGCCTTCCACCGCGCAGATGTGGTAGAGGCGGTCGCAGGCCCGTTCCTTGATCGGGTTATGGGAGGGGATATCGCGGTAGAGGGCGATCGCCCGGTCGAAATTAAGCGACCGGCGGTAGATCTTCTCCAGGCGGAGGTAGGGCTGGAAACGGTCGGGGAAGCGGAGAGTCAGTCGGCGATAGGTCCGGATGGCCGCGACCTCGTTGCCGGAGTTCTCGTAGGCCAGCGCCAGCTTGAGCAAAAACCGGTAGGAGTGGGGGTGTTTGCGGACGGCATAGCGGTAAAAGAGCGCCTCCTCCTCGAACTGGCCGTCCCGGGAGAGCCACCGGCCGAGCCGGGAGAAATTGGTCTGATAGCGCGGATAGGCGATAATCTCCTTCCAGAGCCGCCGTTTCTCCGGCTTGATAAGCCGGGCGGTCAGCGCCTTCACCTCGGGTTCGTATTTCAAGGTCGATCCAGCCATTGTATTCGGTGCCTCGCTCTTAGGTTGCCGCAAATTATATCACCGGATCTCGAAACCGGAAAAGGTTTTTTCCGCCGCTTCCCAGCGGACGGAGATGTCGCCGACCCGGGCGGCGGAAGGGCCCCGGCCGGACCAGAGGAGGAAGCTTCTCAACTCATCCTCCCCGCCTTCGGCCATTATCTCCACCCGGCCGTCGGGGAGGTTTTCGGCCCGGCCGGTCAAACCCAGGCTCTCCGCCCGCCGCCGGGCGGCCGCCCGGAAACAAACCCCCTGAACCCTTCCCGAGATCAGCAGGTGAAGTCTTTTCATCCTTCAACGCTCCCGGTATGCCTCCCCCAGTACTCTTCCAGGGGATATTTCTTCCGATTGAGCTGAAGCTTCTCCCCGATCGCCCGGCTGAGATCGATGTTCAGCGCCCGGCAGAGGCTGAGCAGGTAGATAGCGATGTCGGCGACCTCCCGGATCACCTCCTCGTACTTCTCCGGGTCCCGGGTCAGCAGCCGCGCCTCGGAGACCGTGTTCCACTGGAAATGCTCTATCAGCTCGGCCGCCTCGATCGCGATCGACATACTGAGATTTTTCGGCGAATGAAACTGTTCCCAGTCCCGCTCGGCGACAAACCGGTTGACCTCTCTCTTCAGGTCCAGGACCGGGCAGTCGCGGTCGGAAAGGACCGGGCCTCCGGGTTCGGAATGACCCTCGGGGGCAAAACCGGGGCGGGCGTAAAGGCTTCTCAGGCGTTCGATGATCGGGTAATCAGCCCCGGCGAAATCGTACCGGTCGAGTTCCTCGACCCGGACCCAGCGGAAGTCGGAGACGTCCCGGGCGGCCGGGTCCCCTTTCAGGTAGGAACAGGAATAAGCCAGCATCAAAACGTGGTCCACCGCTTTCGCGGTTCCCCGGTAATTATGGGAACTGACGCAGAAGATCTCCCCGACCTCGATCTCGAAGTCCAGCTCCTCCCGGATCTCCCGCTTCAGGGCCCGGGGCGGATCCTCGGAGAACTCGATCTTCCCCCCCGGGAACTCCCACTTCAACGGCTCCAGCCGGGAATCGGCCTTCCGGCGGGCAATCAGGATATCCCGGCCCCGCCAGATTATCCCGCAGGTGACCAGGATGATCCTGGCCCTCAGGTCCTTCTTGTCGGCAGCGTTGTTGATCAAGGCGATTGTATACCACCCTCGACGGGTCCGATCAAGGAAAGATATTTGCTGCCACTTTGCGCTTGACCGGGGGGGCGGGAACTTACTATCTTTCCGGACCGGGCTTGTCCGTCGAGTCGGACCAGCCGGACGGGCAAAAACGCTAAGGCTACAGGCTCTGATGGACAGCACGAGAAGAACATTCTGGCCCGGGCTGGCGGCCTTCTTCCAGTTCCGGGAGCACGGGACCAACCTGCGGACCGAGTTCGGGGCCGGGGTGACCACCTTCCTTACCCTGGCCTACATAATCTTCGTCCAGCCGGCGATCCTCTCCGGGCGGATGTTCGGGTTTGAGACCGGGATGGACTTCGGTTCGGTGATGGCCGCCACCTGCCTGGCCGGGGCCCTGGCCACCCTGATTATGGGGCTCTGGGCCAACTACCCGATCGCCCAGGCCCCGGGGATGGGGGAGAACTTCTTCTTCGTCTTCTCGGTCATCCCGGCGGCGGCCGCCCTGATCGCCGCCCGGGGCTGGACGGACACCTCGCCCTGGCAGGTGGCCCTGGGGGTGGTCTTCATCTCCGGGGTCCTCTTCCTCCTCCTCTCGCTTTTGAAGGTCCGCCAGGCCCTGATCGACTCGGTCAGCCCCAGCCTGAAGAACGGGATCGCGGTGGGGATCGGGGTCTTCATCGCCTTTATCGGGCTGCAGAATGCCAAGGTCGTTGTCGCCAACTCCGGGACCCTGGTGATGCTCACCGACCAGCTCTTAAGCGCCGATATCCTGGTCTTCGGGATCGGGCTGCTGGTGATGGCGGCGCTCACCGCCCGGAAGGTCAAGGGAGCGATCCTGATCGGGATCGGAACCGCGCTCCTCGCCGCCCTGGTCCTGGGCAAGGTCAGCTACTCCGGCCTGCTCGCCGCCCCTCCCTCCCTCTCCCCCACCCTGCTGAAGATGGATATCCCCCGGGCCCTGGTCTTCCGGCTCTGGCCCTACATCATCATCTTTCTCTTTATGGACGTCTTCGACACGATGGGGACCCTGATCGGAGTCGCCGAGCAGGCCGGATTCATCAAGGACAACCGCCTGCCCCGGGCGGGCCGGGCTCTCCTCTCCGACGCGGTGGGGACGGTGGCCGGGGCGGCAATGGGGACAAGCACGGTCACCTCGTTCATCGAGAGTTCGGCCGGGGTGGCCCACGGGGGGAGGACCGGTTTGACCGCCGTGGTCACGGCGGGTGGTTTTATCTTCGCCCTCTTCTTCAGCCCCCTGGTGAGGATGGTGGCCGACTATCCCCCGATCACCGCCCCCGCCCTGGTGGTGGTGGGGGCGATGATGATCCGCAACGTGGTCAAGATCGACTGGTCCGACTTCACGGAGTGCTTCCCGGCCTTCCTGGTTATCATCGGGATTCCCCTCTCCTACAGCATCGCCGACGGGATCGCCTGGAGTTTCATCGCCTACCCCCTGATCAAGTTATTCAGCGGCCGGGGACGGGAAGTCAGCTGGATCACCTACCTGGTCGGCGGCCTCTTCCTCCTCCGTTACCTGCTGCCCTACCTGGAACGCCTCTGAGTAAAGTAGCACAGACATTCCTGTCTGTGCGCCCAGCCGGAAAAACACAGGCAAGAATGCCTGTGCTACTCTGATCGCCGGTCGGTTGTTTACCGGGTTGCCGGGAGGTCGCCGGGCCGGCCGAAGTAGAGCCGGGTCAGGCCCCGGATCGCCCAGAGGCCGGAGGCGGGCCGGAAGACCCCGGCCCGGTCGATTCCGCCGCCGGAATAATCCCCGGGGACCGTGCTGTCTGACCCGCCGCCGAAGTAGAACCGGGTCGTCCCCCTCACCGCCCAGAGGCCGGATCCGGACCGGAAGACCGCCGGAAGCCAGTCCCCTCCCCCGTAGGCCCCCGGGACCGGGGTGTCGCCCAAAGCCCCGAAATATAACCGGGTCAGACCCCGGACCGCCCAGAGTCCAGAACCGGACCGGAAGACCGCCGGCGAGGCGGAGGAACCGGAGTAATATCCGGGAACCGGTGTGTCGCCGGAACCCCCGAAGTAGAGCCGGGTCAGGCCCCGGATCGCCCAGAGGCCGGATCCGGAGCGGAAGACCGCCGCCTCGACGGTCCCGTCGCCGTTGTAGTCCCGGGGAAGGGGCAGGTCGCCCAAAGCCCCGAAATATAACCGGGTCAGACCCCGGACCGCCCAGAGCCCGGTGGCGGAACGGAAGACCGCGACCTCCGAGGTCCCGTCTCCGTTATAATCCCCGGGGACGGGGTGGTCGGAGGACCCCCCGAAGTAGATCCGGGTCAGGGCGCGGACCGCCCACAACCCCGAGCCGGGCCGGAAGACGGCGATATCCGAAGTCCCGTCCCCGTCGTAGTCGCCGGAAGCGGCCCCGGAATCCCCGGCCGAACCCCCATCCCAACCGGCCA
>JAVCCZ010000062.1 GCA_030765265.1 Candidatus Erginobacter occultus
GTAGATAAACAGGCCGCCAGCCATCCCGCACAGGCGGGCCGCCTGTGCTACCCCCTTGCAATTGGTGGCACAGGCCGCCGGCCTGTGCAGATAAACAGGCCGCCAGCCATTCCGCACAGGCGAGCCGCCTGTGCTACCCCCCTTGCAATTGGTGGCACAGGCCGCCGGCCTGTGTAGATAAACAGGCCGCCAGCCATTCCGCACAGGCGGGCCGCCTGTGCTACCCCCCCCTGCAATGGGTGGCACAGGCCGCCGGCCTGTGCAGATAACCAGGCCGCCAGCCATTCCGCACAGGCGGGCCGCCTGTGCTACCGTCCCCGGACCCGTTTCAGTCCCGCCAGTTCCAAAACCAGCAGGAATCGATTTCTCCAGCTCAGGGTCCGGAAAAGGCACATAAAATAATGAAAAAACGAACCCAACCGCCCGGAGACCCGGATACCGAGGATTATCCCCCAGGCTCTCCCCGAAGCGCAGGGGATCAGGTAGCCGTAATCAAAGGGGCGGTAGGGACGCGGTCTTTTCCCCTTTAAGATCCGCCGGATATTCCGGGCGGTTTTGCTCCCTTCCGCCCAGGAAAACTGGACCGCCATCCGCAGAGGCCGGTCGCCGGCGGTAAAGCAGGCAGTGTCCCCAAGGGCGAAGATATGGCCGGCCCCGGGGAGGGTCAGGTCGTCATTGACCTTCAGCCTCCCCTGCTTGTCCCGGGGGAAATCCAGCTCCCCGGCCAGGTCGACCGCCTTCATCCCCGCCGACCAGATCAGGGTGCAGTCCCGGATATCTTCCCCGTCGACCTCGATCCGGTCATCCCCGACCTCCCCGATCCGGGCAGAGAGGGTAACCTCGATCCCCAGCCGCTTCACTTCCCGCCGGGCCGGGACGGCGATCCCTTCGGGGAGGTTGCCGAGAATTTCCGGGGCCAGCTCGAGGATCCGGACCGTGAAGGGGGCGGTTCCGGACCGGTCGGCCCGCCGGCCGGCGTAGACCAGGGCGGACGCGGTCTCCGCCCCGGTATAACCGCCCCCGACCACCAGGAAGGTATGGCCCGGCCCCCGGGACAGGACCTCCTCCAGCCGCTTTTGCAGCCGTTCGGCGTCGGCTTTCCCGGCCAGGGTCAGGGCAATCTCCCGGGCGGGCCGGTTGCCGTGAAAGTTCGGCTCGGCCCCGGCGGCCAGGACCAGGAAATCGAAGGGGAGGAGGCGGCCGGCGGAGAGGAGGAGGGTATGGGGATCGGTGAGGCCGGCGGCGGCGGAGTTGATGAATTCCACCCCCCGCCGGCCACAGAAATCCTCCAGCCCGAAGAGGAGCCGATCCAGGCTGACCTTCCCCGCCACCACGTCGGGGAGCAGGGGGAGGAAGACCGCCTCTTCCCGCCGGTCGACCAGGGTGATCTCCAGCCGGGAGGCCGCCCTTCCCAGTGCCCGGATCAGCCGCACCCCGGCAAAACCTCCGCCGACAATGACCAGCTTCTTTTTCATCACAGACGATTATAACCTTCCAGCGGCGGTTACGCCAGTCAATCTCTTCCCCTTCCCGGCTCCGGAACCCGGAGATAGTCGTCAAGCAGGGAGACCGGTCCGGCCAGGGGCCACCCCCGGATCTCGGACGCCGCCCGGCGGGCTTTCTTCTGGAATCCCTCTCCCCGCAGCCGGGCAGTTTCAACAAAACCCCCGGTTCGAATCAGATCCGCGATCCGCTTTAACCGCGCCGGCGACCGATCGGAACGGTTCAGCTCTTTCGCGATCCCGGGATCGCGGGCGGCGTAAAGCAGGGGGAGGTTCGGGACGCCGTGGCGAAGGTCAGCCAGCGGGTTCTTCCCCGGCCGGGCGGGGCCGGGAGAGAAATCGAGGCAGTCGTCGAAAATCTGGAAGGCCAGGCCGAGGTTACGGCCGAACCGCTTCAGGACCCGGATCCGCTGGGGAGGCAATCCGGCCAGGATCGCCGGCGCCTGGGAGCAGTACTCGAAGAGGGATGCCGTCTTCAGGCCGATGATCTTCAGATAGTCGACTTCCTCCCAGGCGAAAGTCCCCCGTTCCCGGGTCTCCAGGATCTCCCCGGCGCAGATCTCGGAGACGGTAGCGAGCAGGAGGTCGGTCAGTTCCGCCGACCGGAGGCGGTTGACCACCGCGATCCCCCGGCTGAAGAGCAGGTCGCCGTAAAGCAGGGCGGGGGCGGTCCCCTGGAGACGGTTCAGGGTGGGACGGTCCCGGCGGAGTTCGGCCCCGTCGACCACGTCGTCGTGAACCAGGGTGGCGAGGTGAATAATCTCCACCGCCGCGGCGGCCGCGGTCATCGGCTTGCTGGGGACGCCGAAGAGCCAGCCCAGGCGGAGGATCAGCTCTCCCCGCCGCCGCTTGCCGCCGTCGGCGGGGACCCGACGGGAGAAGGGCTCCAGGAAGGGATGGGGCGGACGGAGGGCGGCGGCGATCTCCCGGTCCAGCGCCGACCGTGCAGTTTGGCCCGGTCTTTCCTTCATAGGATTGTTATTCCCGCGATCAGAAAGAGATGGTAGAGATTGTAGGTCAGGATCATCAGCCGGCTGGAGCCGGCAAAACCCCCCTCCCCCCGGACTCCCCGCCCAAGGGCGGAGGCCGCCAGGATCGCCGGGGGGAGACTGAGAATTACCAGCAGGGAAGAAACCGGGAAGACCCCGGCAATGACCCCGATCGAGGGGACCAAGTAGGAGAGGAAGAGGAAGAGGAGGAATAGGATCCGGCCACGGCGCGGGCCAACCCGAACCACCAGGTTCCTCTTCCCGGCCCGGGCGTCGTCCCCGGTATCTCCGAATTCGTTGGCCGTCAACAGCGCCATCATAATCAACCCGGGGCCGAACGAAAGGAGGAGGACCGCTCCGGAGAGGGAACCGGCCGCCAGGAGATATCCACCCGAAGTAAGGAGGGGGCCGAAGGCCAGCCAGAGGGCGGCTTCCCCCCCGCCCCGATAAACCAACCTCAGCGGCGGAGCGGTGTAACCCCAGGCGATGGCCCCGCCGGCCGCCGCCAGGACCAGGATCAGGAGATTGTTCTCCAGCAGGGCCAGGCCGGCCGCCACTGCCAGGGCGGCGAGCAAGCTGGCCCAGGCCGCGGCCAGGACCCTTCGGGGAGAGACAACCCCTTCCTGGATCGCCCCCGATCCGCCGTAATGGGGCGAACGCTCCCCGGCCGGCCGATCGGCCTGATAGCGGTAATCCCAGTACTCGTTGAAGAGGTTGGCGGAGAGGTGGACCACCCCGGCCCCGGCCAGACCGAGCAGGGTGAGCAACCAATCGCGATAGCCCTGGGAGAAAGCCCAGGCGGCCCCCAGGCAAAATGGGAGGAGGCTGACCGGGAGGAAATTGGCCCGGGAAACCCGCAGCCAGCGGTGCAGAAAACCATCAGCTTTTCGTTTTCCCGAATCCGTCATCGAGATCACCTTGTAATATCCGTCCGGCCATCCAACCGGGCGGTGTCCGGTTACCGGCTCCGTCCAGCTTCGATCCGCCGCAGGAAAAGCGGGAAACGGGCTTGCCCGTAACCGACAATCCTCTCCTGGAGCGCCGCGTACTCCCGGATAAAGATCTTCCCGAACGGGGTCAGCCGGGCCCCGCCCCGTTCCCGCCCCCCTCGCGACCGTTCGAGAACCCGGCCGCCCAGGTTCTCTTCCAGCCGGTTGAGGATCTTCAGCGCCTTGGCGTAGGAGAGACCCATCTCGGCCGCCGCCTGGTGGATTGAGTCAACTTTATCGATCCGCCGGAGCAGTTCGAGAAGTCCCGCGCCCATAAAGCTCTCATCGAACTCGTTGGCGATCTTGATTTTTACCGTTAACTTCATTATTCCCGTTCGACCCAGAGGGCGAGGCCGGTCTCGTCGTCATAACCCCGTTCCAGCGGACAACCTCTCAGTTCTTCGATCCGGCACTCGGCGGCAAAGATGATCGTCCCCGGGCAGAGGTGCCCCCCCGCGGTCTTCCCCTCTCCGTCGGCCAGAACCACGTGGGCGTGGACGAAGACCTCCCCTTCCTTGAGCGAGATATTGCCCAGGCAGGAGCAGATCTCGCGAGGTTCTTCCAGGTCCCGTTCCCGGTAAAGGCGGGCGTCCTGATCGTAATAACCGATCCTCGCCCTCTTCACCGCCCCGATCGCCGAGACCGTTCCGGTGGTTATCCCCTCCCGGCGGGCGAGTTCGGTGATTTCGTTTACCAGGTCGCCGTTGTGAGGCAACCGGCGGATGATGATCCGACCGCTTTCGTACATATTTTGCTCCTCCGGGAAAATTTTCAGACTTTGAATTTAGCATATTTGACGCCGGGGGAAAATATTTATCCCCTGAAACCGGAAGCCCGGACGCCGCCCGGGAATTAACTCGCCGCTGGAACCGGTCCTTGGTATAGTTAAGCGGATTAAGTTATTCCCGAAAAGAATTAATCACTTAAGGGGGCGCGCTATGTTGAAACCGGAAGATTTCGCCATCAAGACACTGGGGGAAGCCCAGGTCGTCTCGCCGATAAAATTCTCCACCGTCCGCGGGGACGGGATCGTCAACTTCATCGGTAACGACGTTACCATACCCTATGCCATCAACTCCGACGCCGAACCGGAGTTGAAGGGCCTGGAATTCGAGAGCGCCGGTCCGAGGAAGGAGATCTACTTCCGGCCCGGAGAGGTGACGGCCGCGATTATGACCTGCGGCGGGCTCTGCCCGGGCCTGAACGACGCCATCCGGGCGATCGTAATGCAGCTCCACTATAAGTACGAGGTGAAAAAGATCCTCGGAATCCGCTTCGGTCAGCAGGGGCTCGATCCCCGGACCGGGGCCGAGCCGGTCGAACTCACCCCGGAAGGGGTCAAGGATATCCATCTCCACGGCGGTTCCGCGCTCGGGACCTCCCGGGGCGCGGTCGATCCGGAGGTGATGGTCGATTCCCTGGTCCGCCACGGGATCAACCTCCTCTTCAGCCTCGGCGGGGACGGCACCCAGAAAGGCAACCACGCCATCTTTCAGGCCGCCGACCGCCGGGGCTTGAAGATCGCCGTCGTCGGCGTCCCGAAGACGATCGACAACGACATCAGCTTCGTCTACCGGACCTTCGGGCTCGATACCGCGGTCACCATCGCCCGGGAAGCGGTCCGCTGCGCCCATTACGAAGCGGTCAGCGCCTACAATGCGGTCGGGCTGGTCAAGGTGATGGGGCGGCAATCGGGGTTCATCGCCGGTTTCACCGTCCTGGCCGCCAACGACGCCAACTTCTGCCTGATCCCGGAGATCCCCTTCACTCTCGATGGAGAAAACGGGCTCCTCCGGCTGCTGGAGGAAAGGCTCAACCGCCGCCACCACGCGGTAATCGTGACGGCGGAAGGGGCCGGACAGGAGCTGATGAAGCACGAGCAGGAAGCCGCCACCTACGACGCCTCCGGCAATATCCGCCTGGGGGATATCGGCTTCTTCCTCAAGAACCGGATCATCGAGCACTTCCAGGCGAAAAACATCCCCATCGACCTCAAGTATATCGACCCCAGCTATATGCTCCGGTCGGTCCCCGCCAACGCCAACGACTCGATGTTTGCCGCCGCCCTCGGCCGGCGGGCGGTCGACGCCGGGATGGCCGGGAAGACCGACCTGTTGATCGGCTACTGGCACGACTACTTCACCCACGTCCCCCTCCCCCTGGCGATCTCGCGACGGAAACAGGTCGACCCGGAAGGCGAACTCTGGCGCGAGGTCCTCTCCACCACCGGCCAGCCAGTAGCACAGGCCGCTGGCCTGTGAGGATAACCAAGCCGCCAGCCATCCCGCACAGGCGGGCCGCCTGTGCTACCCCCCCCTGCAATTGGTGACACAGGCTGCCAGCCATTCCGCACATCTGGTGGCACAGGCCGCCGGCCTGTGTAGAACACCCCCTGCCATTGGTGGCACAGGCCGCCGGCCTGTGCAGATAACCCCCCTGCCATTGGTGGCACAGGCCGCTGGCCTGTGCAGACAACCAGGCCGCCAGGCTTTCCGCACAGGCGGGCCGCCTGTGCTACCCCCGTGGCGGGGCGAGCCAGTCCAGGCGGCAATTCTCCGCCGCGGTCTTCAGCCGGGCGGGAAGATCCCCGGTCTCCCGGAAGAGCCGGAAGAGCTCCGCCGCCACTTCCAGGGGGAGGCCGATGATATTGGTCAGGGAACCTCGAATTCCCCGGATCAGCAGCTCCCCGTGTTCCTGGATTCCGTAAGCCCCGGCCTTGTCCATCGGGTTGGCCAGCCTCAGGTACTCCTCAATCGTCTCCGGGCCGAATTTCTTCATCTCCACCCGGGAGACCGCGACCCGGGTCTCGTTCAGATCCCGGGAAGGGATGGCGACGGTGACGGCGGTGTGGACTGTGTGGGCGCGGCCGGAGAGTAACGAGAGCATCCGTCGGGCCTCGGGGAGGCCGGCCGGCTTGCCGAGGAGGACATCGAGAAAGACCACGGTATCGGCGGCGAGGATCACCCTTTCCGGATAAATCCTTCCGGCCGCGGCGGCCTTCATCTCCGAATTGGCCGCGGCGGTCCGGGCGGGCTGACCGGGATACTCGACCTCTTCGGCCGAGACGTGGTAGGCAAGAAAGGGAACCCCGGCCGCCGCCAGCAGTTCCTTCCGCCGGGGAGACCGGGAAGCCAGGATAATTTCGATATCACCGGACACAATTCCCAATCCACCCCTTGTTTTACAATTCAAGTATTACCTGTTTTATAAAACAAGGGTTTCCCGGTAGGAGGGGACGGCGGTTTCCCAGCCGAAGCGGGTGCGGATGGTCTCGGCCAGGGCGAGGGAGGACTCCTCCTCTCCGTGGACGACGAAGACCTTTTTCGGGGGACGGGGGATCTTCTCCAACCAATCGATGATACCGTCGCGGTCGGCGTGGGCGGAGAAGCCGTTGATCTTCTCGATCCGGGCCCGGACCGGGTAAATCTTCCCCAGGATCCGGGCCTCGGGAGGCCGCTCCAGGAGGATCCGGCCCAATGTCCCCCGGGCCTGGTAGCCGACAAAGAGGACCGTGGACTCGGGCCGGGAGATGTTCTGGACCAGGTGGTGCTTGATCCTTCCCCCGGTGCACATCCCGGAACCGGCCATTATGATCGCCGGCCCCTGGTGGCTGTTGATGGCGATCGAATCCTTGGTCCCCCGGGTCATATTCAGGAGCGGGAAGGAGAAAGGGGATCCACCGCCGGATAGTTGTTCGAGGCTGGCGCCGTTGAGGTAATCGGGGAAGGAATTATAGATCCCGGTGATATCGATCGCCATCGGGCTGTCGATGAAACAGTCAAGAGCCGGGATCTTCTCTTCCTGGCGGAGGAGCTTGATGAAGTAGATCAGTTCCTGGGCCCGCTCGATGGCGAAAGTGGGGATGACCACCTTCCCCCCCCGTTCGGCGGTCTCGACGATCACCCGGCGGAACTTGTCGATGGCTTCCCGGTTGCTCTCGTGGAGCCGGTCGCCGTAGGTCGATTCGATAAAGAGATAGTCCGTCCCCTCCACCCGTTCGGGGCTGTTGAGCAGGGGGTTGAGCTTCCGGCCGAGGTCGCCGGTGAAGAGGAGGCTCTTGACGCCCCCCTCCTCTTCGATCTTCAGCTCGACCAGGGAGGAGCCGATGATATGGCCGGCGTCGCGGAAAGTCAGGGCCGCCCGCGGGGAAATTTTCACCTCTTCGTGATAGGGGGCGGTGGCCAGAAGGGGGAAGACCGCCTCGGCGTCGGCGACGGTGTAGAGGGGAACTTCCGGATAGGGGCCTTTCCGCTTTTCCTTCTCGTGGCGCCGTTTCTTGTAGGCAGCGTCTTCCTCGTGGATCTTGGCCGAGTCGAGCAGGGCGATCCGTAAAATCTCGGCGGTCGGGGGGGTGCAGTAGATCTGGCCGGAAAAACCTTCCCGGACCAGCTTGGGAAGGTAGCCGCAGTGGTCGATATGGGCGTGGGTAAGGATGACGGCGTCAATCTGACGGGGAGGAAAGGGAAATTCCTCCCAGTTCCGGGAACGGAGTTCCCGTTCCTGGAAGAGCCCGCAGTCGACCAGGAAACAGCCGCCGTCATCGCGGACCAGGAAGCGGGAACCGGTCACCGAACGGGCTCCGCCGAGAAAGGTTATCGTGGTCATAATTCAGTCGGAGGGATCGGAAAACTTTTAGCAACCGGCACAACGAAGTTTTCTGCTATCCCTCACCCTCCCGGACTTTTTTCTGCATCGCCGAGAGGTAATCGTCGAGTTCCTCCACCGACCGGAAGATCTCCTCCCGGGGAAGGGCGTTGATGATCTCGAAGACCCGCTTAACCGGCGGGGGAACCTCGACCATCGCGAACCTGGCGCCCCGGCGAGCCAGCTCCTTCTTGGTCTTGATCACCACCCTCACCCCCATACTGCTGATGTAGTCCACCCCGGCCATCTCGAAGACCATCGCCCGGGGAGAAGCGGCCAGGGCCCGGTTGACCTCCCCCTCCAGGATCGGGGCGGAGGCGGTATCGATCGAACCGACCGGGGCAAGGTGGAAGACCCCGGGAGATTTTTCCATCATCTTAACCTTCAAGGTCATCGGCAACCCTCCTTCGGATAACGCCAACGCTCATTCCTCCCCGCGAACCATCGGGACGAAGCGGACCGGGAGGTCTTCCTCGATCTCAATCTCACCCCCCCGTTTCCGGCAGATCACCAGCCGCTGGGACCAGGTTCCCAGGGGAAGGATCATCCGTCCCCCGTCCCGGAGCTGTTCGATCAACCGCCTGGGGATCTCCGCCGGGGCGGCGGTGACGATCACGGCGTCGAAGACGATGTCGTCCGGCCAGCCCCGGTAGCCGTCCCCGGCCAGGACCCGGACATTGTCGAAGCCCTGGTCTTTCAGGACCTGCCGGGCGTGCTCGGCCAGCTCGGGGATGATCTCGATCGAATAGACCTCGGCCCCCAGAGCGGCCAGGATCGCCGCCTGGTAGCCGGAACCGGTCCCGATCTCCAGGATCTTCTCCCCCGGTTTGACCCCCATCCGTTCGGTCATATAGGCGACGATATAGGGCTGGGAGATCGTCTGCCCGTACCCGATCGGACCGGGGTGGTCCCCGTAAGGGTCGTAGGTATCCCGGTAGCCTTCCGGGATAAAGAGATGGCGGGGGACGGTCCGCATCGCTTCGAGGAGAGCTCCATCCCGGATTCGCCGACTGGCCAGGAGCTCGACCATCCGCTCCCGGGCCGCGGCCCGTTCCCCGGCCGTCCGGTCGACCGGCTTCCCGGCGCAGGCGAACAGGGATAGCGCCGTTGCCAGAACCAGGGTTCGATAAAGCAGTCCATTCCTTAACATAACCGGCTCCTTCCGCACTTTTTCAGTTTTCTCCAGCCCAAGCCAATATAACAGGTCTCAGACCCCGGGCACAATAAAAAGCCCTCACCAACCCACAGGGCCGACCGGCCGGAGAATCCTCTCCAGGGCAACAACCTTCTTCAGCCGGCAGGGAAAACCCGTTAGCAATGTCGGTTTTATTTCTTGTCTCCATCCTGATTAATTGTTAGATTTTTTTCATTGTCTTCCGGCAATTTAATACTCCTCTAATCGCCCGCGATCAATCCGGGCGCAATCGGCAAGGAGGCGCAATGAAGGGATTGAAGCTTTCGGGTGTGGCAGTATCGGCCGCGGCGATCTGGATCTTCCTCAGCCCGCGGCTGGAAGCCGGCGGTTACGAATGGTTCGGCCTCGGCAGCCGGGCCGCGGCGATGGGCGGGGCCTTTATCGGCCTGGCCGACGACTGGACCGCCGCCTACTGGAACCCGGCCGGGCTGGCCCAGCTGGAAGGCAGCGGAGTCGGGGTCAATTTCCTCTCCCCCCACCCGACCCTGAAAGGGAGCGACTCCTACGCCAACCTCCCCCCCTCCCCCCAGACCGTGGAGAAATATAAATACACCAAGGATATGTTCATCAACTACAGCGGGGTCGAACCGGATAAATTCAACAAGACCTCGAACACCTACCACTTCTACCACGCCCAGGGCGCCGGGGCCTATCTCACCCTCCCCGAGTTCACCCTCGGTCTCGCGATCTATTCCCCGCTCGGTTACTACTCGGACTGGAACGATACCATCCCTTACGGGATGGGGACCGGGGGGACCATCTACGGCAAGAATTACCAGGAACTGGCCATCGTCGAGACCCAGTTGACGATCGCGAGGGAGATCCTCCCCGGCCTCTACGCCGGGGCCGGGGTGGCCCTGCTTTACGACCACCTGGAGCGGACCAGCACCAAGATTGTCAGGAATTCCCACATCCTCGATTACCGCTACGACTTCTCGATCAAGGACGACGGCTTCGGCGCCGAGGGGATGGCCGGGATCCTCTACCGGATCTCCGAGATGGTCAGCGTGGGCGGGGTTTACCGGACCGGGGCCACGGTGAAGATGACCGGGAAGTCTTCCGCCAGCCTCACCTTTATGGGAATAAACGAGTCTTCCGACAACACCTACCGCTTCCGCCATCCCCCCACCTGGGGGCTCGGCGTCGCCGTCCGGGCCATCCCCGATCGGCTGACCCTGACCGCCGACTTCCAGCAGACGCTCTGGTCCTTCTACCGGACCAATGTCCAGTACGACCAGGAGGGGATGCTTCTGCAAAGTTCTTCCTACGATGAGGACTGGCGGGACTCCAACCGCTACCGGATCGGCGGCGAGTTCCTGATCAAGCCGAAATGGGCGGTCCGGGCCGGTTTCGCCTACGACGAGTCCCCGCTCCCGGACAAGTCGGTCAGCCTGGCCCACATCCCCGACGTCGACCGGAAGAACGTCACCCTGGGGACCGGGTTCGAGCTGGTGGAGAACCTGAACATCGACCTCCTCGGCGCCTACGGCTGGGGCAACCGGACCGCCGAGGGAGCCCGATACCAGCAGCGGGTCTGGGGCGTCGGCCTCGACCTCACCTACCTGTTCTGATTAGAGTAGCACAGGCGGCTCGCCTGTGTAGAAAAACCCCTGCCATTGGTGGCACAGGCCGCTGGCCTGTGTAGAAAAACCAGGCCGCCGGCCATTCCGCACAGGCGGGCCGCCTGTGCTACCGGCAATTGGTGGCACAGGCCGCTGGCCTGTGTAGAAAAACCAGGCCGCCGGCCATTCCGCACAGGCGAGCCGCCTGTGCTACCGGCAATGGGTGGTACAGGCCGCTGGCCTGTGTAAAAAAAACCAGGCCGCCGGCCATTCCGCACAGGCGGGCCGCCTGTGCTACCGCAATTGGTGGCACAGGCCGCCGGCCTGTGCCGGCCACCATTACAGGCGGGCCGCCTGTGCTACCCCCTCCAGCTTCCCGGCGCTGCCCAGGACCTCGTTCTTGTGGGCGATGTACTTGGCGTACTCGTCCATAAAGACCTCGCCCGGCTTGCGGAGGTCGAAGACCTCGGGATGGTCCCGGAAATACTCCCGGTGGACCCGGCACCAGACCAGACGGCCGTCGGTGTCGATGTTGACCTTGGTCACCCCCATCTTCGCCGCCTGGCTGATCTGATCCTCGGCCACCCCCTTGGCCCCCTTCATCTCTCCCCCGGCGGCGTTGATCCTCTCCACCTCGTCCTGGGGAACGGAGCTCGACCCGTGCATCACGATCGGAAACCCGGGGAGGAGTTCCTGAATCCCCTTGATAATCTCGAAGTGCAGCCCCTGGGAGCCGGCGAACTTGTAGGCCCCGTGGCTGGTACCAAAGGCGCAGGCCAGGCTGTCGCAGCCGGACCGGCGGACGAACTCCTCGGCCTCTTTCGGATCGGTGAGGTGGGCGTTCTCCTCGGAGACCGAGACGTGCTCCTCGACCCCGCCCAGGGTCCCCAGCTCGGCCTCGACCGCGATCCCTTTGGCGTGGGCCGCCGCTACCACCCGTTTGGTAATGGCAATATTCTCATCGAAATCCTCGCCGCTGGCATCGATCATCACCGAGCTGTAGAAACCGGAAGCAATGCAATCCATACAGGTCGCCTCGTCGCCGTGGTCGAGGTGGACGGCGTAAATGTTCGAAGGGAAGATCTCGTCAGCCGCCCGGATCATCGCCTCCAGCAGCCGCTTGTCGGTATAGGAGCGCGCCCCCTTGGAGAGCTGGACGATAAAGGGGGCCGAGCTGTCCAGGTTGCCCCGGAAGAGCCCCATTATCTGCTCGGCGTTATTGATGTTGTAAGCGCCGACGGCGTACTTGCCGTAGGCGTGCTCGAAGAGCTCTTTGGTCGATACGATCATTGCTATTCTCCTTCTTTAAACGGTTTGGGCGAAAAATTCAGCCGGGAACGGAACCGGCTCGGTCGGGTTCGTCCGAATTGCCGGTTATTATAACACCGGGGGCCGGCAGGACAAGCCGGAAATGCCCCGTCGGCGCTGGAAGAGGGAAATCAACACGGCCAGGATAATGAATCCGGCCAGGAGGAGGAGGAAGAGCAGCCGGCCGGAGCGGAAGACCTCCTCGGGCATAAAGCTGACCGAACTCCACCAGATCCGCCGCCAGTTACCCGGTTCCGGTCCGATCCGGGTGAAGACCCGCATCAGGACCAGCTGGGCGGCGACCAGGTAGGCGAGGATCAACTTGTTCCGGTAGAGCGCGGGGCGGGAGGCAACGGCGGCCGCCGCCAGGAGCATAACCGCCGGAAAACCGATGAAGTTGATCCGGTCGAGATCGGCCCCCCCGATAACCAGGAAGAGAAACCAGAGCGGGATATAGACCGCGACTTCGGGCCGCTTGGTCAAGTACCGCCAGGCGGCCGGCAGATGGAGGAGGATGACGAAGATGGCGGCCCCGTAAACGTTGGCGAAGGAGTAGAGAGTCCTCCTCCAGTGGATAAAGGTGAGCCGGAGGAATTCTCCCCCGTGGCCGAGGTAATTGAAATCCGGGTTGGCGGGGGTGATCAATAACCGCGGCAGAATGAACAGGACCAGGGGGAGGAGGGAGATGAGGACGGTCCGCCGGAGAGCGGGGAGATCCACCGGGCCGGGACCCTTTCTTTGGGATAGGTAATAGGCCGGGATCAGGGCGAAAAAATATTCCCGGGTCAGGGCCGCCAGGCAGAGGGCGAGGAAGAAGAGTCCGTCATTTTTCCTCAGCAGCGACCGGAAGGCGAGGATCAGGAAGAGATAATAGGCGGAATCGGTCTGGTAGGGATAAAAGAAGGCGAACCGGACATTGACCCAGGAGAAGAGATAGAAGAAGGCCCCCAACCCCGCCGCCGTCCGGGAGCCGCTCTCCTCCTCGAGGAGGATAAAGAGGATGAAGGCGGCGAGAAAGATGGCGGCGAAATTAAAGATCGGCCAGGCCGTCTCCACCGGAAGCGGGACCAGGGAGAGCGGGAGAGCGGGCAGAATCCGCCAGCAGTAGGGGGCGGTCCGGGCCGCGGCGGAGGCGGAGAAGGGCTCGACCGCCATCGCCCGGTAGAACCGGGCGTCATATCCCCCGAGCCAGACCGGGGTCAGCAGCCGGAGGGCCAGCAGGACAATCAGGATGGCCGCCGCGGTGAGGATTTTACTTTTCGCCGGCATAGTTGAGCTCGATAGCGATTATATCAATGATGTCAACTTGACATCGGTCGAATATGTGAGAGTATTGCTGTGATCGGTTTCACAATTCGCGTAATTTCTATATTAATTTGTGAAAAAGGGCAATAATGAAAAGAATTGAACGCCTCAGCGTCTACCGCCGGTTTCTCCAGGAGATCGCCGGCAGCGAGCCGGGATCGGTCTATTCCCACGAACTGGCGGAGAAGACCGGGGTCACCCCGGCCCAGGTCCGGCGCGACCTGATGGAGATCGGCTTTGCCGGACACACCAAGAAAGGCTACCGGAGCGCCGAGCTGGTCGCGGCGATCGGGAATTATCTCGACAGTCCGGAGGGCGACCCGGTGGCCCTGGTCGGGCTGGGCAACCTGGGACGGGCGCTGCTCCCCTTCTTCGCCGGACACCACCCGAAGCTGAAGATCACCGCCGCCTTCGATACCGACCCCCTGAAGACCGGCCGGGTGATCTGCGGCTGCCGCTGTTACCCCTTCGATCAACTGGAAGAGGTAATCGCGGAAGAAAATATCCGGGTGGCGATTCTCACCGTCCCGGCGGCCGCGGCCCAGAAAGCCGCCGGGCGGCTGGCGGCGGCCGGGGTCAGGGGGATTCTGAATTTCGCCCCGGCCTTGATCCGGCTCCCGAAGGCGGTCACCGTGGAGACGATGGATATCACCATCGCCCTGGAGAAAATCGCCTTCTTTGCCCGGCGGAGCGGAGATGAGAGCTGAATCCCCCCCGGATCTGAAGGAGATTCTGGCCCGGTATCCCGGAGCCGAAAGGGACTCGCTGATCCCCCTGCTCCAGGAAGTCCAGGAAAGCGAGGGCTATCTCTCCCGGGAAGCGGTGACCGCCGTCGGGAGCCACCTGAAACTCCCGGCCGCCAAGGTTTACGGGGTGGCCACCTTTTACAACCAGTTCCGGTTCTCGCCCCGCGGCCGGTACCACATCCAGGTCTGTCGGGGGACGGCCTGCCACGTCAAGGGCTCGGGACCGCTGCTCGGACGGTTGGAGCGGGAACTGAAGATTGAACCGGGACAGACCACCCGCGACGGGCTCTTCAGCCTCGAGATCGTGGCCTGCATCGGGGCCTGCGGGCTGGCCCCGGTGATCAGCGTCAACGGCGAATACCACGCCCATCTCGGTGGCGACGATATCCCGGGGTTGCTGGAGAACTACCGGACGAGGATAGAAGAATCGGATGATTGAACCGCTTGGCCAGATCGAGGAATACTGCCGCCACAGTCGGCTGACCCCCTGCCCCAATCGAGTCTTCTGTCTGACCGAGGGCCCGCTCTGCCGGGAAGACCCCGCCGCCGCCGCCGCCGCCTCGGAGCGGGCTCGCCGGATGCGCCGGGAGTCCCCGGAGAAGCCGGTAATCTTTGTCGGAACCGGGACCTGCGGACTGGCGGCGGGGGCGGGGAAGACCCTGACCGCGATCAAAGTCGCGCTGGCCCGGATGAAGTTTGAGGCCGAGGTGATCGAAGTCGGCTGCATCGGTCTCTGCTCCTCGGAGCCGATCGTCGATCTTCTCCTCCCGGGGCGGGGACGTCTCAGCTTCGGCCCGGTCGGGCCGGCCGAGGCCGGGCGGATCGCCGCGGCGGCCGCCGGGGGCAAAATCCCCCGGGATCTTCTCCTCGGCCGGCATCAAGCCGGGGATACCGGGACCGGAGATGATCTCCCCGGCCTCGCCGAACATCCCTTCTTCCGTTCCCAGACCAGGATCGTGTTGAAAAACTGCGGGCTGATCGACCCCTCGAGGATCGAGGAATACATCGCCCGCGGAGGATACCGGGCCCTCTCCCGGGCGCTGAAGTCGCTGACCCCGGCCGAACTCTGCGACCTGGTCGAGCGCAGCGGTCTGCGGGGCCGGGGCGGGGGCGGTTTCCTCACCGGGAAGAAATGGAAGATCGCCCTGGCGACGACCGCCGACCGGAAATTTTTGATCTGCAATGCCGACGAGGGCGACCCGGGGGCCTTTATGGACCGGGCGGTGATCGAGGGCGACCCCCACCGGCTGATCGAGGGGATGGCGATCGCCGCCTACGCCATCCGGGCCTCCAAGGCTTACGTCTATATCCGGGCCGAGTACCCGCTGGCGATCCGGCGCCTGAAGGAAGCGATCCGGCAGGCCCGGGAAGAGGGTCTGCTCGGCTACAATATCCTCGACAGCGGCTTCAACCTGGAGATCGCGGTCAAGATGGGGGCCGGGGCCTTCGTCTGCGGAGAGGAGACCGCCCTGATCGGCAGTATCGAGGGGAAGCGGGGGATGCCCCGCCCCCGTCCCCCCTACCCCGCCGTCTCCGGGCTCTTTGACTGCCCGACCGTGGTCAACAACGTCGAGACGCTGGCCAACCTCCCGGCGATCGTCGAGAAAGGCCCGGAGCGTTTCCGGGCGGTGGGGACAGCCGACAGCGCCGGGACCAAGGTCTTCGCCCTCTCCGGGAAGATCGCCCGAACCGGTCTGGTCGAGGTGGCGATGGGAACGAAGCTGGAAGAGATCGTCTTCGCCATCGGCGGCGGGGTGGCCGGAGACAAGAAATTCAAGGCGGTCCAGATCGGCGGACCCTCGGGGGGTTGTATCCCGATCCAGCACCTCGACACCGAGGTCGATTACGGATCCCTGAAGAGGATCGGGGCGATGATGGGCTCGGGCGGCCTGGTGGTGATGGACGAGGATACCTGTATGGTCGATGTCGCCCGCTTCTTTATGGAGTTCATCCAGCGCGAATCCTGCGGCCGCTGCATCCCCTGCCGGGAAGGGACCCGCCAGCTCCTGCGGACCCTGCAAAGCCTCACCTCCCGCCGGAGCACGGCCGGCCTCGATCCGCTCCAGCGTTTCCAGAGCGTGATCAACCTGAAAAAACTGGCGGAGACGATCAAGGAGACCAGCCTCTGCGGGCTGGGGCAGTCGGCACCCAACCCGATCCTCTCCACCCTCCGCTTCTTCCGGGATGAGTACGAGGCCCACGTCTACGAGCGGCGCTGCCCGTCCGGCGGCTGCGTCGAATTGCGGACCTTCCGGATCGACCCGGAAAAGTGCGTCGGCTGCACGGCCTGCGTGAGCAAGTGCCCGGCGGGGGCGATCAAGGGGACGGCAAAGAAGATGCACTACATCCTTTTGGAAAAATGCGTCGGCTGCGGCGCCTGCTTCGATGCCTGCCGCTTCGGGGCGATCGTGAGGGAATAATGACGCTTGAGATCACCATCAACGGTCGGAAAGTCGAGGCCGAAAACGGCGAGACGCTGCTCACGGCCAGCCGGCGGGCGGGGATCTCCATCCCCACCCTCTGTTACGCCGAGGGGATGACTCCGACCGGGGCCTGCCGGCTCTGCGTGGTCGAGATCGAGGGAAGACCCGGACTGGCCCCGAGCTGCGCCACCCCGGCGGCGGCGGGGATGAAGGTTCTCACCCACTCCCCCCGGGCGGTCGAGGCCCGGCGGACGATCGTGGAACTGCTCCTGGCCCGCCACCCCGACGACTGCCTCTACTGCGAACGCTCCGGCGCCTGCCAGCTCCAGGATTTGGCCGAGGAACTGGGGATCCGCCGGCGGCGGTTCCCCGCCGAGGCTCCCAAAACCCGGCTCGACATCTCCAGCCCGGCGATCGTCCGCGACCCCGCCAAGTGTATCCTCTGCGGAAAATGCGTCCGGGTCTGCGAGGAGATCCAGGGGGTGGGAGCGATCGACTTCTCCGGCCGGGGGAGCGAGACCCGGATCGCCGCCGCCTTCGACGAGGGGCTGAACGTCAGCAGCTGCGTTTACTGCGGCCAGTGCGTCCGGGCCTGTCCCACCGGGGCCCTCTCCGAGCAGAGCTCGATCGACCGGGTGATGGAAGCCCTCAACGACCCGGAGATCTTCGTCGTGGTCCAGCACGCTCCCTCGATCTCGGTCACCCTGGGCGAGGAGTTCGGCTTTCCCCCGGGGCGGGACGCCGCCGGCCCGCTGACCGCGGCCTTGAGAAGGCTCAACTTCGACCGGATCTTCGACACCGCCTTCTCCGCCGACCTCACCATTATGGAGGAGAGCGCCGAGCTGGTCCGGCGGCTGGAGACCGGCGGGCCGCTCCCGATGCTGACCAGCTGCTCGCCGGGCTGGATCAAGTACGTGGAAGAATTTTTCCCGAAGTTCATCCCCCACCTCTCGACCTGCAAGAGCCCCCAGCAGATGATGGGAGCGGTGATCAAGACCTTCTTCGCCCGGCAGGCCGGGATCGACCCCTCCCGGATCTACAGCGTGGCGGTTATGCCCTGCACCGCCAAGAAATTCGAGGCCGCCCGCCCGGAGATGTCCCGGGACGGGATGCCGGATATCGACGCCGTCCTCACCACCCGGGAGATCGCCCGGATGATCCGGATGGGAGGAATCGACCTGGCCAATTTGGAACCGGAGACCGCCGACACCCCGTTCGGGGAACGGACCACGGCGGGCAAGATCTTCGGCGCCAGCGGCGGGGTGATGGAAGCGGCCCTGCGAAACGCCCACTACCTGCTGACCGGATCCCCCCCGGAAAAGCTGGAGCTGACCGAGGTCCGGGGCGCGGGCGGGATCCGGGAAGCCGAACTGGAGATCGCCGGGAAGAAACTTCGGGTAGCGGCCGTCTCCGGGACCGGAAACGCCCGTCGGCTGCTGGAAGAGATCGAGGCCGGGCTGAAGGAACTCGACTTCATCGAGGTGATGACCTGCCCCGGCGGCTGCGTCAACGGCGGCGGCCAGCCCTTCACCGCCGACCCGGAGGCGATCCGGAAACGGGTCCGGGCCCTCTACCGCCTCGACCGGTCCGGGAAAGACCGGGTCTCCTACCAGAACCGTTCGATCCAGAAACTGTACCGGGAGTTCCTGGGGGAGCCGCTCTCGGAAAAATGCCACCAGCTCCTCCATACTTCCTACGCCCCCCGCGATGTGACCAGGTAAAAAATATTCACCGCAAAGACGCAAAGAACGCAAAGGAACGCGAAGGGAACTTTAA
>JAVCCZ010000016.1 GCA_030765265.1 Candidatus Erginobacter occultus
CAGTGTTGTCCGGGTTACCCGCATTGCCGTCGTTGCTTCCGGCATCCTGCAAGGTACAATCGGGATCATCTCCGATACCCGCCTTGAACAGATCCGCCGGCGGATAGCCGGATGGATACTCGGCTCCGGGACACCCGAGGCCGCCCAGAAGTTTTAAGGGAAAAGGGGTCAGTCATTTCCTTTTGACATTTTGCCCGGAGAGGGCGCGGCCCCGGCTCTCTTTACCCTCCCCTTTGTCCCCCTCCCCGCCGGGGAGGGGGAAACTTGAATTTCGCTCTGATTAGCCGGGGAACTTTCGCTCCGGTGGGATTCCTTCGGCTCTGCTCAGGATCTTCGAAAGCCCACCGGGGGCGGGGGGCGGGGAGGACGGCCGGTTAACTTTTGAACTTGCGCTCTCCTTTTCGAGTACAGTTGTACTCAGATCAGGATACACAACTAACCCGCAATCAGTGGTCTGGCGGGCCAGTCTCGATAACGGGAGGGATAGGGATCGGACGGCCTGAGAGAGCTGGGTGCCGGCCGGCCAATCCTGAAGAGGTTCACGCCACCGATATGGAAGACACCGACGCAAGCCATCGGGATACTCCGGGGATTGGTAACCCGGGGCGTTGCCCCGGGAGACTATTCGAAATCCCTTCAGGTCCCATTTTTTCGCTGCGAAGGGCGGTAAACTTCAAACGGTGCTCCGTCAATCCGGAAAAATAATTGAGAATAAATTGTCCCCTCTATCCGACTATCTGGTAGAGACAGTTTCAATCCGATTGATCTCTTGTGAAGATCAATCTTCCGCCAACAAACAAGGAGGGGACATCGTGGCAGACGATAGAGTCCTGAAAAAGCGGAATGATCTGATTTCGGATTACGGATTGGATGATAAGAAGTGAACGACGAAGCGGTGCACCGAGCGTACCATAGGGGGGAGGCGCGAGTTATGAACGCGACGAAAGCAATCCGACGAGAGCGGTTCCGCGCGCCGACGCCGGCGGTGGCGGACCTGCTTCGCTCGCTGGCGACGTACCAGCCCGTTTCCGATTGGCCGCGGGACTGCCGCAGGCTGGCGGATATCTTGGCCGACGCGGAACCGCATAAGACCTTACGGGAGCTGATGCGGACCGCGCAAACCGTGTCCGCGGTCAAGGAAGCTGACTGGACCGGGATTCGGGAGATTCGGATCTCGCGCCCGGTCGACGAAGACGCAGGGATATTATCCAAGGCGAAAATGCAGAATCGCTTGCGCAACGTAACGAAATACGTTACGTTATGAGTGTGAATATGCCATCCAAGAACGCTTGGTATTTCGTGGAGGAGCGGGCGGCTCGGGGCCGGGTGCTGTTTTCGCTGGCCGAAGTGCGGGAAGCGACGGGGCTTGCCGGGCCGGCGGCCCGCGCGCAGTTGCGCCGGATACCACACGTGGCGCGGGTGACGCCACGGGGGGATCTTTTTCTGTATATTGCGCCTGAGCATCGCGCCGCCGGGGCTCCTCCTTTCGAGTGGTGGTTGGATGCGTGCTTCGCGCATTGGAAAGAACCGTATTACGTCGGTCTGCTTTCCGCCGCCGCACTGCTCGGATCGTCACATCAGGCGGCGCAGACGGTGCAGGTGGTGATCTCCACGGCCCACACGCGCCGTGATCTGCGGGTCGGACGTTTGCGGATCGAGCTTTTTCAACGGAAAGAAGTGGGGCAGGTCCCGGTATTCGAGCCGAGTCCGGCCCACGCGCCGTTGCGGGTAAGCACGTCGGGGGCGACAATGATCGACCTGGTGCGTTACGCCAGGGGCATCGGCGGGGTCGGGCGTGTGCGCGAGGTGGTCGGCGGTCTGGCGCCGGTCACGAAGAAGGCCTCGCTCAAGGAAGCGCTGGACCACGGTTGTGGGGAAGTGACCGTGGTGCAGCGGCTGGGATTCCTGCTCGACTCGATCGGAGCCGGGGGGCTGGCATCCGTGGCAGAGACCTGGTTGCTATCCCGCAGGCTGGTTCCCATTCTGCTGGCGCCTGGCGGCGAGTTGCCGGCGTCCGGGAACGCGGCGCGGCCCTGGATGGTGATTCCCAACGTGTCGCTGGAGGCCGGCATATGAAGTTGACCCGGCAGGATGTGCTTGCTCACCTGGATGTGGCACCCTGGGCGCAGTTGATCCAGGTCGAACAGGATCTGCTCCTGTCGCTGGCAATGACGGCGATCTTCCGGGATGTTTTTCTTGGTCAACAGGTCGCCATGCGCGGCGGAACGGCGCTTCACAAGGTTCATCTGGCGCCTCCCGCCCGGTATTCCGAGGATATCGATCTGGTGTTGGTCGGGGAACGTCCCGCCGATCACATCGGCAAAGCGTTGCGGCGTATGCTGACAGAAGTCCTGGGGAGGCCGGTTCAGACATTATGGGACGAGGTGAAGCTGACCATCCGCAATATGGCGCGGCCATCGAAGATTCTGAGACTGATTTTTCGCGTTCCGTCGGTGACTGAAGCGGGCAGATTTCTGACGGTCAAGGTGGAGGTCAATGTTTCCGAGAGGGAGACGTGGGGACCCATGGAAAGGATCGACTTCACGGTGCGGGTGCGGGATATGGACCAGCGTGCGGCACTGGCCACTTACAGCTTGAATGAAATGCTGGGGACCAAGATGCGCGCCCTGTTCCAGCGCAGGCAGGGGCGTGACCTTTTCGATCTCTACTGGGCGATGGCAGGCAAGGTGGCGCCCCGCGGTGTTCTGCCCGACGCGGACTTGGTGCTGGACGCTTTCCGATTCTATCTGCGGGGCGAGGGAACGAAAGTGCGTGCAAGTAAGCTGATCGCCGAACTGGAATCCAGGGTCGGAGACCCTGGCTTCTGCTCCGATACGGGCGTCTTACTCCGAACGGGTATCGAGTATGACGTTCAGGAGGCCGCATCCCTGGTGCGCGAGCGATTGCTGATGAGACTATAGCGGAGAAATCGTCAGTGTTACCGGGGGGGGACCAGGTTGGCCACCTGGTGGATTTACCAGGCGATCAAACAGATCTGAGCCGGGGAGAATGATGGATAAGGTTGCCGCGCTTCCATCCGCCCAGAGAAGCGATCTCTTCCGGGAGGCCTCCGCGATACTGGGGATGTCGCCGGCAGTGGTCGAAAAGCGCGCGATCAATGACCTCTGGTTGCTGGCCGACGTGGTCCGGTTCAAGATGCGCTTTTATCGTTCCGCCTGGGCAAGATACGAAGAGGCAAAGCCGGGGACTTTTAAGCTTGTCCCGAAAAAAGAGCACCTTGTCTCCTTGAGCAAGGATTACGGCAAGATGAAGGTAATGATATTCGGGGAAATACCCGAATTCGGCCGGATTATTGAATCCCTCTCTATTCTGGAAAAGGAAATCAACGGACTCACATAGGGTATCCGCCAACGGCTCGGGGCGGAAGAGTACCCTCCCGGAGCGAGAAGGGGATGCTTTCGGCGGGGGTCTGGCAATCCTAACCGACATATACCACTTTTCAGGAGGCGAAGATGAAACTGGAGAAGATGATCCGGGACCTTTCCCTGCGGGCGATTGTTTTACTGGTGATCCTGATCGGGCTCTGGGCGATCGTCTTGATGGTCGGGGCCACTTTCAACTGGTCCTTCCTGACCGTCAAGATCGAGACCGCGTTCTACCTGGGCGGGTTCCTGGTCGGGCTGCTGATCCTGGCCCTCTCCTTCGCCAGCGGCACGGCCAGCCTGGCCATCATTTCCAAGGCCCAGAACCGGGAGAGCGCGGAGTCGAGGTGGTCGAGGAAGCAGGTGGCGCTGCTGGTGGCGGTGCCTCTGGCGCTGGTCCTGGTGCTGGTGGGCGGGCTCTGGTACGCGGAGTGGCGGGTCTACCGGACGGTCTCCGAGGACGCCTGGAACAAGGTCCGGGTGCTGGCGGAGAAGAGCCAGCTGGGCGAGATGGCGGGGGAGATCCGGGAAGACGGGGAGGTGGCGGATATCCTGGCCCTCCGGGACGCCCTGGCGGCGGACATCAGCTCGGAGGGGCGGATCTCCTTCCTGATGCCGAGGGCCCGGGCCGGGGTCAAGGTTTACTACGAGCTCACGCCCTGGTTCCAGGATGATAAGGAGGAGGAGAAAAAATTTTCCGAAGCGGACCTGAACCGGTTCCGGCCCTCGGGGCGAGAGAAGGACGACTTCGACCGGATGGCCCGCGGGGAGCTGGAGTCGTTCCAGGTACCGCTGAAGGGGAGCCAGCTGAGGGTATTCCTGGCGAGAGAATTTGACGGGCAGGAGATCGTGATCCTTCTCGATACCAGCCGGCAGTTGAGCGATTACCGGGGCGGATTTAAATAATCCATACACCCCCATATAGCCCCCCCCTTCCCCTTCACCCTCCCCCAGCTGGGTGGAGGGGGTTGACTGGGGCCGGGCGGCTCCTTGACGAACTGGGCGACGAGGTAAACGAGCAAGCCCTGGAGGATATGGGGACGAGCCTGGCGGGGATGAGGTGGGATATCGGAAGGGGAGCGGCCGGTAATCGGTGATCGGTGACAGCTTTCCGGGAGGGAGTGGGGAGGCGGAACGGACGCAAAACACATAGAACCCTTGAAGTGTTACCTATGTCTTGAACCCGGGCTTGGCGACAGGGGAATGCGGGCGGAATATATTTCAGTTGCGTTTGTAAGATTAATTTGGTACTTTTTCTTACAAATATTGGTTTGTATTTATGACACAATCAATTGAAGATAAGATTATTAGCCGGATATATGGCAAAGGCAGGGGTTGGGTCTTTTTTCAGAAGGACTTTTCCCATCTGGGGAGCAGGGGGGCCATCGATCTTGCCCTATACCGTCTGGCCCGGAAGGGCACGATCCGCCGGGTTATCCGCGGGCTATATGATTATCCGGCGTTCAGTCAGTTGCTTGACCGGCCGCTCAGCCCGGATATTGATCAGGTCGCCCGGGCGCTCGCGCGCAAGTTCGGCTGGCGGATTCAGCCCGGAGGAGCCGCCGCACTGAACCTGATGGGTCTGTCCACCCAGGTTCCCGGCCGTTCTGTTTATCTCTCCAACGGTCCCGACCGGAGTTATGAAATTGGAAACACCCGGCTGGAGTTCCGGCATACCGCGTTGAAGGAGACATCATTCAACCTGCCTGAGAGCTCCATTCTGGTCCAGGGACTGAGATCTCTCGGCCGGGAACATATCACCGCGGAAGTCATCACCGCCATCAGGCAGTGGCTGAAACCGGAACTGAGGCCAGGGATACTCCGGGATACCAGGTTGGCCACCGGGTGGATTTACCAGGCGATCAAACAGATCTGCGCCGGGGAGAACGATGGATAAGGTTGCCGCGCTTCCATCCGCTGATAGAAGCGATCTCTTCCGGGAGGCCTCCGCGCCGCCGTCGCCTGGTGCGTCGACGACTTCGACCGGGCCGGTCGGCTCCTCGACGAACTCGGCGACGAGGTGGACGAGCAGGCCCTGGAGGCTATGGGGACGAGCCTGGCGGGGATGAGAGGGGATATCGCCAAGGCCCGGGAGCGAGAGGAGGCGGGCGGGGAGGGGGGAGGGGGTTTCTTATTTACAGGAGGATCAGGAATAGATAATATACATAATTGTTTATTATGTGTCCTTAATGTCGCGGCGGAGAGGTGCGATGGATTACGAGAAGATTCAACAACTTAGCGGTAAGCTCTTCTTCACGGTCGAGGACGCGGCCCGGGTATTTTCTCTGAACCGGGAGTCGGCCCGGGTGCTCTGCTCCCGCTACCGGAAGAGGGGGATCATCGTCCGGCTGAAGAACAACTTCTACGTGACCGAGGCCGCCTGGTCGAGATATGGGCGGGAAGATCTCTTCCGAATCGCCAATTTCCTCCAGGTCCCGTCCTATGTCTCCTTCCTGACCGCCCTGGCCTGCTATGGGATCAGTACCCAGGTGCCGAGGGGATACTACGAAAGCGCTTCGTTGAAGCGTTCGGGAGAATTCGCGGAGGGGGGAACCGTATTCGCCTTCCGGAAGGTCAAGCGGGAATACTACTTCGGGTTCGTCAAGCGGGACGGGTTCTTCATCGCGACCCCGGAGAAAGCCCTGCTCGACTCCCTCTATCTCAATTCCCGGGGCCGGTATCCACTGGATACCAGTGCCCTGGATGCTTCCAAGATCGACCGGCAGAAGATCAAAGAGATGATGAACGTTTATCCCCTGAATACGAGGAGAGAGGCGGAGAGAATATGCGCGATCTGATCGAACAGGAAAGATTCGAACTGGAAGTACTGGACAAGCTGAAAAGCGGACGCATCCTGGAACGGCTGGTCTTCTGCGGCGGGACGATGCTCCGGCTCTGCTTCGGACTCAACCGCTACTCGGTCGACCTGGATTTCCAGCTGAAAAATAAGGAGGATGCCGAACAGCTCCGGCGGGAGATCACGGAATTCCTGAGGGCCGATTACACGGTCACGGACAGCGCGGATAAATTCAATACCATCCTGGTCGAGATAAAGTCGGAGAGTTATCCCCGAAGGCTGAAGATCGAGATCAGGAAGAAGACACCGGAAGGGTCAACTGAACCGGCGATAGCTTACAGCCCCTCGGCCGACCTCCAGGTTTACGTCGATGTCGTGCCTTTGCCGGATATGATGCGGTCGAAGATCGCGGCCTTCCTCCAACGGAAAGAGATCCGGGACGCGTTCGACATCGAGTTCCTCCTCAAGAAAGGCATCGGACTGGAGGCATCCCCGGAAGACCTGGGGAAACTGGGCCAGGGACTTGACGCCTTAACCGCCCGGGATTATTCGGTCAAGCTGGGCTCAATCCTGGAAGAGGGGGACCGGGAGTACTACAAGAGAAAAAACTTCGCGATCCTGCGCTCGGAGATAGCCGGGGAACTTTCGCTCCGGCCGGATTCCTTCGACTTCGCTCAGGATATATGAAAACCGTCCGGGGCGGGCAGGGCTTAACGGGTGGTTAGCCGGGAAACTTGCGCTCCGGTGGGTTAAACCCCAGCGGGAGGCGGAGAACCGGATTCACCCCCCCCTCCCCCTGCCCCCTCCCCCCGTCGGGTGGAGGGGGTTTCTTGTTTCGAAGGTTGGTAACCCGGGGCCGTTGCCCCGGGATACTACTCGAAATCCCTTCAGGTCCCATTTTTTCGCTGCGAAGGGCGGTAATCTTCAAACGGTGCTCCGTCAATCCGGAAAAATAATTGAGAATAAATCGTCCCCTCTATCCGACTATCTGGTAGAGACAGTTTCAATCCGATTGATCTCTTGTGAAGATCAATCTTCCGTCAACAAACAAGGAGGGGACATCGTGGCAGACGATAGAGTCCTGAAAAAGCGGAATGATCTGATTTCGGATTACGGA
>JAVCCZ010000184.1 GCA_030765265.1 Candidatus Erginobacter occultus
TAGGGAAGCAACTGGTAGTGGTCGAGAACCTGGAGCCGGCCATTATTCGGGGAGTGGAGAGCCGGGGCATGATCCTGGCTGCCAAGGATGAAGAGACGCTCTCCATCGTAACAATGGACCGGGAGATCGCCCCGAGTACTTTGGTAAACTAGGAGCCCTAATTAAGTGATTTCAAAGCGGGGAGTACGAACTTGCCGTGCCGCTGGGCGAGCTTGCCGTCCAGATAGATTTCTCCGTCCTTCATGATCCGGACCAGATCCCAGTGGATGGCGGAGCTGTTCCCGTTATCACACTCCCGGTACGCCTTCCCCGGGGTGAGATGAATGGAGCCGGCGATCTTCTCGTCGAAGAGAGTGGAGAGGATCGGGCGGCGGATCTTCTTATTCAAGCCGAAGGCAAACTCCCCGATAAATCGGGCTCCCCGGTCGGTATTCAACAGGATCTCCAGGTACTCCTCTCCCTGGTCAGCGCGAGCCGCGACAATCTTACCTTTCTTGAACTCGAAGTAGACACCGGAGAATAATTTCCCCTGGTAGAGGGAAGGAACATTATAACGTATATGCCCCTCCGCCGAATGGAGGAGCGGAGCGGTGAAGACCTCTCCGTCGGGCATGTTCCTTTTACCGTCACACTTGATAGCCCCCATCCCGGCGACAGAAAAGATTATATCGGTATCGGGAGCGATAATCCGGACGGTTTTGGTTCTGTCCAGCAGCAGCTTTAACTTCTGCTGGCGGCTCGATTCCTTCCTCCAGTCGATATTGCAGGCCCGGAAGTAAAAATCTTCGAAATCCTCAAAGCTCATCCCGGCGTCCTGGGCCTGGCTATAAGTGGGATACCGGGTAACCACCCACCGGGTGTGGTCAACCCGCCAGGATTGAATCGGTTTGAGCAGCCGCTGCCGAGCACTCAGGATCTTCCCGGGGATCGCGTTCAAGGTCTTGTTGTTCCAGGGAGAGCCGACCCCGATATAGGCGTTCACCGACTTCATGAATTGAAGCTCATGTACGGGGAAATAGTGCAGTTGCTGAGGGTTAGCCCGACGATAAAAGTTAAAAGCAAGATCGGAACTCGCATAGTTCAACCTCACATATTTCGCCCCTCGCTCCAGACAAACAGTCTGTATCTCGCGGATAAATTCCAACGGCGTGCCGTCGGTATACTCAACCAGCACAATATCGCCTTTATTCACTTCCGCTGAATAATCCACCAGTATGCGGGCCAATTTTTTCTGGCGGCTGTCTTTCATTATTAAGCTCTCTTCTCCTTATAGCGTTTAATATATAATACCATAATAAAACGTGCCCCCAACTTCTATTTAGGGAATCGAACAGATTAAATTATACGGGGAAAATGGATTCCGGGCCATTATCGTTAATTAGGGATTGGTGATCCTCAAGCTGCCCCGCAAATGATCCATGATGCCGAATCCGGTTGGTATTAATCATCTCTTTTGATAAAATCTTTAAATGCTTGAAGAGCTGAAGAAAGACGTCAAGGCGGTCTTCGCCAAGGATCCGGCCGCCAGAAACACCCTCGAAATAATCCTCTGCTATCCGGGACTTCACGCCATCTGGCTCCACCGGACAGCCCACTTCTTCTGGCGATGTGGCCTGCGGCTGCTTGCCCGGGTGATCTCCCAGTTCAGTCGTCTGTTGACCGGCGTAGAGATACATCCGGGGGCCGAGATCGGTGAGGGGGTATTCATTGATCACGGGGCCGGGGTCGTGATCGGCGAAACTGCCGAGGTGGGGGACGGTTGTCTGCTTTTCCAGGGCGCGATCCTGGGAGGGACTTCCAAGACGAAGACAAAACGGCATCCCACTCTTGGAAAAAACGTCGAGGTAGGCGCTGGCGCGATAATTCTGGGCCCGCTTCATATCGGCGACGGCGCGCGGATCGGTGCCGGATCGGTGGTGATCCGCGATGTCCCGACCGGTTCTATTGCGGTGGGGATTCCGGCCCGAGTTGCGCTTGGCTTCAGCCCGAAAGACATTGAAGAACTCCAGCACGGAAAGCTGCCCGACCCGGTAGCGGAAGCATTCAAGGAGTTCATACGCATGTATGACAGGCTGAGCGCCCGTCTCGCGAAGCTCGAAAGCCAGGAGGGCCTGTCGGACTCGATTGACCGGGCCTGGGAAGAGAAGAAACAGAACTTTTTGAAAGAGTTCTTTCCGGGCGGGGAGAAATTCAACGGCGGAGCCGGAATCTAAAGATATTCCATGATATGGAGAACCAAGCCGGAAATATATTAGAACTGATCGGGAAGACGCCGATCGTTCGATTGGACAGGGTGGGCGGCAAAAACTCGGCAATCGTGTGGGGGAAGTGTGAATACCTCAATCCCATGGGGAGTGTAAAAGACCGGATCGCCCTCGCTATGATCGAAACTGCCGAAAAGGAGGGGCGCCTCGGTCCGGGTGTTACCATCGTGGAGCCGACCAGCGGAAATACGGGGCTGGGGCTGGCAATGGTGGCCGCGGTCAAAGGTTACCGATTGATCCTTACAATGCCCGATACTATGAGCTTGGAGAGAAGGAAACTGCTGACCGCCCTGGGGGCGGAACTGGTTCTTACCCCGGGGGATAGGGGGATGAACGGGGCAATCGATGAGGCAGAGCGCATTATCGAGAAAGAACCATTATGCTTTATGCCACAGCAGTTCAAAAACACCTCCAATCCCGAA
>JAVCCZ010000114.1 GCA_030765265.1 Candidatus Erginobacter occultus
TTCGAATCCGACCTTCGGCTGAAAACCCCCGCCGGGAAACCGGCGGGGGGTTTTTTTACTCTCCGGGTAACGTGGAAATATTCATTTGTCGGCCGGGAGTTGAACTGTTAAGATTGATCGCTGAACAAAGGGAATAGCGCAATGGACGAATGCGTATTGCTGATAACTCGGGCCGCCGTGCTGGCGGTGGCGGCGGCCTATCTCTGGAGGGTGGGAAGAAGATATTCCCTCCGCCGGCAAGGCGGATGGAGTTTCATCGTCTCCGGTTTCTCGCTCCTCCTCTTCGGCCTCCTCTGGGAAATTCTCGCTTACTTTTCTCCGCCGGGCGGATCCTTCCTCGGCATTCCGGCCGGGGTGGAGTTCTTCTTCAAGGACATCACCGGCTACCTCCTGGGGATTATCTTGATGGCGATAGGTTTTCTCAAGTGGATCCCGGCCGTCCTCACCCTGGCCGACAGCCGGAGACGATTGGAACATAACGGCGCCGCACTGGAAGCGGCGGTGGCCGAGCGGACCGCGCGGCTTGAGGAACTCAACCTCCGCCTGGAGCGGGAACTGGCCGAACGACGGGAGATGGACAAGGAACTGGGAAAGTTCCGGGCGATCGCCGACCTGGCCCCCTACGGGGTGGGGATTATCGATCTTGATCAGCAACTGGTCTACGTTAACCGGGCCCTGGCCGAGATGCACGGCTGCCCGGTCAAAGACCTGCTCGGGAAAGACGTCTCCGCTCTCCACAGCCCGGAGCAGATGGACCGGGTGAGGAAGGCCATCGACAAACTGCGTCGGGAGGGGACCGCCGCGCTCAATGAGATTCTCCATCTCCGCCGGGACGGCACGGTCTTCCCCACCTTGATGGCCGGGTCGGTGATCCGGGGCCGGGACGGCGAGCCGGCCTTCCTGGCGGCGACAATGATCGACATCAGCGATCGAAAGGAACGGGAGCGGGAACTGCTGCGTCTCTCCGGCGCCCTGGCCGGCCTGGCCGAGATGGTGATCATCACCGACATCGCCCACCGGATCATCTACGCCAACCCGGCCGCGGAGAAGATCCTCGGCTACCACCCTTCCGAGATGGCCGGGCGGGACTCGCGGGATTTCTTTGAGGGAATATCCGGCAACCCCGAGCGGCTGGCGGAGAAGATGGCGGTGGAAGCGGTCGGCGGGACCTGGGAGGGCGAGCTGCTCAACCGGAGAAAAGACGGCCGGATAATCGACGTCCACCTGACGATGACGGTGCTGCGGGACGGAAACGGGGAGAAAACCGGGTATGTCGGGATCACCCGGGACATCACCGAGCGCAAACAGACCGAGGTCAATCTGGCCAAGGCCTACCGGCAGCTGAGAGACATCAAGGCCCAGCTGATCCAGGCCGAGAAACTCTCCTCCCTCGGGCTCCTGGCAGCCGGGGTAGCCCACGAACTGAACAGCCCTCTCGACGGCCTGATGACGATGTTGAGGCTGAGCCGGAAACAGGCGGACCCGGAGTCGCCGGAGGACGAGCGGGCCGCGGCGATGCTGGCCGCCGCCGAGCATATGGCCCGAATCGTCGGCGATCTGACCGCTTTCGCCCGCCGCTCGGAAGGGGATCTCCAGGAACTGGACCTGAACGAAGTCATCGACTCCACCCTCTCCTTCAGCGCCTGCCAACTGGCCGGACGGGAGATCACCGTGGCCAGGGATTTCGCCCGGGGGCTCAAGAAGGTCCGGGGGGACCGGGGGCAGCTCCAGCAGGTGATCCTCAACCTGGTCACCAACGCCCGTGACGCAATGACCGAAGGCGGACGATTGGAGATCAAGACCGAAAACTCCCCCGACCGGGCCGCCGTTGAGTTGACCGTCTCCGACAACGGCTCCGGGATCGCGCCCGAAAATCTCGAACGGCTCTTCGACCCCTTCTTTACCACCAAGGGGCCGGGAGAAGGAATCGGCCTGGGGCTCTCGGTCGCTTACGGGATCATCGAAGGGCACGGGGGAGAAATAAGCGTCGAGAGCGAACCGGGACGGGGAACGGTGTTCACTATCCGGCTCACGGCGGACCGGGACGGAAATAATGGAAAAACCCAGGATATTATTAGTTGACGACGACGCCCTCTTCCTCCTCGCCCACCGCGAAGAACTGAAGGCCGCCGGCTACGAACCGCGGACCGCCCGGGACGGCCGGGAAGCCCTGGAGATCGCCGGGAACGAGGAGATCGCCATCGCCTTTGTCGATTTGATTATGCCCCGGCTGGGCGGGATCGAGACCTGCCGGGGCCTGCGGCGGGTCTCCCCCGGGACCGAAGTCGTCCTCCTGACCGGCTTCCCCGCCCAGCTCAGCCCCCCACTCCGGGCATTTTTGGAAGAGGAAGGCGGGCCGGGGAAGCTCTCCAAGCCGCTGGGCGAGGACGAACTGACCCGGACCATCGAAAAAATTCTCAAGGAGAAAGAAGATGATTGAAATTTATTCCCAGGAATGGTGTCCCTACTGCATTAAGGCCAAGCGCCTGCTCGACTCCAAGGCAGTGAAGTACACCGTCCTCGACATCACCTCCGACCGGAAGCTGGAACGAGAGATGATCGAGCGCTCCGGCCGGCGGACCGTCCCCCAGATCTTCATCGACGGCGAGGGGATCGGCGGCTACGACGACCTGGCCCGGCTCAACGCCGCCGGAGAACTCGACCGGATTCTCGGCCGGACCGCTGAACCGAGTACGGAAAAGCTCTACGACCTGGCGGTGATCGGGGCCGGCCCGGCCGGACTCTCCGCCGCCCTCTACGGAGCCCGGAAGAACCTCTCCCTGGCGATGATCGCCCTCGACCCCGGCGGCCAGATGGGCTCCACCCGCGACGTGGAAAACTGGCCGGGGACCGAGCGGATCGACGGCCCCGACCTGGTCGAGCGGATGCTCGACCACCTGGGGAGATACCAGGTCGACCGGTTGATCGGGGAACGGGTGGTCTCGATCGAGGTCCGGGAAACCTGCAAGGTCCTCCACACCGAGTCGGACCGGGAAGTCCAGGCCCGGGCGGTGATAATCGCTTCCGGGGCCTTCAAGCGGAAACTCGGCATCCCGGGGGAGAAGGAACTGTCCGGGCGGGGGGTGGTTTACTGCTCGACCTGCGACGGACCCCTCTTCGCGAACAAGACGGTGGCGGTGATCGGCTCGGGAAACTCCGGACTGGAAGCGGCGATCGAGATGTCCACCATCGCCAACCGGGTTTATTTAATCTCCCGCGAAGGCCTGGCCGGGGACCGGATTCTCCAGGACAAGGTCAAGTCGTCGGAAAAGATCAACTGCCTGCTCAACCACGAACCGGTGGAGATTCACGGTTCCAAAGGCGTGGAAGGACTGACCATCCGGGACCTGGAGGAGGGAAAAAACCAGCGGCTGGAGGTCGAGGGGGTCTTTATCGAGGTCGGCCTCGCCCCCAACAGCGACTTCGTCCTCGACCTGGTCGAGACCAACCCGGCCGGGGAGATCCTGACCGGCCGCGACGGCTCGACCGGGGTCCACGGGGTCTTCGCCGCCGGCGACGTCACCGACGGCCCTTTCAAACAGATCGTGATCGCCGCCGGCGACGGCGCCCGCGCCGCCCTCTCCGCCTTCAAGTATCTTTTACAGCAGGTGTGATTCCCTATTCCCCACTCCCCAACTTTTCCGCCGATGGGCGGGGGGGATGTTGAGGGCGTTGCGATACTTGGCCACCGTCCTCCGGGCAAGCTTGATCCCTTGTTCGGAGAGCTGCTCGGCGATCTCCTGGTCGCTCAAGGGGTTTTGGGAGTCCTCTTCCCCGATCAACTCTTCCAGAATCTTCTTCAGGTGGGGGGCCGCGATCTCCTTCCCTCCGGCGGTGGTGGTCGAACCGGTGAAGAAAAACCTCAGGGGAAAGACCCCCCGCGGCGACTGGAGGTACTTGTTGGCCACCGCCCGGCTGACCGTGGACTCGTGGATACCCACCACCTCGGCTACTTCGGTCATCTTCAGGGGATGGAGATGGGCCAGCCCCCGGTCGAAGAAATCCTTCTGCCTCCTGACGATCTCCTCGGCGATCCGCCGCAGGGTCTGGCGGCGGAGCCCGATATTCCGGATCAGCCAGAGCCCGGCCCGCAGCTTATCCCGGATGTATTCCCGGGTCTTCTCCGGGGTATCCGGGTTGGCCAGAAGCTGCCGGTAACGGCGGCTGATCCTCAGGCGGGGGTTGTAATCGCGGTTGAAGGCGATCCGATACTCGTCCTCTTCCTCGTCTTTTTCCAAAAAGAGATCGGGGGTGATAAAGGTGGTCAGGTCGCGGTCGTAGATCATCCCCGGCTTCGGGTCGAGGGTGGCGATGAACTCGGCCGCGCGCTGGACCCGCTCCGGGGTGGTCGAAAGGTCGCGGGCGATCTGGGGGTAGCGGTGGGCGCCCAAATCCTCGAGGCAGCAACGGATGATCTCGGCGGCGAGGGGATCGGGGCGGGGATGGGCCCGGACCTGGAGGAGCAGGCACTCCTTGAGGTCGCGCGCCCCCACCCCCGGGGGGTGGAAGTTCTGCACCAGGGAGAGGACCGCCTCCGCTTCCCCGATTTCAGCCCCGGCCTGGCGGGCGATCTCTTCCAGAGGTTCGCCCAGGTAACCGTTGGGGTCGATATCCCCGATGATCACCTCGCCGATATCCTTCTGCCGCTCAGTAGCCGGGGAGGTGTTGAGCTGGGTCAGGAGGTGCTCGGTCAGGGACTCGCTCCTGGTGATCGACTCCTCCAGGAACCTTTGCGTCTCCTCGTCGGGGGCCTGGTAGCGGCCGGGGGCGGTGTGGTCCTGGAAGAAGTACTCCTTCCATTCCTCGTCCATTGCCGCCAGGCGGTCGATTTCGGCCTCGAACTCCAGTTCCTCGGGGCCGTTCTCCGCCGGGAGTTCCTCGGCCGCCTCGGATTCCGGCTTCAGCTGCTCCATCGTCTCCTCAAGCAGGGGATTCTGGACCATCTCCTGCTGGATGATGGTCCGCAACTCCTGGAGCGGAACCTGGAGGAGGAAGATCGCCTGCTGCATCTGCGGCGAGAGGACCATCCGCTGTTCCGGACGGGCCAGTTGTTGGAGGGTCAGGGCCATAAGTTTGTCCCGAAATCGATTTCGACTTTGGAATTTATTTAGCCACATCAACGGGGAAAAAGCAAGTCCGGCGACGAAAGGGAGAGGAAGAATGATTGCTCTTTCCCTCTACCCGCGCTACTATCTCCGCCGGGTTACCAGCCAAAAAGGATGAGATAGCGATGTCCCTGAAAATCTGCGTACTGGCCAGCGGGAGCCGGGGAAACTGCACCCTGGTCGCCTCCCCTGCCGCCCGGATCCTGGTCGACGCCGGCCTGAGCGGACGGCGTACGATCGAGTGCCTGGCCCTCCTGGGTCTGGAGATCGGGGAGATCGACGCCATCGTGATCGGCCACGAGCACTCCGACCACGTCCGGGGACTCCCCGCCCTGGCCGGACGGCACCGCCGGCCGGTCTACCTCAACCGGGAGACGGCCGAGGCGGCCGCCGGCCACCTCCCCGACCGGGCCGAGGTGAAGATCTTCACCAACGGCCAGACCTGGGAGATCGGCGACCTCTCCATCCTTCCCTTCTCAGTCTTCCACGACTCCCGGGACCCGGTCGGCTTCGTGATCGGCTGGCGGGGGAGAGAGGTGACCATCGCCACCGATCTCGGCACCCCGACCCGGCTGGTCCGGCAGCGGCTGAAAAACGCCCGGGTGGCGATCCTCGAGGCCAACCACGACCCCGACCTCCTCCTCAACGGCACCCGCCCCTGGCGGCTGAAGCAGCGGGTCAACTCCAGCCGGGGGCACCTCTCCAATCAGGCCGCCGCCGACCTGCTGGCCGCCGAGACCGGGCCGGACCTGACCGACGTCTTCCTCGCCCATATCAGTCTCGACTGCAACCGGCCGGAACAGGCCCGGCAGACGGTAAAGGCCGCCCTGAAACGGGCCGGGAAAGAACACGTCCGGGTCCGGCTGACCTACCAGGACCGGATCAGCGAAGTGGTGGAGATCGAAGACGGACCGACCCCCGACCCGGCGGCGGAACCTCCGCCCCCCCGCCCGGTCCAGCTCGAACTCGGTCCGTTCTTGACAAAAGCCCCCCTAACCTGAAAAGATAGCTTCCCTGTTACTGCGTAGGAGTTATAACCGCGGGAGATAATTATGGCCGGGGTCAAACTGGTTAAGGTGAAGAAAGTGTATCCGGGGGGTGTGGTCGCGGTCCCCAAAGTCGATCTGGAGATCCCCGACCGGGAGTTCACGGTCCTGGTCGGCCCGTCGGGCTGCGGGAAATCCACCGTCCTGCGGATGATCGCCGGGCTGGAGACGATCACCGAGGGCGAGATCTACATCGGCGATAAACTGGTCAACGACCTCCCCCCCAAGGACCGGAACATCGCGATGGTCTTCCAGAACTACGCCCTCTACCCCCATATGACCGTCCGTCAGAACCTGGCCTTCGGGCTCAAGCTCCGCAAGACCCCCCCGGAGGAGATCAAGAAGAAAGTCGAGGCCGCCGCCGAGATCCTCGATATCCCCCAACTCCTCGACCGCAAACCGAAAGCTCTCTCCGGCGGCCAGCGCCAACGGGTGGCGGTCGGCCGCTCGATCGTCCGCGACCCCGACGTCTTCCTCTTCGACGAGCCGCTCTCCAACCTCGACGCCAAGCTGCGGGTCCAGATGCGGGCCGAAATCAGCAAGCTCCACCGGCAGCTGAAGGCGACGATGATCTACGTCACCCACGACCAGACCGAGGCGATGACGATGGGCGACCGGATCGTCGTCCTCAAGGACGGACTCATCCACCAGGTCGACCCCCCGCTCGAACTCTACCGCCACCCGGCCGACCGCTTCGTCGCCGGGTTCATCGGCTCCCCGCCGATGAATTTCCTCGAGGGAAAGATCATTGAAGAAGACGGCGGGCTCTACTTCGACGAGGGCGCCTTCCGCTTCCGGATCGTCCCCGAACAGGCGGAAAAACTCGCCGAGCGCGGCGGGCAGGAGATCATCTGCGGGGTCCGCCCCGAGGACCTCCACCTGGCCGAGGAAGTCGAATCGGCCGCCCCGAAAAAACAGTTCGAGGCCGAGGTCGATGAGGTCGAGCCGCTGGGGTCGGAGATGTATGTTTATTTTACCGTCGGGAAGAGCCGCCTGGTCGGCAAGTTGGTCGCCGTCCGCTACCTCAAGGTCGGGGAGAAGGTCCCCCTCCTGATCGACACGGAAAAGACCCACTTCTTCGACCCCGAGTCCGGTAAAACCATAGCCGGCCGCACTAACGGCACCCCCGCCGGCCGCTAACTCCCCCGGGCCTTCTCCGCCGCCGGGAAATCCGATTTGTCCAATCTCCTCACCGGCTTGCCGGGTCCTGCTCCAGGTGCTATATTTTATTAAAATGGAGAGATCATCCACCCGAGGAGGCGGCCGCTATGCGCCCTATGTTCACCGGGAAGACGGACATCAGGAAAACGGTCGGTCTCGCCGCCGGGGCGGCGCTTCTCTTTCTTCTCCCGGCCGCCCCGGCCTCAGCGGAGCGGCTGCTGCCCTCCGACCTCGAGTACCGGGGAGCCTTCCGTCTCCCGGGGCCGGGAGGGGAAGCGGGTTGGGCCTGGGGCGGCAACGCCCTGGCCTATTACCCGGAGGGAAACCCGGGCGGGCCGGCCGACGGCTGCCTCGGTTCGCTCTTTGGAACCGGCCACAACTGGTACCAGTACGTTTCCGAGATCAGCATTCCTCAACCGGTAATCTCCCCGGGCAAGAAGCTCTCCGACCTCAACACCGCCTCCACCATCCAGCCCTTCGCCGACATCCGCGGCGGACTCTACCCCGAGTTCGAGATCCCTTACTGCGGACTGGAATATCTCCCGGCGGGGAACGGGCGCTCGGCGGAGCGACTCTACTTCGGCTGGCACCAGCACCTCCAGGTCGACCCGCACTCCCCCACCCACGGCTGGTGCTCTCTCAACCTCTCCGCCCCCAACCCGGCCGGGCCCTGGCAGATCGGTAACTACGACACTTACAGCACCACCGACTACCTCTTCTCCATACCCCAGAGTTGGGCCAATGCCTACACCGGCGGCCGCAGCCTGGCGACGGGGAGGATGCGGGACGGGGGCCAGGGCGGGCAGGGACCCTGCATCTACGCCTTCGCGGCCTGGCAGGAGGGCAACCCGCCGGCGGCCAATGCGGTCCTCGGGGCCACCCCCCTGCTCCAGTACTCGACCTCCTACTACGAAGACCCGCACGGGGGTGCCTACACGATGGACCGCTACCACCATTCCGACGAATGGCCGGGGGCGGCCTGGCTCTCGGCGGGGGGGAAGGAGGCGGTGATCTTTGCCGGAACCAAGGGGCGAGGGGAATGCTGGTACGGAAACCCCGACGGACCCTGCCTGGAGTGCGATAACCGGGGGTGGTGGTCGACTTACTTCGACGGGGAGATCATCTTCTACGACCCGGCCGACCTGGCGGCGGTGGCCCGGGGGGAGCTGGCGCCCTACCAGCCCCAGCCTTATGCGGTAATGAATATCGACCACCTCCTCTACCAGGTCACCGGCGAACAGCAGAAGACCCACCTGGCGGCCGCCGCCGTCGACCGGGTCAACGGCTTCCTCTACGTCTTCGAGCCCCTGGTCGACGACGACAAACCGATCGTCCACGTCTGGAAGGTGACGGGGGGAGGAAGCGGCGAGGTCGTCCCCCGGCCCGGGGATTACAACGGCGACGGGACCGGCGACCTCGCGGTCTTCCGCCCCACCGACGGGCTCTGGGCGATCCGGGGCCTGACCCGGGCCTATTTCGGCGCGGTCGGAGACCTCCCGGTCCCAGCGGATTACCGCGGCGACGGGACGGACGAGATTGCCATTTTCCGGAATGTTTCCGGTCTCTGGTCGGCCCGGGGAGGGCCCCGGGTGTACTTCGGAAAGGCGGGGGACCTGCCCGATCCGCGCGATTACAACGGCGACGGAACGGTTGACATCGCCGTCTTCCGGCCGGCCACCGGGCTCTGGGCCATCCGGGGGGTGAGCCGATGCTACTTCGGAACTGATGGCGACTCTCCGGTCGCCGCCGATTATTCCGGCGACGGAACCTCAAACCCGGCCGTCTTCCGCCCGGCCTCCGGCCTCTGGGCCGTCCGCGGATTCACCCGGGCCTACTTCGGAGCGGCAGACGACATCCCCGTCCCCGGCGATTACACCGGGGACGGGAGCTGCTCCCCGGCCGTCTTCCGCCCAACCTCCGGCCTCTGGGCCGTCCGGGAAGGGGGCCGGGCCTACTTTGGAACCTCCGGCGACATCCCGGTACCCGGGGACTACGAAGGCTCCGGCACCGATCAGGCCGCCGTCTTCCGCCCGGCCTCCGGCCTCTGGGCGATCCGGGGGATCACCCGGGCGTATTTCGGCGGATCGGGAGATATCCCCATTGGCCGATAACCCCCGGATTGCCGAACCCTCTTCCGGGTGATATGTTTTAAACAGGGGAACCGATAATCCATTCGGGGAGACAACCGAGATGAAAACCGGGACCGCCGGCAGCAACGGAATCATCCGGGCATTGGCGGGGGCAATCCTTTTCTGTGCCCTGGCCTCCCCGAACCCGGTGGAGAGCGGATGCGGCCCCCTCCCGCCCCCCGGTCCCGGGGAAGCCGTGGTCCAGGTGAGCGACACCGCGGGGCTGCTGAACGCCGTCGACTCCGCCTCGGGACCGACCACCATCTACCTGGAAAACGGGACCTATTCGATCAGCGGCAACGGGGTCGTGGTCAGCCGGCCGTCCGTCACCATCCGCTCCCTCTCCGGCAACCGGGACGATGTCGTCATCCGGGGCGGGGGAATGAACTCCGGGGATACGTATTTCGGGGTTTACATCAACGCCTCCGGCTTCACCCTGGCCGACCTCACCGTCCGCGACGTCCGCTACCACGGGGTCTTCATCGACCCCTCCTCTTCGCCATCGGGCTTCCTCTTCCACAACATCCGGGTGGTCGACTGCGGCGAGCAGCTCTTCAAGGCCAGCGGGGGCCGCGATACCGGATCCAAGAGCGACGGGATCATCGAGTGCTCGGCCTTTGAGTACATCACCACCCTGGGCGAGGGCGACTACACCAACGGGATCGACCTCCTCAACTCCCACAACTGGATCATCCGGGACAACGTCATCGGGAACATCAAGGCCGGGCCGGGGGGGGACCTGGCCGGCCCGGCCATCCTGGTCTGGCAGGGGTCATCGGGGACGGTGGTCGAGCGCAACCGGGTGCTCGACTGCGATATGGGGATCTCCTTCGGCAACAGCTACGATTCGGCACCCAGCCACACCGGCGGAGTCATCCGGAACAACTTCGTCAAGGGCTACGCCAACTCCGACTTCGGGATCTGTGTCTCGAAATCGCCGGACGTGAAGGTCATCAACAACACCATCTACAGCCCCGGCAGCTGGCCGTACTCGATCGAAGTCCAGTACGCCTCCTCCTCCAACTGCCTCCTGGTCAACAACCTGTCCGACGAACCCTTCTGGATCAACCGCTTCGAGACCAATAACCCCCAGCTGGTCACCAACCTGACCGCGGCCGGACCGGAATACTTCACCGATCCCGGGAGCGGCGACCTCCACCTCCGCTCCAGCGACCTCCCGGCAATCGACTCCGGAACCTTCACCCCGGACCGGGAGATGGACATCGACGGACAGGGCTCAATCGGCCTCGCGCCCGACATCGGGGCCGACGAGCGGCGCACCCCGGCCGTCCTCCAGTCCGGCGACTATAGCGGGGACGGGACCGCCGGGATCGCCTTCTTCCGCCCCGCCACCGGTCTCTGGGCCGTCCGCGGCCTGACCCGGGTGTACTTCGGGAGCCCCTCCGACCAGCCGGTCCCGGCCGACTACGACGGCGACGGAACCGACGATTTCGCCGTCTTCCGGGAGAGTTCCGGGTTGTGGGCGGCCCGGGGGATAACCCGCAACTACTTCGGCCGGAGAGGAGACATCCCCGCCCCCGGCGACTACAACGGGGACGGGACCGCCCAACCCGCCGTCTTCCGCCCCGGCTCCGGGCTTTGGGCGATCCGGGGGACCTCCCGGATCTACTTCGGCTCATCAGCCGATATCCCGGTTCCCGGTTACTATGGCGGCCCCGCCGCCCGCCCGGCGGTCTTCCGCCCCGCCTCCGGGCTCTGGGCGGTCCGGGGTGTGACCCGGACCTACTTCGGCTCCTCCGGCGACATCCCCGTCCCCGGAAACTTCGCCGGGAGCGGGAGCTGGACCCCGGCGATCTTCCGCCCCGCCACCGGCCTCTGGGCCGTCCGGGGCGGGAGCCGCCTCTACTTCGGCGCTGCCGCCGACCGCGCCGTCCCCGGCGACTACCAGGGCGGCGGGATCGACCTGCCGGCGATCTTCCGACCCACCTCCGGACTCTGGGCGATCCGCGGACTGACCCGGATCTACTTCGGCGGATCGAGCGACTGGGCGGTCAGCCGGTAAGGGTCGGAGATTGACCGGCGACAGACAAACCCGGTATAATTATTCCGCGGCCGGCGCCGTGAAAGCACGTAGTAGAACTATCGTCAACAAGTCCCGCTACGCGGGAAAGGGGGAGGAGAGATGAGGAAACTGTTTATCTGGAGCCTGGCGCTGGGACTGGCGGTCGTTATCGCCGGGCCGGCGTTCTCGCAGACATTCGGCATTGAGGCCCACGGGCTGTATGCCTTCAACTTCGATGGCGACACCGACCTGGGGACAATCGAACCCGACGACAGCTTCGGCGGCGGCGGGGCCCTCGTACTTTCCGCCTCCCCCTACCTCAAGTTCGACCTCGGGATCGACTACCTCAAGGCCGACCTCAAGGACTCCGGCATCCCCGGGGTGACCGGCGGCGACGTCGAAATCCTCCCACTTACCGTGGGTGTCCGGGTCGGCCCGACTTTCGAACCGGTCTTCCTCTACGCCGGGGCGGGGATCGGCTACAGTTACAACGACGCCTCGGGAAGCGGGGACTTTGTCGACCTGAAGGACTGCGTAACCTACTATGCCTGCCTCGGCGCCGAGATCGCCCTCAGCGAATGCCTGGTCCTGCGGCCGGAACTCCGCTACAACTGGCTCAAGCCGGAACTGGAGGTCGGCCTCTTCGACGGCTGGAAGGAGGATTGGAAGCTCGACCACTTCCAGGGCCGCCTCGGCCTGGGAATTTACTTCTAAAACGATCCTCCCGCCAATGCCGGGGAGGCGATTCCCAAACCTTGAAACGGGCATCGCCTCCCCGGATTTTTCTTGGCGTTCGGCAATAAAAAGCATTGCTTTTCCGTAGGGGAAATAGTACTTTCCAGACTCATCAAAAACTAGGAATCAGCTTTTATGGAACTGACTCGGGTCTCATTTTATCCGGGTGTGCGTCGGCCGGATTTCAGCCGGTCAAATTATAGTATTTCTACCAGCGGCCTTCGGGCCGCTCTTTTTTTGTCTTGAATCGGCAACCACCGGTAAACGGCAGGCGAAGACAAGGAGGATGAAGGCGATGATGAAAAGAATCCTGGTAATAACGGCGATCCTGGCCCTGGCAGCGGTCCCGGCAATGGCCCAGGAGTGGACGCTCTCCACCGAACTCGGCGAAGAGCCGATCGAGGCCCTGGCCGTGGCGCCGGACGGCACGGCCTGGGCGGGACAGGGCAATAGCATCTACCGCTTCGACGGCGCGTCCTGGTCCATTATAACCACCGTGACCGGCTGGACCGACCTGGCGTTCTATGGCGCTGCCACCCCCGCCAATGACCGCGCCTACTTCTCCGGTTTGGGCTACCCACCTGCCGGCGGGTCTAAATCCTCTGTCCCCACCTCGATATATCTTCCCATCGTCCTTCGGCAAAGCGGCGGAGCGGGCAAGTCCCTGAGCTGGTGGGAGGTGGGTCTCCTGGTAGCGCCCTGGGACTATTCCGCCCACCTCTGGGCCGTCGCGAACGCTTCCTCCGGCTACGATGTCTGGGCGGCGGCCGGGGACGGCGGCATCTATAAGTCTTCCAACGACGGCGCCAGCTGGGATTCGCACACCTCCAACGTGACGGGCGTAGGCTATTTCACCGGCATCGCCGGGTCCGGGCCCAGCGACATCTGGGCCGCCGGAGGCGACAGCGTGAGATATAATCCGTGCCTGTACCATTACACCGGAACCGGCTGGGAGCTTTTCACCTCTGCCTCTATGGGTGACACACCGTCAGTCTGCGTACCTGTATCACAAACGCCCTGGTACGCATTTGCAGGTTCTGGTTACACCAAGGTGGGCAAATACGACGGTGGTTGGGTAAGCCTCACCGCGTTTCCGGACCACGTATCCAAATGCATAACTTCCAATCCGCAGAGCGGGGAAGTCTGGGTGGGAACACGCAACTACGGAACGTCCCCCGCCACCGGCAACATCTTCTACTCCTCCAACGGGATGGACTGGTATGCCCAGACCTCGCTGCCGGCGGCGGTCTACGCCCTCGACGCCTCCTATCCCGGCGCCGTCTGGGCGGGAGGAAACGGGAAGGTCTATTACCTCCAACAGCACGCCCGACGAACCGATCACCGCGGCGACTACAACGGGGACGGGACCTGCGATCTCTCCATCTACCGCCGAAACACGGGTCTCTGGGCGGTCCGGGGGGTAACCCGGGCTTACTTTGGCGGTCCTTCCGACTCGATCGTTCCCGGGGATTACTCCGGCGACGGGACCTGGAACCCGGCCATCTTCCGGCCGGCGACCGGCCTCTGGGCGGTCCGGGGGGTGACCCGGGCTTACTTCGGCAATTTCTCGGACCAACCGGTTCCGGGCGACTACCGCGGCGACGGGACCTATGCCCCGGGAATCTTCCGGCCAACGACCGGCCTCTGGGCGGTCCGGGGGGTGACCCGGGTTTACTTCGGCAATTCCTTGGACCACCCGGTCCCGGGTGACTACCACGGAGACGGCACCTGGAACCCGGGGATCTTCCGGCCGACGACCGGCCTCTGGGCGGCCCGGGGGGTGACCCGGGTTTACTTCGGCAATTTATCGGACCACCCGGTCCCGGGTGACTACCACGGAGACGGCACCTGGAACCCGGGGATCTTCCGCCCGGCCGCCGGCCTCTGGGCGGCCCGGGGAATAACCCGCGCCTATTTCGGATCCTTAGGCGACATACCGGCCGTCAGTACAACAAATACAGGGAGATAATTCCCCGGAGTATTAACCAGAATTCCGCTCGGGACCGGCGGGGTTCAATTACGGCTACCGTCCGCCGGCCTGAACCATCCGCTCCAGGGCTTCCACCCGCTCGGTGAGACGGTTGATCTGCTGATCCTTCTCGCGGCTCAGCTCATTGACAGCCTCCGCCGACGCCTGCAGGCCAATCGCGGTGCAGACCAGCTTCACGTCTTCCTCATCCGAGGATTCCCAGGATCGCCCAACGATCCGGCTGAGCAGATCCGAGGTCAGATCTCCGGGGGATATCGCCCGCCCGGTGCCGTCGTTAAGCCCGGAGGGGATGATGAAATCCCCCGAGGCGACCGCACCCCGGACCCGGACCGCAGGGCTATTTCACGCCGAGGGATACCCAGATCAGGCCCTCGTCGCCCGAGAAGCTCTCCCGGGCCTTGCCGATCACCGAGGCGTACTGGGGGAAGGTCTCCGGCTCCCCTTTCATCCCCACCCCCGCAACCGAACTGGGGACAATCAGGTCGCCGCTTTGAATCGCTCCTCCCTCGCCGCTGACCTTGACCTGGACATTGCCGAGATACGCCACCGGGACCAGGGGATAGTCCTCCATCCTCTTGCCTGTGGTGGTTATCTCCTCTTTCAACTCAGTGGGGATGGAGATGAACCCTTCCGGGGGACAGATCACCCCGACCACGGTCCGGTCGAAGGCGCCGGAGGTCTTCACCGCCAGAGTGTCGATCGCCGAGACCAGGTCGCCCACCTCGTACTCCTCAATTGATCGATCATCGGGGACAAAGTGCATCGCCAGGTAAGGGGAAAATGTGCCCCAACTGCCCTTGGCACCGGCACTTCCGATACCATTAAACCAAAACTCTTGTGAACCTCCACCGTCATAAAAAGTCGCTAAGTCGACTGGAGTGGCGGGTCCGGAGCTGCCGCCCCGGAGGACCAGGGCGGGCTGAGCGGTATTGCCGGAGACGTGCAGGGTAGCCGCGGGGCTGGTGGTACCGATCCCAACTCTACCGTTTCCGGTGATCGACATAATGTCGCCGGTTGCCTGGTAGAAAAAATTCAACCGGGCGGCGGCGGTGGTGGACTGGGGCTTCCCGGCGATAGCCCAGGCGTTGGTGGTAGAATAGTTCCTGAAATTGATCCGGGCAAAATCAGTGGATGACTGTTCCCAGAGAAACAGGTGAGGGTCAGTTACGCTGCTGTGGCAACGACACTGAGACTGCCCAAAGATGTGTTGGTCGTCCCGATGGTAACATTGCCGGTCGAGCGATAGATGTTGTCTCCGGTTCTGGTCCAGGCGCTGCCCCCGCCGCCGCCCACGACCGGGGTATCGCCGGCCTGGCCATAATTGTAACGGGGACCCCCGTTGATGGCCCACAACCCGGTCGAGGGCCGGAAGATGGCTATGTCATCGTGCGCCTGGGTGATGTATCGACCGGGGACGGGGATATCTCCGTTTCTCCCCAAGAAATACCGTCCCACGTCCCGAATCGCCCAGAGGCCGGTCGAGGGCCGGAAGATGGCGATGTCGTCGTACCCGTCCCCGTCGAAATCGGCCGCCGGCGCCGACAGCGCCGCCAGGGAGAAGATGCCCACCGCAAGAACACACAACAACTGCTTCATAGCTCGCCTCCTTCTAATTGGTTAGGAAAAAACTGGAATTAATCCTATCACTCTCCTCCCATTACCATCCTTTCCAAGGATTCCAAACCGCTCCTGGAGCCGTTTTTTTATTTTTCTCCCCGGAATAATTATTACTGGGTCTGGTAGGTGCAGGCGATCAACTTGACCGGAGCCGACTCATCCTCCCAGCGGACTGATTCCAACGCTTTGGCCAGGGTGTAGGAGTGGCGGAGATCGTCTCCCTGCCGCATCGCCCAGCCCTCGCGGCTGGAGCTGGTCAGGTAATCCCCCCCCGTGATATCCCCTCCTTCGGAGGTGACCAGGACGTGACCGTCGCCGACCGCGTAAATCGAGTGGATGTTTCCGTCTTCTCCCGGGCTCTTCCCAGCATACACGCCGAAAACCTTCTTGTCGTAGGCCCTGGCCGAAGGTTCGACGGCGTAGCTCGGCTGCCGCGGCCGCTGCGGATCGGAAGTCACGGAAGCCAGGGATACCACTGTGCCGTAAGGATACCCTCCCTCCCGGTCGGCCTTCTCCGGGATGGCGGCCGGGTGCTCGGCGGTGAACGGGCCATAGGTGACGGTTCCGCCGGAGAAGGAGATAGCCCCGACGGTCACATTGTTTGCGTTGCGAAACTGAACCAGCTGACCCGAACTATCGGAGCCGCATTGAATCAGTATCCCCTGACGGTTTGAATTATTGCCGTCGTTCTTGAATCGGGCTACCTGACTGTTGGCGGTATTGGTGTAAACGTCGAAGGGAAACAACGGGTCGCTTCTATTGATGCCGACCTTTCCGTCGCCCGTGATCGTCATAATGTCGCCGGTCGCATTATAGAAAAAGTTCATCCGGGCGGCGGAGGTGGTCGCCTGGGGCTTGGCGGCAAGAGCGAAATAGTTGCTGGTGTTGGAGTTTTTGAAGTTTATCCGGGCGTAGTCGTTTGCCGACTCCCAGAGTTTCAGGTGGGGGTAGGAGACCGAGCTGTTGTAATAGACATAAAGGCCGGCATATCCCGGGAGGTTTGACCCGATGGCCACAGTGCCGTTCTGGTAGTAGATGTGGTCTCCGGTTCTGGTCCAGGCGCTGCCCCCGCCGCCGCCCACGACCGGGGTATCGCCGACCTGGCCATAATTGTAACGGGGTCCCCCGTTGACGGCCCACAACCCGGTCGAGGGCCGGAAGATGGCTATCTGATCGTGCTCCTGGGTGGTGTACCGGCCGGGGACGGGGCTGTCTCCATTTCTCCCTAAGTAGTACCGTCCCACGTTCCGGATCGCCCAGAGGCCGGTCGAGGGGCGAAAGATGGCGATGTCGTCGTACCCGTCCCCGTCGAAATCGGCCGCCGGGGCCGAGAAGACCGCCAGGGCGGCCAGCACTGCCAGCACTGCACAAATTCTCTTCACACCTATCCTCCTTGCTTGGCTTCCGGATGGAACCGGCGGGCCGGTCTCCATCTCCGGAATGGTTTATCCACGCGCGCCCGGAAATCCCGACTTCCGGCGGATACTCGCCGGCCCGCCCGCGAGGTCCGCCGGATAACTGCTTTACACTCACTCTACCTTGGGAAAATGTAGCACGGATCGGCAGCGGATGCCAACAGTAACCTCCAAAAATCTTTGGGAATTTTTATTGTCATATTTCGGGTTTTATTCTACGATGGACCTCTTGAGTTTTCGGCTTTCTCTATCCTTCACTCCCCCCCGCGGGGAGGCAACCTGTTTACCGGATTTTGCGGGAAAAAGGAGAAGACAATGGCTGAAGAAAGACCGGATCAAAGATCCTTCAAGGCCGAGAAACCCTTCGGGGCCAACTCGGGGCTGGAACCGCCCGACAAACCCATCGACGACGCCGACGACTCCGTCGGCATCAACGCCAGCGATCTCTCCGAGGAGACCCTCTGTCCCAGCTGCGGTCGGTTCGTCGGGGCCTACGAGAAATGCCCTTACTGCGGGGCCGCCCTCAAAAAGCGGATGTCGCTGCTGATCTGGAAACGGATCGCGGTCGGGGGGACGATCCTCGGCCTGCTGGTGATGTGGTTCGCCGCCACCCAGATGACCCCGGAACTGGTCCAGATCGGAGAGATCCAGGAGACCTACAACAACGCCCAGGTCACCATCCGGGGAACGGTGGTCGACCGCCGGCTCGACCCCAACCGGGGCTCGATCAGCCTGACGATCGCCGACGACAGCGGGGCGATCGGGGCCCGCAGCTTCAGCGCCCTGCCCGAATTCAAGAAACTGGGCAACATCCCCCGGGTCGGGGATAAGATCGAGACGGTCGGGACCATCCAGATCGACGCCGTTTACGGGACCTCGCTCAACCTCGACCTCCCCCACCGCCTGAAAATCCAGGAGACCCCGGAACCGACCGAGACCGATATCTCCCGGCTCCGGGAGGCCGATGTCTATAACCGGGTCACCGTGACCGGGATGGTCAAGCACCCGGTCCGGTTCGGAAAAGCCGTCATCACCGACAAGGTCAACGACCTGGTCGTCGCCCTCGATCCCCGGAACATCGGCGAGGAGATCCCGGATTTGAATACCGGGGACGGGGTGGAGATAACCGGGGTGATCATCAGCGGGGTGGAGGGATACACGATCATCCCCGCCGGCCCCGATGATATCCGTCCCTATGACGTGACCGTGACCATCCCCAAGATGGCGATCAAGGATCTCACGATGGCCAACCTCGGCGATCTGGTCGAAGTTGAAGGGACGGTGCAGACTTTCACCGCCTTCAAGTCCGGCGGCGGCTCGGCGACCATCTCCGACGGGACCGGCCGGATCATCGTCGGGCCCCTCTTCGCGTCGATCTTTGACAACATCCCCGACAACCACAAGCTGAAGGCCCGCGGGACCCGGATCCGGGTCAAGGGAACGGTCGCCCAGTTCCGGGGAGAACTCCAGGTGGGGCCGGGGTCGGCCGAGAACGTCACCATCATCACCCCGGAGAAGCAACAGTAATCCGCCTACGACGAGGAGAAGATAATGGAAAACTGGATCATAATCCTGCTCTACGCGCTGGCGGGAACGCTGCTCGGCGGTTTCCTGTTCGTGATTCCCTCCATCCATTTCCTCAATTTTTCCGGGGTGGTCATCGCCCTCTGGGGCCATTACCACGGGCTCTTCCCGCTCGACCAGCCGCTCACCCTCTTCGCCTTCTTTATGGGAATGGTGGTCTCGTTCGGTATTATGAATACCATCCCCTCGATGTTTTTAGGGGCGCCGGACGAATCGGCGGTCTTCGTGGTGCTGCCCGGGGCCAAGTATATGCTCCAGGGGAAGGGATACGAGGGGGCGATGCTGACCGGGCTCGGGGGACTTCTGGGGATCTTCTTTTTGGCCATCTTCACCCCCTTCTTCTTCTTCGGCCTCCCCAAACTCCACGTCATCCTCGGACCGCATATGCACTGGATCCTGGCCCTGATCATAGTTTATATGCTGATGAGCGAATGGCCCAAGGGGACCGGAAAGGGTGATACCTGGTGGGAGAAGTTCAAGGGGGCCTGGGCCAACCTCTTCGCCGGGATCGTCACCTTCGCCCTCTCGGCCTTTATGGGCTTCATTATCTTTAACCGGACGATGGTCCCGGTCAAGATGGGTTTCCAGGGCCTGCTCCCGGTCTTCGTCGGCCTCTTCGCGGTCTCCAGCCTGATCTCGGCCATCCTCTCCAAGCAGAAGATCCCCAAGCAGCACGTCGGCAACGACATCGACCTCGACTACAAGACAATGTGGAAGGGCTGGATGCCGGGCTGCATCGGGGGGACGCTGGCCGCCTACCTCCCCGGGGTGACCGGGGGGATCGGGGGGCTGATCGCCGGCCACGCCTGCGCCCAGCGCGACGACCGGATCTTCGTGATGAGCCAGGGGGTCTCCAAGGTGGTTTACTACACCGGCCAGTTCCTGCTCTTTTTCATTCCTCCCTACTTCTTCCTCAGTGGAGGACTGAAACGGGGCGGGATGGCGATTAACTTGAGCCCCTTCTACAAGCCGGTCCTGCTCCAGGAGTACTTCTTCATCTTCGGGATCGTGATTATGGCCGGCTGCATCTCCTTCCTCCTGCTCTCCTTCAACTCGAAGTGGATCATCAAGGTGATCGCCAAGGTGCCCTACCAACAGCTCTCTTACGCCTCGCTGGCGATCGTAATCGTGATGGTCTTCTTTATGCCGGCGATGATCGAGGGGGCCATCAACGGTTCGGTCCTGCTCAGCGGGCTCCAGGTGATCGGAGTGATGTGCGTCAGCACCTGCCTGGGACTGATCCCGATCTTCTACCACTGCCGCCGTTCCAACTGTATGGCGGTAATCATCGTCCCGATCTGCATCAGTATGTCCGGCTACGGACCCGGCCTGGCCCAACTGTTGGGTCTGGGATAATTTCCCTACAACGATAAAATCCTTAACTGCCGCGATCATCCTTTAATTTCCGGGATAAAATCCCTCACTATTTTTTCCGGAGGAAAAAATATAATGAAAGGACTGACACACTTTATGTCCGGCGCCGCGGTCGCCTCCTTCTTTCTCCCCGCCGTCAAGATGGCCGGGGCGGAAAGGATCGGAGGGGCCAATTCCTTCATCCTCGTTCTGGGCGGTCTCTTCGGGATTATGCCCGACACGATGGACTTCAAGATGGGACAGTTCTTCACCAAGGCCGAACACGAGGTCGACCCCGACCCGATGGACCCCGATCCCCAGGAGATGGCTGAGGGACTGGGAAAAGCCCTCGACGACGCCTACGAAAAGGGGACGATGGTCAAGGCCCAGATGTACCCGATGCGGATGGGGGCCGACCTCTGGCGGCAGTACGTGGTCAACTTCGACGGGGAGACCAACGAAGTGGTGATCGTGATCAACGAAATCGTCACCACCTCCCAGGTCCCGATCCTCGGCTCGGAGCCGCCGAAAGGCAAACGGGTGGGGCGCTACAAGATCAAGGGGGAGTTCAACATCACCCACGGGCGGCCCTCGGTGGTCGATATTATGTCGGGGCCGATGTACGGATTCAAGAAGAACGAGCAGGGGAAGATGGAGATCGAGTTCCTTCCCTGGCATAGGACCTGGAGCCACAGCTACGTCCTCGGGGCGATGCTGGCGGTCCCGGTCTGGTTGATCGCCTCCCTGGCCGCCGGCTGGGGTATCGGCTGGCTCTACGGGCTGATCGCTTTCCTGGGCTTCTCCGTCCACCTGACCGAGGACCTGACCGGGCATATGGGGGGGAGCCTCTGGTGGCCGCTGGTCAA
>JAVCCZ010000238.1 GCA_030765265.1 Candidatus Erginobacter occultus
ATCAGGCTCTGGTAGGGTATGCCGAGTTCAGACGCCAGAGACTTGAAGTAGGCGATGGTGGCCTTGTCCAGCCGCATAGTCACGGGCTGCTTTAATTGCTTGATGTAGGGATTCTTCTCTCCCTTCATCTTCCCGAAATCGTAATGCTTTCTCATAGTTCAACTCCAGTAATCGGCTCTCTCTCGCTTATCCGCTTTTCGGGCCGAGATGATCCGGATGACCGCATCATCCTCCCGGCAACAGTGACAGACGACGAGAACGCGGAGGGTGAAACTCATCCCCAGCATAAGGAAACGATCCTCATCACCTGAATGGTCCGGGTCGAAGTAGCGGATGGCGTTCTCGTCGAGAAATACTGTCTGGGCCTCCTCGAACGAAATTTTATGCTTTCGCCGATTCTCCCGGTTTTTCCGCTCGTCCCATTCAAACCTTACGTCACTCATATGTACACTGTACGTATTTTTTACTCTCTGGCAAGAGAATTTTTCCGGGCGGGGAGTTTTTCGCCGACTCTGTTATCCCTATCCGGACCAGGGTAATTACAATATCCAGAGGAGAAAAACGAACAGGACAGCCGCGATCAGGATGATCCCGGCCCGGCCCTTCCAGCCCGCGAGCAGCGAAGAGATGAAACCGACCGGGAGGGGGAGCCGATCGCCGCAGTAAATGCAGTTGAGATTCTCCGAAGGCGTAGAAGCCCCGCAGTGCGGACATTCCACCAATTCGTCCCCGTCCACCGATCTCATCTTTTTTATTGTTCCGCCGGGGGAGATGGATATGATAATTTACTCCCGAAGAATAAATTACGCCCCTGTAGCTCAGTAGGATAGAGCACCGGTTTCCTAAACCGGGTGTCGGCCGTTCGAATCGGCCCAGGGGCATCGGAGGTCTTCTGCTTCCGGGGTCCGAAGAGCGCGGTCGCGGCGACCAGCAGCCAGAAGAAGGCCGCCGCCCCGAGGGCGAAGGAGGGGAGGAAGAAGAAATCGTCGGCCCGGTACTGAAAACCCCGCAACACCCCGTAAACCCCCGCCGCCAACAACCCCCCGGCCACGGAAGCCTCGCCCCAGCGGATCGCGGGCCGGGTCCGGGGTTCCCCCCCTCTCCGGAAAAAGACCAGGGCGAAAAACGTCTGGAGCAGGATCACCGTCCCCGCCGCCAGAATCACGATCAGCATCTCCGGGAAAAACCTGGTCGGGGTCGGGGTCCTCAAAACCTTTCCGGTCAGCCCCAGCCGGGGATAAACCAGGCTCGCCCAGCGGAAGAACAGGGGGTAGAGGAGGGCCGGGAGGAGGGAAAAAACCGCCTTCGCCGCCAGCCGCCGCGAGGGCCGGGCGGGCGCGGCCTCCGGCGCCCCCGGGATAGGTGAGGGCAACGGCTTCCGGAGCGTCCGGGGATAACCGTGATAAGTGTCCCAGGTCCGGCCGGGGAACCGGAACCGGGAAAGAGACGGGCCCGGCTCCAGACGGGGGGATAAGGCCGGGTTCCGGGACCGTCGAACCCGTCCGAACCTCAAATCTTCTCCCGGAGCGGCCAACCGTCCGGGTCTGTATCTGGTCTTACTGATCGGCATAATCCCCTTCCTTCCGGCAACGACGACCGGCGCGGACAGTATACCCCAATCCCGGAAACGGAAACAACTTTATCCGGTTCTCTTCCCAAGGCGGACGCTGAAGCGGACATTTCTATTTTGGTTGAACACTCGCTATATTAAACTTGACCAAGACGTCCGGTTAGGATAGCTTTTTCGAGTAAAATAATCCAGCGTCGGCGGAGCAATCACGCCCCGCCGACCGCAACGGGAACAGGAGGAAATGATGAGAAAGTGGACCTGGGTTCTCGGCTTGTCGGCGATTCTCGCCCTGGCCGGGTGCATCAAGATGGAGCAGGATATCACCCTGAACAAGGACGGCTCCGGTAACGTCAAGTTTATGTACGGGATGGCCGAGCAGACCATCAACCAAATGAAGGCGATGTCCCAGATGGGCGGCGAGGAAGGCGTGGAAGTCGAATCCGACGATGACTTCGAATTCGACGAGCAGAAGGTGAAGGACAAATTCGCCGAACTCAAGGACCAGGGTATCACCCTGAAGAGCGCCACAACCGAAACCAAGGGCGGCTGGAAGTATATGTATATCGACTTTGACTTCGCCGATATCGCCAAGCTCGACAGCGCCGACGTGATGGGAGACTCCCCGTTTACCATCACCAAGAACGCCGAGGGGAATTATGTCGTCGCCTCCAAGATGGGCGGCGACGAGATGGGGATGGACGACGCCGACCCGGAACAGATGAAAGCGATGATGCCGATGCTGGCCGGGATGAGGATGGCCTTCAAGATCAACACCCCGACCAAGATCATCTCCACCACCGCCCCGGTCAAGTCCGACAATTCGGCCGAATGGGTCTTCGACGCCGACACCGATCCGGATTCGATCCTCAATATGGGCAAGACCAAAATGGAAGTCGTCTTTGAGGGCGCCGGGGTAAGCATCCCGGAAATTAAGTGATCTGACCGGTTATCCCGGTTGGAACGCAGCCCCCGCCCGCCCGGCGGGGGCTGTTTTTTTCTCTGGAAGACCGGGGAGCCGGGAACAATCTTTGAATGAAAACGGTCTTCCCGGCGTCTTACTAAGGAGAGCATAAATAGGTTGCCTGTCATTGCGAGGAGCGAAGCGACGAAGCAATCTATATCCTGCTCTCGTTAATCGTTACTAATAAATATGAAGAAGTCCGGATTGATATTTTTTGCCGGCCTCCTCCTGGCCGCGGCCGGCTGCGCCCCCGGGATCAAGTACTCGGCGATCCGGGGCGGGGGTGGCGATCTCCTCTTCGACGACGGGGAACCGGGTACCGCCGGAACGGGTCGTCCGGTCACCAACCTGGTCGCCGGGGAGAAACTGACCTACGACGCCAGCTGGATCGGCATCCCGGTCGGAAAGCTGATTCTGGAGAACCACGGTCTGGAAGTCATAGGGGGCGAAGAGGCCTACCACCTGACCTTTACCACCATCTCCAACGATTTCCTCTCCAACTTCTTCAAGATCGAGGACACCGTCCACACCTGGATCTCCCGGGAGGAGGGCTATCCCCTCCGTTTCGAGAAAGTTGTCCAGGAGGGGGAATACAGCAAGCACGAGGTGATCGAGTACGACTGGGAGTCGATGACCGCCACCTACCGGCGGGAGGATAAGGAAGACCGGGAACCCGAGACGATGCCGATCCCGGAAGACTCCCAGGACGTCTTCAGTATGATCTACTGGCTGCGAAGGCAGCCGATCGGCCTCGGCCGGCAGCTTGCCCTCACCGTCAACGCCGACAAGAAAAACTGGGACGTGGTAGTGGAGGTGGTCGAGACGGGTCTCTTTGAGACCGTCCCGACCGGGCAGGTCAAGGCCTTCGCCCTGACCCCCCGGGCCGCCCACCACGGCCAGCCGCTGGAGAAAGGCAACCTGGTGGCCTGGGTGACGACGGACAACCGGCGGATCCCGCTCGCCTTCGAGGTCGAAACCCCCATCTTCGGCAGCGCGGTCGCCGTATTGTCCGACGCGGTTCTTCCCCCGCTGGAGGATGAGGCTCCCCTGGCGGAAGAAACCCGGGGCACCCCGGAGCGGATCTACCGGACCGGGGACTGGATCCAGGGACTGACCCAGGCCGTGGCGGTGGGACGGTAATCAGTAATCAGTAATCAGTAATCAGTAATCGGTGATCGGTGATCGGTGATCGGTGCCTCTAATCGGTCACTACCTTGAAGGCCACGTCCAGCTTGACCTGGAAGTTCGCCACCTTCCCATCCTGGACCTTGCCCCCCAAATTCTTGACCTCGAACCAGGATATCCCCCGAACCGACCGGGAGGCCGCCTCCAGGGCGACCTTGCTCGCCTCGGCGTAACTGGTCGGCGAATTCCCGATCACCTCGATCACCTTATAGACATTGCTCATCACTCCCTCCTTTCCCCTTCGCAGGGATTAGATTTCACCGCGGAGACGCAGAGAACGCGGAGATTGTTATTGAGTTTTTAGTCCGAATGGAAATTACGATCCAGCGTTATTGCTCATATTTAACTCTCAAGACTTCCAAATTTAAACTCTAATTTCCCTCCGCGTTCTCCGCGCCTCCGCGGTGAAGTTTTTAATGGCGCAGGCGTTTGATCAGGGCGGCCGTTGAGGAGTCGTGGCCTTCGACCGGGAGCGCCGGATCGGAAAGTTCCTTGAGGATCTTCCCGGCCAGGACCTTGCCCAGTTCCACCCCCCACTGGTCGAAAGAGTAGATATCCCAGATCCATCCCTGGGTGAAGATCTTGTGCTCGTAGAGGGCGATCAGCTGGCCCAGAACGGCGGGGGTGAGTTCTTCGGCCAGGATGGTGTTGGTCGGCCGGTTGCCGGGGAAGGTCTTGAAGGGGACCAGCCGCTCCTCCACCCCCTCGGCCCGGACCTCCTCTTCCGTCTTCCCGAAGGCCAGGGCCTCGGGCTGGGCGATCAGATTGGCCAGGAGCTTTTTTTGGTGGTCAGAGAGCGGATTGCGGGAGCGGCAAAAGCCGATGAAGTCGGCCGGGACCAGCTTGGTCCCCTGGTGGATCAGCTGGTAGAAGGCGTGCTGGCCGTTAGTTCCCGGCTCTCCCCAGACGATCGGGCCGGTCTGATAGTCGACCCGCCGGCCTTCCCGGTCGACCGACTTCCCGTTGCTCTCCATATCCAGCTGCTGGAGATAGGCCGGAAAGCGGGACAGGTACTGGTCGTAGGGGAGGACGGCGTAACTCTGGGCCCCGAAGAAGTTGTTGTACCAGATCCCGAGCAGGGCCAGGATGACCGGCATATTCCCGGCCAGGGGCGCGGTCCGGAAATGTTCGTCCATCGTCCGGAAGCCGGCCAGCAGCTCCCGGAACTTCTCCTCCCCGATCGCGATCATCAGTGAGAGTCCGATCGCCGAGGTCAGCGAGTAGCGCCCGCCGACCCAGTCCCAGAACTCGAACATATTGGCGGTGTCGATCCCGAATTCCGCCACCTTCTCCGAATTGGTGGAGACGGCGACGAAGTGGTCCGCCACCGCCTTCTCGTCGCCGAGCCCGGCGACCAGCCAATCCCGGGCGGTCAAGGCGTTGGTGATCGTCTCCTGGGTGGTGAAGGTCTTGGAGCAGATCACGAAGAGGGTCTCGGACGGATCGAGCTTCCGGACCGTCTCGGCGAAATGGGTCCCGTCGACGTTGGAGACGAAATAGACCGAGAGGTCGGGGTCGGCGTCAGCCCCTAGGGCGGCGGTCGCCATCGCCGGGCCGAGGTCGGAGCCGCCGATCCCGATATTGACCACGCTGTGGATCGGCTTCCCGGAGAAACCCTCCCACTCCCCGCTCCTGACCTTCCGGGAGAAAGCGGCCATCTTTTCCAGGACCCGGTGGACGGAGGGGACCACGTTTTCCCCGTCGACGACGATCTTCTCCCCCTCCCCCGCCCGGAGCGCGGTATGGAGGACGGCCCGGTCTTCGGTCCGGTTGATCTTCTCCCCCTTAAACATCGCCCCGATCCCCTCCCCCAGTCCCGAGGCCTCCGCCAGGGCGGCCAGCAGCCGCATCGTCTCCGCCGTAACCCGGTTCTTGCTGTAATCGAGAAACAGATCCCCGGCGGTCAGGGAAAACCGTTCTCCCCGCTCCGGGTCCCCGGCAAAAAGCTCCCTTAAATGAACCCCCCGGATTTTTTCGTAATGCGACTGAAGCGCCCCCCACTCCGGCCGCTCGGTCAATCGGATCTCACCCATTACCCTACCTCCCGGACAATTGTCTCAGCACCCCTCCCACAACCTAGCACCAAGGGGTATCAGCTCATATTCTACCCGATTCGGTATTTAATTCAAGACCCCCGCCGGCTGTCCCGCCGGGGGCGTTACTCCGTCCTGTCTTCCTGCTCAAGACCCCCGCCGGTTTATCCGGCGGGTGAATCAGTTCACAGGCTAACCCCGGCCAACCTCCTCTCCCAAGACCCCCGCCGGTTTATCCGGCGGGTGAATCAGTTCACAAGCTACCCAACCGAAAGCACCACCTCAAGACCCCTGCCGGTTTATCCGGCAGGTGAAT
>JAVCCZ010000124.1 GCA_030765265.1 Candidatus Erginobacter occultus
GATGCTGGGAAGCCTGGAAGTCGAACCGGCCGTCCCGGCGCTGATCAAGGCGGTGGACTCCAAGGATGCCGGTCTCCGCTGGCGGGCGATCGAAGCCCTGGGCATAATCGGGGCGCAATCGGCCCGGCCGGCGATCGAGGCCAAACTCTCCGATCCCGACGGCGACGTCCGGCTCTTCGCGATCGGCGCCCTGGGTGTCCTCGGGGCCAAAGAGAGCGTCCCCCCGCTCAAGGAATTGCTCGCCAATTCGCCCACCGAGATCCGGATGAACACCATCCGCTCGCTGGAAAAAATCGGGGGGCCGGCGGCCGTTGCCGCCATCAGCGAGGCGTTAACCGACCGGGATAACTACCTGCGGACGATGGCGGTGGAATCCCTGGCCGAGATGAAGGCGGTTGAAGCCGCCGACAAGATCAAGCTGCTGGCCTCCGATGGGTCGCCTTCCGTGAGGTCGGCGGTAATGCGGGCGCTGGGGGAACTCGCCCCGGACTCCGCCCGGGAGATCCTGGAGACGGGGAAGAGCGATGACAATACCTGGGTCCGCTACGAGGCCGAAAGATCCCTGAAAAAACTCGACGCGGGCAAATGATTTTTTTCTTGCCGGTTCTCGGCCGATTTGGTACATTGCCTCCCAGTTTTGAGGTATGTGTATTTTTATGTAACCGTCGATAAAAACCGCAAAGTTCCCCATAACTTTGTGGTTTTTTTCCGACAATCCGCAGCAAAGGAGGAGTAGTTAGTGAAAGGGAAAGTCAAGTGGTTTAATGACCGGAAAGGTTATGGTTTTATCGAGAAAGATGACGGACAGGGCGATGTCTTTGTCCATCATACCGCCATCAATACCGATGGCTTCCGGACGCTGGCCGAAGGCCAGGAAGTAGAGTTCGAGGTCATCCAGGATCAGCGGGGCGAAAAGGCGATTAACGTCTCGCCCGTGTAATCCGATAATTTAGGTTCGGCAGTCTTAAACCTGCCGGAACCGGGGAGCGGGAGTTCAGCGATCTTCGCCGGGCTCCCGCTTTTTTTTCGCCCGGAGGGAGAATTCAGTCGGCGAGGACGGGGTCGATGAACGGGGTGGGGGCGATCGAGACGGGCAGCGCGAAGGGGGTCGAGTCGGGCACCGGATCCATCTCCATCCGGTCCGTGGTCATTTCATCCGTCTCCATCGGGTCGGTCGTCATCCGGTCCGTGGTCATCTCGTCCGTCTCCATCGGATCGACGGTCATCTCGTCCATCTCGTCGGGATCGGTGGTCATCGGATCGGTCGACATTTGATCGGTGGTCATCTGATCGGTGGTCATCGCGTCCATCTTTATCGGGTCGGTGGTCATCGGGTCGGTCTTCATCTCCCCGGAAGCGGCTCCGGCCCCCTCCGCCGGCGCCGCTCCGGCGGCCGGGGGATAAAGCGATCCGGCCAGGGTCGCCACCGCCATCAAGAGGACGGTTGTTGTCGGGATTATTTTCATCTTCAGAACTTTTACCTCCGTACCGGGAAGTTCCGGGTTGAGTAATCTCTTCGATGATAACACAACGGGACGATAAAGGAGAAATAACTATCAACCATCAAGCCACTCGTGATAGGATACTCCGGTTTTCAGTCATCAATATATTCCCACAACGTACCCGAGGAGGAAACGGATGAAGGATGAATGGCAGGTTGAAATTGAGCAGATGCTCCAGCCGATCGATACCCTGGGGCCGGTCGTCTGGGACACCACCTATCTTCTGAAAAAGACCGGGGCCTTTACCTATACCGAGGGTTACTTCAACCCCCCGGGCCGTTTCTACGGCAAGATCATCAACTATCCCGACCCCAACGGGCAGATTATGATCCACAAGCGGCCCTATTCCAGCATCACCAAAACCTACGTTGACGGGGAACAGGTTCTGATCCCCCACGATAAGCAGATTGAACACCATTACGTGATCGACCCGTCCCTGAAACCCCCGGCGGAAAAGCCGATCATCACCGAGTTCCACGTCCTCTTCGATCTCAAGGATTTTGACGGCTGGTTCTCCGACAAGCTCTCGCTGGAACGGATCAGCGTCAAGTACCCCCAGATCGGGAAGAACATTCAGGAGGTGAGCAAGCTCCTCTCGGTCCCGATGGACCGGCTGGGGGTGACCGGCTCGCTCTCCTACGGGCGGATGGAGGATGACGAGGATATCGACCTGGTCTTCTTCGGTTCCCCGGAAGAGAATATGGAGGTGGCGGAGAAGATCTGGGCGATGACCTACAGCGTCCCAGACCGGAAATGCATCGAGTTCGGAAAGTTCTGGCCGATCCGCTTTGTCCACAACAACATCATCATCTGCACCTTCTTCGCCTACCAGGAACAGGAGCAGATTCCCCTGACCTACTGCGATGTCGAGCTGCTCAAGGACTCGGTGCAGGCTTACGGGTCGATCAAGGACAACACCCACTCCATCTATATGCCGCTGATCCTCGACCTGGAGAAGGTTTACCTCGACGGGGAAGAAGCCGATGATATCCCCCTGGTGATCTACGACGGCTCGATCCGGGGAGAGTTTTACACCGGCGAGCGCTTGAAGATCGAGGCCCGCCTGGTCAGGCTGAAGATCTACGGAAAGGAGACCCGAGCCCTGGTCGTGGTCGACTCCAGCCAGATCGAGAAGGAACGCTTCCGGAAAGGCCTCCCGCTTTTCTGACCTCCGCCGTTCGGACGCCGCTTGGGGGAAGAGGGATGTATGGCTCTACCCGGATTTCTTAAAGTACTCTGTAGAATTTCGATCTGATTATGTGTCGCCCCCTGCGGGGGCTCATAAAGATTATTTAACGATCAAGGCCCACGGGCTTGCGCCCGTGGCTAGTAAGACGTTTCGCCCCCTGCGGGGGCTACTTAACCTGATTCCGCAAAGCTATCATATTACCTAATAGTAGTCCGCGCAGGGGGCGATACGAACGAAGTTCTAAGTGCCTGAAGTTAATGGCTCCCCTGAACAAGCCCCCGCAGGGGGCGTCACACAATTAGCCACGGGCGCAAGCCCGTGGTACTGAATCAGCAAAAAATAACTCAGAGCCCCCGCAGGGGGCGACACTTCAGGTTTTCCCGGTCAGCGCCGGTACCGGGTGCGGGGGCGGTAGGTGGTATGAAGGAGTTGACGGGCCTTCTCTCCCAGCGGTTCGCCGAGAAAATCCCGGTAGAGTTTCTCGATCGAGGGGTTCTTATAGCTGGCCCGGCATTCCCGGATGGCGTCGTCCTTTAACAGCCCCGCGGCCCGGCATTCCCGGATCGAGTCGTCGACCTTCCAGGCCTGACCCCCGCCCCCGATACACCCCCCGGGACAGGCCATCACCTCGACGAAATGGTAGGGGGGTTCTTCTCCACGCTCCCGGGCGGCGGTGATTTTTTCCAGGACCTTCTCCACGTTGGCCAGGCCGTGGGCGACGGCGAAACGGACCGGCTTCCCGTCGATCGCGATCTCACCCTCCTTCACCCCCTCGATCCCCCGGGCGGCCGGGATCACCGGGTCGGTCAGATCCCGGCCGGAGACGAAGTAATAAGCCGAGCGGAGCGCCGCCTCCATCACCCCCCCGGTGGCCCCGAAGATGGTCCCGGCCCCGCTGTACTCGCCCAGGGGAGAGTCGGCGGCGGTCAGGCAGTCGAGTCCCGAGAATTCCAGCCCCGACTGCCGGATCATCCGGATCAATTCCCGGGAGGTAATCGAGACATCGACATCCTGGCGGCCGGAGGCGAACATCGTCCGGTGGCGGTGGATCTCGTACTTCTTGGCCGTGCAGGGCATAATCGAGACCATAAATATCCGGGCCGGGTCGAGCTGCCGCTGTCCGGCGTAATAGGTCTTGGCCAGGACCCCGAGGATCGACTGGGGGGATTTGCAGCTCGAGAAGTAAGGGATCATCTCGGAGTGGAATTTCTCCATAAAATCGACCCAGGCCGGGCAGCAGGTGGTGATCAGGGGGAGGGTTTCCGGGGCGTTTTTAAAGCGCTCGGCGAACTCGGTCGCTTCCTCCATTATCGTCACGTCGGCCCCGAAGTTGGTGTCGAAGACGGCGTCGAAGCCCATCCTCCGCAGCGCGTCATAAACCTGGCCGCTGACGTTGGTCCCGGGTTCGTAGCCGAAGGCCTCCCCGATCGAGACCCGGATCGAGGGGGCGATCTGGGCGACGCAGTAAGTCGCCGGATCGCTGAGCGCTTCCCAGACCTCACCGGTCTGGTCGTACTCGGTGATCGCCCCCACCGGGCAGTGGGCCGAACACTGACCGCAGCGGATACAGGGCGATTCCGACAGCTTGATGTCGCCGGCGGGGGAGATCCGGGTATCGATCCCCCGGTCGAGAAAACTGAGCGCCCAGACGTTCTGCTTGACCTGGCAGACGGTGATGCAGCGGCCGCACTTGATGCACTTGCGGGGGTCGAGGACGATGCTCCGGGTGGAGTCATCCAGCGGGTGATCTGAGATCAGCGGGGGAAAGGACTCCTCCTTGATCCCGAATTCGGCGGCCAGGGTCTGCAGCTCGCAGCTCTCGTTGCGCAGGCAGGTCAGGCATTCGTTGGGATGGGAGCTTAAGATCAGTTCCAGGATCGTCCGCCGGACCCGGACGATCTCCGGGTCGTGGGTGGTCACCTCCATCCCTTCCTCGACCGGGGAAGCACAGCTCCGGACCAGGTTCCCCCGGCCCTTCACCTTCACCACACAGATCCCGCAGGCGGCGGTGGCCGGGAGGTCGGGATGATGGCAGAGGGTGGGGATACTCATCTTGGCGGCTTTCGCCGCCTCGAGGATCGTCGTCCCCTCCGCCACCTCGATCTTGATTCCGTTGATGGTGAGCTTGGTCATTATATTATTGAGAAGAGCATAAAAAACGATTTCGTGTCATTGCAAGCGGAGCGAAGCAATCTCTTCCCGGGCAGCAAATTGAGATTGCTTTGTCGCGGAGTTTACCCTGAGCGAAGTCGAAGGGCTCCTCGCAATGACATCGTTCGGAATCGAAAGTCTGCCGGTGTGCTCAATGGCGATGGCGATTCAGTCAAAGTTTTCCCTCTCTTCTTTGATCAGTCCTCGGCTGGTTTATCTTCCTTCTGCAAGAGGTTGAGATATTCCCCCTCGAAGTACCTCAGCGTCGAGTCCACCGGGTTGGGGGCGGTCTGGCCCAGGCCGCAGAGCGATCCCCTCCGCATCGCTTCCGAGAGCCGTCGGACCTGTTTCAGGTCCCGGGCGGTGCCCCTCCCCTCGCCGATCTTTCGCAGCAGATCGAGCATCTGTTTGCCCCCGATCCGGCAGGGGGCGCATTTGCCGCAGGATTCGTCGACCGTGAACTCGAGATAGAAGGCGGCGATTGCCGCCATACTGTCGTCGCCGTCCATCACGATCATCCCCCCCGATCCCATAATCGAGCCCAACTCCTTGAACTTCTCATAGCAGACCGGGGTCTCGAGGAGAGAGACCGGGATCACGCCCCCGGAAGGCCCCCCGGTCTGGATTGCCTTCAGGTTCCGGCCGGAAGAGGAACCCCCGCCGATCTCCTCGACGATCTCCCGCAGGGTCGTCCCCATCGGGACCTCGATCAACCCGGAGTAGCGGACCTTCCCGGTCAGGGCGAAGACCTTGGTCCCCTTGCTGGTTTCGGTCCCCATCCCCGAGTACCAGGCGGAACCGTTCCGGATGATGGCGGGGACGTTGGCCAGGGTCTCGACGTTGTTGACGCAGGAAGGGTGACCCCAGAGACCGGCCTGGGAAGGGTAGGGGGGGCGGGGGTTGGGGGTGCCCCGTTTCCCCTCGACCGAGGCGATTAAAGCGGTCTCCTCGCCGCAGACAAAAGCCCCGGCGCCGAGCCGGACCCGGCAGTCAAAGGAAAAACCGCTGCCGAGGATGTTCTTCCCCAGCAGTCCCCGGCCGCGGGCTTTCTTCAACGCCTGTTCGACCCGTTCCACCGCCAGGGGATATTCGGCCCGGATGTAAAACCAGCCCGAAGTAGCGCCGGCGGCGTAACCGGCGATCAGCATCGCCTGGATCACCGCGTGGGGGTCGCCATCCAGGACCGAGCGGTCCATATAGGCCCCGGGGTCGCCCTCGTCGCCGTTGCAGATGATGTATTTTTCCTCGCCCGCCGAATCGGCGGTGTTTTGCCATTTCAGCC
>JAVCCZ010000004.1 GCA_030765265.1 Candidatus Erginobacter occultus
AAAACCTTAAATCACATAGACTTTGTCATTGCGAGGAACGAAGTGACGAAGCAATCTCATCACAAACTAAACAGATTGCTTCGTCGTCCCTCCTCGCAATGACCTGGTTTTTGGGGTTTTCGTTCAGACACTATGTAGGAGTAAGCGACATTGGGAATCTGGTTAGCCTCGATAAAAGGACCGCACGCATTCAATCACATAGTCGAGCTGTTCTTCTGACAGATGCTGGTGGACGGGGAAGGTGATCAATGATCCGCACTGGAAAACAGTTCGGGAGAGATCGGTCCGTCCAAAGGGCGGTTCGGCCGCCTGTACCGCCCGCTGGAGATGCATCGGGATCGGGTAATGCACCTTGGCCTCGATCCCCCGTTTAATCAGATCCGCTAACAGTTCATCCCGATTCTCGGCCAGTACCATATACATATGATACACGTGCCGTCCATCCTGGCGCCGGGGAGGAATATTGATCCGGCCGTTAAACTCAGGGGAAGAGAACGCCCGGTCATACTTTTGGGCATTGGCGATCCGCCGATCGGTAATCTCGTCGATTCGCGGATAGAGGTAGTTGCCGACAATCGCCTGGATGGTGTCAAGCCGGGCGTTGTAGCCGAAGAGCTCCACCTCGTCGCGATTCTTCAAGCCGTGATTCCGGAGCAGGATGATTTGGTCCCGGATCTCCACCGAATCGGTAACGATGAATCCGCCGTCTCCCCAGACGTTGAGGTTCTTCAGCGGATGGACGGAAAAAGCCCCGCCGGCTCCGAAAGTCCCGGCGTGCTTTCCTTCGATCCGGGCGCTGATCGCGCAGCAGGCGTCTTCGATCACCGGCAGGTCATATCGGTCGGCGATGGCCCTGATCTCCTCCATCCGGGGCGGAGTACCGGAATACCAGACCGGCATCAAGGCCTTGGTCTTATTGTTGATCGCTTTTTCGATCAGGTCCGGATCGATGGTAAAATCATCGAGCACATCGATAAAATATGGGCGAGCGCCGACGGCTACGATCGCCCCGATCGTGGCGACAAATGTTTGGGAGACGGTGATAACTTCATCCCCCTCCCCCACCCCGACCGCTTTTAAAAGCATCGAGAGGGCCGCGGTCCCGGAAGCGGTTCCCAGGCAGTACCGAGATCCAGTGTATCGAGCCATATTTTGCTCGAATTCCTCCAGTTCGGGACCAAAAGTAAACTCGCAGCGGGTTAACTGCTCCCGGAGCGCTCGGAATATCGGTTCCGGATCGCTGAATTGCTCCTGTAAATAAGAATAGGGTACTTTCATTTTAATATGCCGCCTGATATATTCTTCTGGTTGAATTACTCCCGATTTCCTTTTCCCGGAGTATATTACCCGGACCACCGGACAATTGCCATAAAGAACCCAGATAAAATGAAACGCGTCCACTGGCTCTGGCTGCTGGTTTTCCTCGCCGGGATCCTCTTTTTGGAACTGGCCAGTATCCGGGAAAAAACCTTCACCGCCGACGAGGAAGACCATTACGGATACGGCTGGAACATCCTGATGCTCAATCCCGACAGCCGGATTGTCGGGAACGGCACCCTGATGCCCTTCAACAGCCTCAATGCCCTCCCCCGTCTGATCGGACGGCAACTTCCAGAGGGGAGGATCCGTAATTTCCTAATCGACCTGGAAACCGGCCGGCTGGTGACGATGCTCTTTTCGCTTCTTCTGGCCTTTTATGTCTTTAAATGGTCCCGGGAGCTCTACGGCATCGCCGCCGGTTTCTTCAGTCTCTTTCTTTTTGCTTTCTCCCCCACTCTGATCGCTCATTCGCGTCTGATCACCAACGATATTTTTTCCGCCTGCCTGATGACCGTTTCCCTTTATTATTTCTGGAGATTTATCTCCTCCGGCGGCTGGAAGCTGGCAATAATTACCGCGGTTCTGGCCGGCGTCAGTCAGGTAGTGAAATATACTATGCTGGCCATTTATCCGATATTCATCGTCATTCTGCTCTGCAATCAGAATAAAGAAATCGCCGGGATCATTCGGGAGGGAAAGTGGAAGGCGCTTGCTCAGCGGTGTCTGGTTTTTAGCGGATACTGTCTATTCTTCGGCCTCATCGGTTTGCTGATGATTAATGTTGGATTCCTCTTTCACGGAACTTTTACTCCGCTGGATGAATACAATTTCAAGAGCCTCTCCTGGCAGACCATTCAGTCCCAATCCGGTCTGCTCGGCCAGGTCCCATTGCCCCTGCCCACCCTTTATTTGGAAGGGCCCGATGACCGAAAATGGGAAGAGGAGACCGGCGAACACGCGAATAATTATCTCTTCGGAGAACTCCGCAACCCCGGGTATTTTCCCGGCTACTTCTTCTGGGCCTATCTTTACAAAGTGCCCCTCGCTCTCCAACTGACCATCATCCTTTCTGGAATCGTTTACCTGAAAAACCGGCGAAGTTACGCCTTCCGGAAAAATGAAATCTTTCTCTGGGTTCCAATTCTTTTGTTCACGATTTATCTTAATTTTTTTCTCTTCATTCAATCCGGATTTCGTTTCATCATCCCGGTCTTCCCCCTTTTGCTGGTGATGGGGGGGAACCTGTTGAAAAACTGGCAAGCGTTCTCCCGAGCAGCCCGGATCGGCATCGGTTTACTGTCTACGTGCCTGATTGTCTCTGTCCTCTCCTATTTCCCCCACTACCTCTCCTACTTCAACGAACTGGTCTGGGACCGAAAGCTGGCCTATAAAATTCTGGCGGATTCCAACCTGGGCTGGGGGCAGAATCGGAATTACCTCGATAGATACCGATCAGAACACCCCGAAGTCATATTCTCCCCGACATATCCGCGGGCAGGCAGGATTGTTCTCCGGGCTAATGATCTGGTGGGGCTTTTCCGCCCCGGGGAATACCGGTGGCTGCGGGAGAATTTCGAGCCGGTTGATCACGTCGCCTACACCTATCTCGTCTATGATGTGACCCCGGAATCCCTTCAAGACGCCTTACGCCGATAGAATCGGCAGCCGGATGCCGACGAAATAGTGCGAGGAAATCGGGGCTCCCCAAAGTGGGAGTAAATGATAAATAATGAAGCTTTCCCGAGCTGCTTCGACGCGACTGCTCACTTCCCCAGCTTCAACTCCGCCAGGGATATGAAATTTTTCTCCCGGCCGGCGTAACCATCCTCTATCTCCAATTTATAGAACCGATACACAATTTCATTGTCAAAATCCCAGTATATCCAGCCCCCGGTTCGGGGAAGATCTTCCTGAACAAGCCGACTGACATTCTCCCAGTTCTGCCCATCCTGGCTCCCCCGGAGCGTAGCGTGATGGAAAAACTCTTCCGGTCGATCCGCCCGGGGACGAGCCGCCAGGGACCGGACGGCCCTAGCTCCGCCGCTGCCCAGGTCAAAGAAAACCCAGGCAGGTTTCCCGACTTCCGGCGGCGCGATCTTCCAATACGTTTCCGCCCGGCCGTCAAGCAGGTGCCGGTGACAGTTGTCCCAGGAATATTCGGACGATACAACGATCCGCTGTTCTTGTACGGGAAGAGCGTAGCGGTAAGATCGATTAGCCGCGGAGGGAATCCGGAATCCCCGATCCTCCACGATGACGCCCCACATTTCAACACCGGGCACTCTGGAAACGGTCACTCCCGGCGGCGGGTTGGCGGCGAGCGCTTTTAGTTCGGCAGGCAGTTCCCGCCGGGAGTCAAAACCGGGAAAGAACGGGTATAGAAATAACGCCCCGGTTCCTTCTTTCTCCGCCCGCTCGATCTGTTCGCGGAGAGTTAGGTCTTTGTCAAACTCATATTTGATTTTCCGGGCGGTCTCGGTCCGGACGATGCGAGGATCGAAAAACGGGTTCCCCCAGGTCAGGGGAAGCATAACCGGATGGCCGTCAATAATAATCTCTGAAACTCCGTCGGCGTGTTTCTCGATATACTCCGCCACGGTTTTTAGCTGGTCGGACGTATAATTGCAGATCGGCCGAGATACCGTAAAAAAGAATTCACGAAGATCATATCCGCCCGTCGCCAGCAGGAAGAGAAGGGAGGCCGTGAGCAGTATTTTTCGGCCCAACTTCAACCGAGCCAGACGGTTCAGAAATTGATAGGAACCCCAAAGCCCGATCGCGATCAGAAGATAGAGCGGCGGCAGGGCAAAGATCAAACGCCGCATCGCCAGTTCACTGCTCGGAATCATTAACAGAACAAAAAATCCGCACCACAAAAGTAATATAACCTGATTCCGCTTTCTCCGGACCAGGCAGAAAATAAGACCGGCCAGAAAAAACGGGGTATATACCGAATTGAAGATGCGGGATTGCGCCACCTCATTATCAAAAACCGGCTCCCGAAAATGCGTCCGACCCTGTTGAAAAATATAGTCAAATAACGCCCCGGTATTCTTCAGAACCCAGGGCAGGTTTCTGCTTGGCAGCGGTTGCTGGCTTCTATTGTTCATCCATTCGCCTCCTACCGTAAACCAGTCTTTGATGTCAAAACGGAGATCGCCCAAAGCCAGATCGAGAACCAGGACCAGCATCACCAGCACCCCGACATATAGCATCAGTTTGCGCCAATTCTCCCTCCAGTAGAGACCATAGACAGCCAGGGGGAAGATAACGGCCAGCCTTCCAACCGCGTACCCGGAAAATATCAAAAAGCTACATCCGGCCAACCAGACAATCCGGGGTATCGTCTTTCTCCTGCCGAGTGTGGAGAAAAGAAGATCTATCGAGATCGCCGCCAGCGCGGCGGTAAACGGAATAAATCCGAACGAACGCATACCTTCCAGATAAACCGGCGAGGTCACCAGGAGAAAAAGGAAGATGACCGCCGTAGTCCACCCGAACAGCGCTTTGCTCACTCGGAAAAGAAATATCAGGGCGACCAGAGCGGAGAGCAAGGAAGCGACACGGAGAACCGCCAACCGGCCCGGGATACATATATGAATACTCTTCAGTAAAAAAACATACGGAAGACAGTCGGAGGAGTTCTCGGTATGCCCGGCGGAATACCTCATAGCCGCATTGATGGGCAGCTCCATCGTCAGCAGGCCGTCAACTTTATGAAAGATCAAAAAATAGATATTTTTGGCCGGCCAGAGGTCGGCCAGAAAAGAATTGAGGACAAACAGAGCAATTAATCCCACCACTATCCATTGTCGGGGTGGGATCAATCGCCGGTCTTTTTTGCCGGTTTGCGGGAAGGTATCCATTCCAGTTTTACCGTGATTAATTTTCTCTGAGTTCTGCGTAATGGATCGATTCTCCTAAAATATACCAATAAGTAAAGTGGAAACCACGGACAGGATGGCGGTGGTTCCTCCTTGCCTTTCACCTGTCTTCCTATTATCTTAAATGTAAATCGTTTTAGGAATATCTCTTTTTTATAAATATTTTAGGTTATCAATTGTCGTTCAATGTATTATGAATAACGACTTTGCCTCCCCGGTGGCAGCGGACTGCCCTTCTATGCACCTGGTCTTGATAAATCCTTATCCCGAGTCGGCCCGGGGAATCAACGAGGGCACGATCGAACCCCCTCTGGGCCTAACTTACCTGGCGGCAGCCGCCCGGGACCGCGGTTACTTAGTGGATCTGATCGACGCCAATGCCCTGAAGATCGGAACCATCCCCCTGACCGATCATATTATATCGGTCAATCCCACTCTTCTGGGGATCTCCACCAATGTGGTCACTCACGCGGCCGGACGGGATTTGATCGCCGCGCTCCGCGCGGCGGGCTTCCCGGGCCGGGTGATCCTGGGGGGTCCTCTGCCGTCCGCCCTCCCGGAATACTGTCTCAACGCCACCGAAGCGGACGCGGTGGCGGTTGGCGAGGGAGAGCAGACCCTGACGGAAGTTTTGGAAAATATTGCCGGGGAAAGTGAAGAGCCGTTTCAAGGCGTGGCCGGATGCGTCTGGCGCAAACGGGACGGGGAGATCGTTCACGAACCGCCGCGACCCCTGATCGAGAACCTGGATTCACTGCCTCTCCCCGCCTGGGATCTCCTGCCGCCCTTTGCGTATTACAAGTCCCGGGCCCGGCGGCGGCCGATCGGCGCCATCATCTGCAGCCGGGGCTGCCCCTATCAATGCACCTACTGTAACAAGAGCGTCTTCGGCAGCCGGTACCGGCGCTACTCCATCGGGAGAGCAATCCGGGAAGTCGGCCTGCTGGTGGAAAAATTCGGCATCCGCCAGCTGGACATCCTGGATGACAACCTGACGCTGGATCTCGAATGGGCCAAGGAATTCTTCCGCGGCCTGGCCCGGTTCGGACTTGCCGTCAATCTCCAGAACGGCATCCGGGCAGATCTCTGCGACGAGGAACTGGCGTCGCTGATGAAGTCCGCCGGGGTCTTCAAAATATCGATCGGGGTGGAGAGCGGCTGTCCCGAGACCCAGCTTCGGATCAAGAAAAATCTGGCTCTGGACCGGGTGCTGCAGACAACGCGCTGGGCCCAGGAGCGAGGCATCGTTGTTTACGGCAACTTTATTCTCGGTCTCCCCGACGATTCCGCCGAGTCGATGCGCCAGACCATCGATTTCGCCATCAGGATGGATCCCGACGCCGCTACTTTCAATTTCCTGGTGCCGTTGCCGGGGTCGGAGGTATGGGTCGAGATCGAGAAACTCGGAGAATTCCATTTCCAACTTGACGATCCGGCCGCCTCCGGTTTTTATGGGTCGGGAATCCGGTTCCAGCTTCCGGGTATGGACGCTAAAGAGGTAGCGCGCTTCTATCACCGGGCATACCGGCGATTTTATCTCCGGCCAAGAAAGATCTGGAGCCTCTTCGTCCGGGCACTGCGTCCCGGAGAATTTCTCTGGCTCCTTCAGACCGTCTGGGGGGTACTGGGACTCCCGATCCCTCCCGGCCCCCGCTTCCTGTATCCCGCCCGGCGAAGAATCGGGTTGAAGAGCGGCCCCCGGGTCTGTTAGAATACCCGGCAATTAAGCTCCAAATCGAAAATAACCCAAACGCGAAAAGATTATGTCCACAAATACTACGCTACAGGATAAGACGGCCGGCGCGGATCCCTGGATCTCGCGGACGGACGACCGGCGAATTCGGGAAGAGTATCAAGCCCGGCGGGAGAAGGTGACCGTGGTCATACCCACCAGGAACGAGGAAGCGGGCATCGGCGATATCATCACTTACTGCCGGCCCTACGCTGACGAATTGCTGGTAATCGACGGGCATTCCACCGATCAGACCCGGGCCATCGCCGCCGAGCTGGGCGCCCGGGTCGTTCTCGACACCGGGAAAGGCAAAGGCGCGGCAATCCGGCAAGCGATCCGCGAGGTAACCGGCGAGATCATCGTCTTCATCGACGCCGATTACTCTCATCATCCGGCGGATATCCCCCGGTTGGTGGTACCGATTCTCCGCGGCGAGGCCGACCACGTTGTCGGTTCGCGGCCGCGGGGGGGGTCGGATGAACTGCACGGCGACTTCGAAAAATTTATGCGGGCGATCGGCAGCGACATCATCACTCTCGGCATCAACTACCGCTTCGGGGTGCGCCTGACCGAGTCGCAGAACGGTTTCCGGGCGATCCGGACCGCCGCGGCCCGCCATCTGAACCTGAAGGAAAAGATCACCACCATCGAGCAAGAGATGACGATCAAGACCCTGCGCCGGGGATTCCGGATCTTCGAGGTGCCCACCCACGAATACAAACGCCGGTTCGGAGATTCCAAGATCAAACTCAGCCGGGTTTTCTTCCGCTACGTCTACAGCTGGCTGAAGTATATGATCATCGATTGAACCGATCCCGATGTTCAGCCGTTATCTCAAGACCGCGCTGGCCATTCTGCGTTCCAACCGCGAACGCCTCCCCCATCCCTACAAGCTGACCCTGGCGCTGACCCACCGCTGCAACCTGCGCTGCCAATCCTGCCTGACCTGGAAACGGCCGACGGTCGGAGAGATGACGCTGGAGGAAATCCGGCGGTTTTTTCAAAGACAGCGCCATTTCTCCTGGGTGGACCTGACCGGCGGAGAGATCACCCTGCGTCCCGACCTCCCCGAGATTATAGAGGCGGTAGTGGAAAATTCCCCCCAACTGATTCTGCTTCATTTCCCCACCAACGGCTTCCTGCCGGAGAAGGCCCTGCGAGCGGCGCGGGCGGGGTCCGGGATATGGGGGCTCAAACGGGTGATCACGGTGAGTATGGACGGTCCCCCGGACGTCCATAACCGCCTCAAGGGAACAAAGGACAGCTGGGAGCGGGCGGTGGAGACATTTGCCGCGCTCCGCCGGGAGAAAGGCATTGAGGTCTTTCTCGGGATGACCCTGCAGCGGGACAATATTGAGCTGCGCCGTCAAACCCTGGCGGCCGTCCGCGAGCGCCTGCCCGATATCCAACCGCGAGACTTCCATTACAACCTGGCCCACCGGTCTTTCTTCTACGACAATCTCGAACTCGATCCCGTCCCCGATCCGGATATCGCCCTCTCCGAGCTGAGGAACCTCATCGACGGCTACCGCCCCCTACCGGGACCGCGCAAATTTCTCGAGCGCGCCTACCTGAAAGGAGCGGTCAAATTCGTGGTCCAAGGAACCTCTCCACTCCCCTGCCTGGCCGGATCGAGTTCCTGCTTTATCGATCCTCAGTGGAATGTCTATCCCTGTACCGGATACGACCGCCGGCTGGGGAACCTGCGGGAGACTGACTTCGACCTCGGCCGGATCTGGAACGATCCGGGGACGGTTTCGCTCCAGAAGGAGATAATCAGCGGCCATTGCCCGCAATGCTGGACGCCCTGCGAGGCCTACCAGACTATTTTAGGCAACCTCTTTTGCCGCCGGCGTCCGATGGCGCCATCCCCACCCGAGATTTAGGTGAGATTGATTTCTTTCATCCGCCGGATATTAAAATAGAGGGGGTTGTTCATCGGGTCCCGCAGCCGACCCTTCTCTATCGCGTTTTTCAGGTCTCTCACCGCGTCCCCTATCGTGTGCCGGGGAACAAATCCCAGCTCGGAGCGGATCTTCTCCGAGGAGATATGATACGAGCGAGGGTCGTCGGTCGGCTCGACGACAATTTCGACCTCGGAGCCGACTATCTCCCTGACCTGGCGGGCCAACTCGCTGACGGGAAAATTTTCGTATCCGGCGTTGAAAATTCGGCGATTGATCTTCTCGTCTTCATATTCCAGCGATTTCACATAGAGATCGGTTACGTCTTCAATATGGATATTGGGCCGCTTTTGCTCTCCCCCATTGACGATGATCTTGTGCCGGTTGACCCCGTGGTTGGTGAGAATGTTGACGATCAGATCCAGCCGCTGGCGAGGCGAATATCCGCAAACCGTCGCCGGTCGGAGGACCAGACCAACGAAATCATCATCCGCGTAACCGAGCAGGACCTCCTCGCACATTGCCTTGAACTTCGAGTAATCAGTCAGCGGCTCCAGCTCCATCTCCTCGGTGACATCCGCGCATTCCTTGATCCCGTAAACACTGGAACTGGAGGCGTAAACAAAACGTTTCACCCCGGCGGCTTTGGCCGCTTTCACCAGCGGCTCGAAACAATCGTAATTGATTGACTTCCCCAGTTCCGGGTTGAGTTCGAAGCTCGGGTCGTTGGAGATACAGGCCAGGTGGATAATCGCCTCGGTCCCGACCAGTTCCTTCTTCAATAGTTCGAGGTCCCGGACATCTCCCTCGATCAGGGTCAGGTTCGGGTGATCCTTGACCGCAGCGAAAACATCCTTTCCGTAGATGAACAGGTCATAGACCTTGACCCGGTAGCCCGCTTCCAGCAACTTCGGAACCAGCACCGCCCCCACATACCCTCCCCCGCCAATCACCATTACCTTATCGAACAGCCTCATTATTTTCCCCTTGCTTTCAAAGATTTTTCCATAGATTTCAATTACCATTCGTAGCCTAAAATTTCACCCGAATTATTCATTTAGCCGCTCCGTCACCTCGATAAATTCATAGGGGTATAATATTTTTTCAAACGTGTAGTTCTTATCCGGCAATAATTCATATCCGGCGTTAAAGTAATGATTGAATATCAGGCGAAAGGTATTTATCGGCGTTATCCCCGGATATAGGAGGTTATAATCGAAGCCGGGCAAATAGTAAGCGTTCAATATCCCGAACTTCTCCCGCAGTTCGGCTCCGGTCGCCGCTCGCCAATCGAAATTCCTTTCGTCGCTTTGAAACCGATCCGGCAGGGGACCTTCATCGGCCTGGAGAATGATAATCGGGGGAACCGACGATTTCGTCAATAACTGATCAATCAGTTCCCTGAACTTTTGGTTAGAAAACTTCAACTGGGAGATATATTTTTCTCTTTCATCCCTTGATTGGTCCGGACCTGGTCGATCGCCGTTCTGGTCGAAGACATAGGGCGGATGGGGGAAAAGCAGATGGGCAAAGATAAATTTTGGTTGATCTCTGTCCAGGTCAGGCATTTCTGCTAATTTTTCAAAAGTGAACAATATCCTTTCCCGATGGAGGAGGCGGGTATCATACTCCCAGCCAAATAATTGGGCGATATGGTAGAAGATTGATACTTCATACAAAGACACCACTAAGTTGGTGGCCGAGGCGTAGGCGATATTCCGATCAGCCATTGGGCTTCGATTTGTCCTTTCCACATCCCCCGACCCGAAATGAATATACTGATAACCATTGGCCCGCAGGAAATCCCCCGCTTTATGATATTTAATTCTCTTATGCAGCGGCTTTAAATCTATTACCCCCTTCGGATACAAGCCGCTTAAGTCATCGAGGTATTCATAGTTCAATGTCGCGGCCAGCGACCAGGATGTTTTCGGATAATTCGCGTAACTATCGGCGGCCACATAGAATCCCTTTTTGCGCAAGTATCCACTAAACTCGAAGTTATCGAAACCGAAAAATTCTTTCAGCGATTTCTCTCCGGCATAGCGATCGGGAACAATATAATAGATATCGGGAAGTCGGCCCCGCGGAATATTTTCAATGCCAACCCTGGTGATTCCCTCTTCAGCGATTAATTCCAGCCGATCATCGCTTCTCAATGCCGGGTAATTTTGATATAGATAGCCCCCCAATTGAACCAGGGAAATCCCCACCAGGCCGGCCGCGAAAACGTTGATTACCCTGGTGACATTCGCAAGAGACTTCCGGGTTTTGATAATCCGCCAACTTAAACCGGCCGTTATTATCAGGCTGCCGGAGAGAAGTATTCGCGAGAGAACGACATCATTGAGTATTTTGCTATAGTCAACTTCATATCGAAAAATACGCAGCAGGGTATCGTAAACCGGGTAGTAAGAAAAAATCACGAACAAGAAAAGCGAAACCAACAACCCGGCTTTTTGCCGGTTTTTTACTATCCAGCTCAGGATCAGCCAGAACAGCAAAGACAACAGGGGTAGAACAATCAAGCTGCCGATCGCGTCAACTCGGCTCAACGTTATCTCCCCGATGTTATACGTGACAAAAAAAAGGCCGGGGAAGAGCGCCATTAAGAACGGATGGATGACCAAAGGTCTTTTCATCGAAAAATTAGACGGATCTTAACCAATCTTAAATTGCCGGCCGCCCGCTTCAGCTTTTTCGCGCCCCCGACAACTGCTTGATCCAATTCAATATGCTGCCGATATTCAGAGAAAAAAGCAGATTCGCCTCCACCCCGCAAGCCATCGTACAGGACCGGCAGTCCGGCAGCGGTTGGAGCTGTTTCCAGGCTTGCTCGAATCCGATCTCCCGCACATCGATGCCCGGCACCCTCCCCACGCCCATCCCGCAGGCGTAGAGTTTGGCGTCGGCTTCCAGGTGAGCCACCGCCCTCCCGAACCAGCAACGGTACAGCGGCGACGGTTCGGGACTGGTGGTCCGATCGTCATAGGGCCAATCCAGCGCGTTTTTAAAGTAGGGTATCGAGCCGGCCACCGGGCAGCCGGCCCTCTTCAACTCGATCAAGCGGGAGAGGGCCTGGCGCCGTTCTTCCTTCTTTAACACCAGATCCCGGATATCCTTTAACGCCGGATGAAAATGTTCTTCGGGCTGGAGAAAATAATCAAGCAAAACAAAATTAGCCACCATCCCTCTTCGGGCGGCGTATTCCACGATCTCTTCGACGTGTCCGGCATTGGCGGTGGTGAGCACCGTGTTGGTCCAGACCGGTATCCCGTTGGCTAAAAGGGCGTCGATCGCCTCCGCCGTTTCGGCAACGCTCTTTTCTCCCCGCAGATAGCCGTGAACTTCGGGGGGGCCGTCGTAGGAAACCTGGACGAGGTCGGCCGGCCGGAGTTCGTCCAGGCGGCCGGGTACTTCATAGCCGTTGGTTGAGACGCCGACAAACATCCCTAAAGTTTTGGCCCGGGCCACCACCTCTCCCAGGTCCCGCCGGAGCATCGGCTCGCCGCCGGTCAACTGGACCCGACGTGTCCCGGTCTTCTTCATCTCTTCCAGGACGCTGAACAAAGCCTCCGTGGTCCAGACGTCCTTCTGGGGAAGAGCCTGGAAATTGCAGTACCGGCACCGATTGTTGCACCGGTTGGTTAAGCCGATATGAACGCTGAGCGGCACCCGGCGGGACGGCTGGAGGTTCATCCTCAACACATTCCAGCCGAAATAGAAGAGATCAGATACTTTCATCGTTACAGTCCGGATTATTGCAGATACCCCAGTGCCCTCAATTTATCAATCCCCTCTTGCCCGATCGTTTCCGGCTGGCCCCGGAGGGTTGACTTGAGATAGTCAATCCGTTCGATCAGGATCTCCTTTAATTCCCGCTCCACCTCGCCACCCCGCCCGCTCTGGTTATCCACCTCGTACGGATCCTGTCTCAGGTCATAAAAACCGTCTTCGGCAGCGGTGCGGAGGATATATTTATAACGGTCGTTCTGGATGCTGAAAGTTTCACCTTCATATCCCTCATCGGGGGAGATCATATCATCGGTATCGGGCTCGTTAAAGTGTCGCCGCTGGGCGATTGCGTATCGAGAGGAAAGAGTCCAGGCATCGTGCGCGGCATCCCGGGCGGTTAAGCTCGGAGAAAGCGACACCCCTTGACTCTCTTTTATCTCCTCTCCCGGAGAGAGACCGCTCAACTCCGCAATCGTGGGGAAGATATCAACCAGGCCGGTAATATCTTCCCTTACCTTGCCTGAATCAATACATCCGGGACCGTAAAAGATAAGCGGCACATGAATCTGTTCTTGGTAGAGATATTTGCTGTGTTCCAGCCACCAATGGTTGCCCAATCCCTCCCCGTGGTCGGAAGTGAGTACCCAGAGCGTATTCTTTTCCAATCCCTTTTGTTGAAAATAAAGGAATAAGCGCTCCATCTCGGTATCAAGAAACCGGACTTCTCCGTCATACGCGTTGATAATCCTCACCATCGTTTCAACGTCATCGCCCCTCTTATGCCCGTAGCGGTTCATATCTATCGTGTCTCGGAGATAATCTTCGGGGAGAAGAGAAAAAAACTCCGGTTCTATATGTTGTTCATCAATAAGAAACCGCGTGAATTCCTTCTTTTCGGCTTCCGTTATACCGACAAACCGATCCAGGATCTCGGGGGGAGGCATATAGGAGCTGTGAGTGTCGTAAAAGTGCAACCAGAGGAAGAAGCGCTCATCTGGCTTTATGCCTTCCAACCAGGAAATAACCGCGCTCACCTGTTGATCGGCGGGACGGTAGAGATCGTCTTTATCCAGGTCCGGCTGGTTAACATAGTCGAACCCCTGCAGGAGATTCCCCTGGGCAAAGTGCTGGTCGGTACTGATAAAAGCCGCGGTAGCATAGCCGGCCGGTCGGAGGACTTCAGCCAGAGTGATAAATGAATCATCCAGTCGATGGCCGTTCTTCAGGACATTCATCTGAATCGGGTAGAGTGATGTGAAGATTGAGGCGTGAGAGGGGACCGTTGTCGGCATAGAAGCGTACGTCTTCAGAAACCGGACGCCCTCGGCGGCTAAGCAATCAATAAAAGGAGATGTGGGGCGGGGGTAACCGTAGCAGCTCAAATGGTCCGCTCGAAGGGTGTCGAATGTGACAAGCACGATCCGATCAATCTCGGTCTTCCCCTGCTCCCGCCGGCAGGAAATCGGTCCTGCCAGCGCTATACCGAGTGACAGAAAAACCAGTAAGATATGATCAATCTTCAACATCATAGTGATTTTGAACCTCTCTGTGATCGGCGGGAGGAGAAGCGAGCGCTCGTGACCAGCGTGAGCAGGTTGGAGAGTATCAGGGAGAGCGTTGTAAAGTACAGATAGAATTGCCGGCGTTTGAGCAGGTTCCGGAAATGCCGGAGGTAAAGCGCGGGATCAAGATAATACCTGAGGTATGCCCGGCGCAGCAGCTTTTGAAGGAGCGGGGGTGTCAGGTGCTCGGTCATCTGAATCGAGGATAGTTGATTTTTTTTATCCTTCATCACCTCAGCCCAGCGCGGCAATTATCCGGCCGGCGATTCTCTTCATCTGCCGCCGGGAATAGAACGGGCTGCAGGGAAGTTCGATACACCGCTCCCCCAAACTCCCGGCAACCGGGCAGGGCGGACCGGGAGGAAAGATACTCAGGGCGGAGCAGTCGCGCATATCGTCCGGCTTGGTGTCGATCCCCTGCCCCAGCAGCCGCTTCCGGATCCGATCCGGCTCCTCGGTCCGGGCCCGGACATAGAGAAACGAGGACCGGGTTCCCGGCGGTTCTTTCTGGAGCTGGAGGCCGGGACAGTCTTCCAACCGCCCGCGGAGATAGCGCGCGTTGACGGCCTGCCTTTCCAGCCAGCCGGAAAAACGGGAAAGTTGCCGCAGACCCACGGCGGCCTGGAAAGGGGAGATCCCGGCCGCCCGGGATTTGTGGTCAACCGCGGTTGCTCCGTCCCCCGAAAACCGATTACCGATTACCGATAACTGATTACCGGTCACTGCTTCAACAAACGGGCGATCGAAAAAATCGCTGCCAAAACAATCCGCCACCCGCAAAGCCGGATAAAGCGTCCAGGGGAAGATCCCGGCCTGGGTCAGGAAAATACCGGGGAGATCCGAAAGCTGGCGTAGAAGGATCGCGGCCGCGGAAGGTGGATCCGTCTCCCCGATCCGCTCCCGCATCCGCCCTGCCAGGGCGTGGTCGCGGGCGACTACCGCCCCTCCCCCCCAGCAGGGCAGGTTTTTGCTCATCGCGAAGGTAAAGAGAGCGGCGTCCCCGATCGTCCCCACCGGTCTGTCTTGATAGCGCGCGCCCAGCCCGTGGGCGCAGTCTTCAATCACCAGCAGTCCTTTTCCCCGGGCGAGCGCCCCGATCTCCTCCAGCGGGGCCGGAACGCCGAAAAGATGGGTGGGAACAATCGCGCGGGTCCGCTCGGTAATCCGCGCCCGGATCGACTCCGGCGAAATGTTCCAGGTCGCGGGGTCAACATCGGCGAAAACCGGCCGCAGTCCGCACTCGGCGGCCACCGCCGGCATCACGTGAAAGGTATAGGAGGGGAAAATGATCTCAGATCCGGGTGGGAAACCGGCGCATTCCAGAAGCAGGCGAAAACCGGCCCGGCCTGAACCGGTCAGGAGTACCTGGTCATAACCGCCGAACTGCCGGAACGCCTCCGCGAAATTCTCCGGAGACTGAGGATCCACCCGCCCGAAAAGACTGAGCAAGGAGCGGGCTACTTCCCCCAGCGGCATACTGATTTTAAACCTGGGATATGGCATCGAAAGCGGTTTTCGGGGGATTGATTGAACCTACTATTCTAACCGGATCTCTTAAACCGGCGGAGCAATTCCCAGACGGAAGCGGGGTTAAACCTCAGAGTGTCGTTGAGGAGGTTGAAGCCCGGATCGAGGCAGGCCGCGCACTGGACCGCCGGCAGTTCCCGCCAGGCCCTAACGATATCGCCATCTCCGCAGTTCCCTAATGGACGAGTGTAAAACCACTTGGCGCAGGGGTAGATGTTCCCCCGGTTGTCAATGGCGATCATAAACCTCCCCGCCGAGCAGCGAATGGCATCGTATCCCCGGAGATCCTCCTGGCGAATAATGACATCACGACCGTAAGCATAAGGCCAGGTTTTCAACCGCTTCAGCAGGGAAGCCGGGTAGGGCAGTTCCGGGGGTCGAGTTTCAATCAGGTAATCGAGGAAAAGATCAATCTCCTTCTCCGTTGATTCGTCCGGGTTTTTCATCCCCCCCTCGGCCTGCCGCTGGGGACGGAGGATATTGATCCCGATGAAACAACCCAGGTCCCGGGCCACGGACCGGACCGAGTCGAAGGATTTCTCCAGGTCTTTCGTCATCGTGAACTGCAGCTGGACTCCCCTCCCCCGTTCCCGCACCGCCCGGATCGCCTTCAAGGCTGTATCATATGAACCCGCTCCCCGGTAGTAATCGTGATGCTCCCGGGGGCCGTCGAGACTGATGCTGAACGTCTTCACCGGCGACAGTTCCTCGATCCGCTCCGCTACCTGCAGGCCGTTGGTCCCCAAGATGATTTCAATCCGATGATCGGAGATTTTCCGAATAATCTCCGATATCTCCGGGTGCATCATCGGCTCGCCGCCGGTGAGGAGGATAAACCGCGTCCCCAGTTCCGCCAGCCCGTCGATGACCCGGCCGATCTTCTCCAGGGGAAAATGGTCCCCATCCCGTTCGTGAAACTCCCCGAAACAATAACGGCAGTTGAGATTGCAGCGGGAGGTCGGGACCAGCTGGACGAAGAAGGGTATTCTCCTTCCCAGCAGGCGGGCGGAGGCAATCCTGCCGCCGAGGAGAAACCGGTTCATAACAATTCCTTCAGGGCGCGGACGGCGTAATGGCAAAGCGTTCGGGGCCGCATCCCGAAGATCAGGTTCCGGTCGAGATAGGAGAGGATGTAACAGGCTTCGCAACCTTCGCGGTCCACCCCGGCCAGGGAGGCGTCCAGCCCGTCTTCCCGGATATTCCATTTTGGCTTCCCCCAGAAGTTACAGCAGGGGTAAACGCTGCCGTCGCCGTCGATAAAGACGACGTAATCCGAATGGAAACACTTCGGGTAACGGTAATGCGCGGGGACCTCTTCCGGCCGGGCCATTCTTTTCTGGTAGGAAAACGGCCAGTTGAGGGCGAGGTTGTGGGCCATATCGCTGAACTGGATGGGATAACCCTCGGATTGGAGCTGGACAATCAGCCTAAGGAAATCACGGACCTGCTCATCGGTGATATCGAGATGATGAGCGGGGCCGGACTCTTTCAGCGATTCGTACTGGAAGGAGAGGGAAAAATTGAGGAGGGAACCGGTCCGTTGGGCCGTCTCGGCGAGAAACCTCAGGTCTTCCGGCTCGGTCTGGGCGGTAAGGACCGCGTTGATCCGGGTGGCAATCTTGTTGGCGGTACAGAGTTCGATCGCCCGCATAATCGGGTCGAAGGTCCCCTCCCCCCGGTTGCGGTCGTTAAGCTCGCGGCGGCCGTCGAGACTGATGCAAATGGAGTCAAGTTTCTTCACCAGATCAAACTTCTTCTCGACCAAAATCCCGTTGGTGATCATATCGCAGATCATCCCGTTTTTCCGGACCCCATCGATTAATACTCCGATATCCTTCCGTAAAAGCGGCTCTCCTCCCTGGAGTTGAAGGAGACAGGTCCCCCGGGCCGCCAGATCATCAAAGAGTTTCAAAAGCTCTTCCGTGCTGAACTCCCGCCAGTTCTGCCGTTCCGGATAATCCCCATAGCAGTAGTAGCAGTCAAGGTTGCAGCGGTTGGTAACCGCCAGGTAAACATTGAGCGGGCGCCGCTTGTAAAGGAGGTGGCTGAAGGCGAGAGTGGCCAGCATCTTGGCCCGTTTGTATGTCAATCCGAGGCGCATCGGGGTCGGTGACCAGCGATTACTATATAAAGTTAATATGATCCGGAGGTTTCCCGGCTGGTTCACCGAGAGAAATAACCCCGTGCTTCAGATCCCAGAGGTACTCGTTGATCTTGTGCTGGAGGCAGAGGCAGGCGCAGTCGGTCCGGGCGTCGAACTCGTCCGAGGCGAGATAGTCCATCACCTCCCAGTAGCGGTCGCTCTTCCAGATCTCCTTGAAGGGGGTGTCGATGATACTCCCGATGTGGAACTTATCCCGGTAACGGCTGTTGAAAAGCATCCCGCAGGGGGCGACCAGACCGGAGCCGGAGAACTGGGGCATAAAGGGAGCCCCGTAACAACGGGAGTACTTTCGCTCCCCGCCGGACATTATCTTCGACCACTTGGCCTTGACCAGGTAATCCTCGGTGGAATAACCCTCGGCCTCTTTGAGAATCTCGCCCAGGGTGAAATACTTTGAGTAATCCACCCCCAGGGTGTGGAGTTCGTCGTCGCTGCAGTGCTTGATCACGGTGTAATCGACGCCCAGTTCCTTCCCCAATTTGGCCAGGGGGACGATCTGGTCGGCGAACTCGGGGAGGAGGACCATCTGGAGGCCGATGGTTACGGCCAGGCCCTTCTCCCGCTTGATCCGGACGCACTGGCGGATGATCTCCAGGACCCGGTCGTAGGCCTCCGGTTTGCAGCCCATTACCTTGATGTAAGCGTCCCGCTCCCCGGCCGAGATATTGAAACGGAGGTAGGTCAGGGCGGGGAGGATCTCCTCCAGGCGCTCAAGCTTGAGCAGATAGCCGTTGGTCCCCAGGGACATATCCAGCCCGTTGGCTTTGCCCCGAACGATCGCGTCCTCGAGGTGGGGGGAGCAGGTCGACTCCCCGTCGGAGACTAAGCTGATCGCTTTGACCCCGATCTCGGCGGCGTCGTCGAGGAATCGGAAGATGACGTCCCGGGTCATCTTCTGCTCGTCGTGGATCTGCAGCTTACTGTAACAGTAGACGCAGCTGTAGGTACAGCGCCGGGTCAGGGCGCAGTCGATGGTGATCGGGGCGATCCGCTCCCCGGCCAGCCAGGCTTCTACTCGATCCTTATGCCAGGCCAGCTTGTGCCCGTCGAGGACCAGGTTTTGACTTTTTTCTTTTTCCATTTCCTAATAGTTCTTGGCCTGAACAGTGTTTTATTCCCGAAACCAATCACGGGCGCCGTGGATGACTGCGGTGATCCAGACCTCGTCGCCGGCGATCCTATACATAATTCGGTAGGACCCGTAGATGACCTCCCGGCAATCATCCTCCCCGATTTCCGGGATGACGCGGCCGAATCGTGGGAACTCCTGCAAGCGGTCGGCGGATTCAAGTAATCGGAGCACGAAAAGGGAGGCCTGGTCAGCGGAATCCCTGGCAATATACTCGGCTATCGAATCGACATCCTCTAAAGCAGCCGGCGACCAGATTACTTTGCCCACTTTTGCAATCTCCGCCTGGCTTCCTCGTGGGTGACACCCCGGCCTTCCCTGACCTGGCTTTCCCCCCTATCGAACTTGGCCTTGATGTATAAAGCGTGAATAATCCCATCCATACTGGTATTGTCAGGCAAGGTATCAATCACGTGCTTGGCACTATCCTTAACAGCCATCGGCTTCCTCCTTAATCCACTTGAGGGCTTCTCGCGGAGGCTGGATTCGCAGACGATCCCGATAGTGTTCTTCACGGTTTTTCAAATGCCGGAAAAATCCTCGCGGGTGGTTAAGAAACGGAGAATAGATTTCTTCCCGCACATCTCTTGTCTCCCTGACGATCGAATCCGTCTTCATTTCAGATCCCCAGCAAGTCTTCCGATGAAAAGAGTATCTTCATAACTACTTCAATTGCCGGAGGCTTCAGTTCAGTATAGCCCCTAATATCGATCGACGTCAATCAAACGCTGAGGCGATCTGAGACGCTCCCTGTTCTTACTCTCGGCTGTATTTACCCGGTTTGCCCAGGCCGCTTTTTATGGTCTCGTTGCGGCGGAGTTCGGAGACGGTGCCGGAGGCGGGCTTATGCCCGGCTTTTTTCGCCGGGGAGAAATAAATCTCCCTGATCAGGGCCAGGTAGTCGCCCATCACCTGTCTCAACGACTTCAAGGAGATGGCCTTCGAGTCTCCGCCGGCGCGGACCGCCAACCGGTAAGGAACCTCGGCGAAGAGGTAACCACTCCAGACCGCCCGAACCACGTTTTCGGTCTGGAAAAAGAAACCTGCGGAGCGGTTGAGCGCGGCGGCCAAAATCTCCCGGCGATAGAGAACGGTGCCGTTGGTATAGTTGAAGTTGACCGCGAAGCTGACGTTGACGATCATCCGAAATACTCTGGAGATCCAGGTCCGGATCTTCGGCCGGACTTCCTTGTTATAGACAAAGGGAACCACCATATCCACCTGGGTGAGCAGCCAGAAGTAGCGCATAATCTCCCCCGGGTCGTTCTCATCGTCGCCGGGCATAAAGGCGACCACTTCGCCCTTCGCTTCCTTCACACCATCGCGAAATGCCACCCCCAAACCCTGGGGAGTTCGATGGTGGACCATCCGGATTTTTTCCGTTCCGTCCCGCCCGGCGATCTCTTCGACAATCCGCGAGGTGCGGTCGGTGGAGCCGTCGTTGACCACGATAATTTCACCGTTCAAATCGTGAGCGGAGAAGGCGGCCAGCGTATGCTCGATCGCGGAGGCGATATTCTCCTCCTCGTTGAGAGCCGGCATAATGATCGAGAGGTCAATCTTTTCGGTTGAAGGAGTCATCGTTCGGGATTATGGAAATGGTTATCGGTCGGCCCTGGTTAAAGGATAAAGGAGTGTTGGAGTAATGGAGTATTGCCCCCCGTCACTCCATCACTCCCTGATTCTTCTTCAACAGTCGGCTCCGGAAGGTCCCGGCCACCGTCTCCCCGATCACGTTCAGGTCCCAGTTGATCATCGCCGAGGTGTTAATCATCGAGACCAGGTAACAAGTGTAGCAGGGCTTGGTCTCCAGATGTTTAAAGGCTTCGTCAAAGCCGACTTCCTTCAGGTTTTTCCCGTCAAACATCCCCTGCATCCCCTGGCAGGGGTAGAGCCGGCCGTCCTCGTCGATCACGATTTCGTAATTGCCGTACTGGCACTCGATCGCCTTCTTTCCCAGGAGCCGGAGTGATTCCTCCTTGCCCAGAAACTTTCTCGAATAGGGCACCGGCCAGCTTAATGTGTAACGGAGGATCTTGGTGGTGGAGAAGATCGGGTAGCCGCGCTTGATATAGTCGATAAACTTTTCCTGGTAGCGGACGATCGCGGCGTCGTCCGGGGCCAGGTCCTCCTCCCCCAACCGCTCGTCCCCCTTGAAGAGGAAGTTGATCCCCCACTCGATGTTGTTCTCCCGCATAAATTCGGCCATAAAATCAACATCGTCGACCGTGTACTTGGTGATGGTCGAATTGATCCGGATCGGGGTCTTATGGACTTCTTTCACCACCCGGATCGATTCCAGAACCTTGTCGAAAGTCCCCTTCCCCCGGACCCGGTCGTTGCCTTCTCGGTTCCCGTCGAGGGAAAAGCAGATGTTGTCGAGCAGGGCGATCTCCGGGATCTGGCGGATCCGGTCGGGGAACTGGCCGTTGGTGACCAGAGCGGTGACGATCCCCTTGCTGTCAATATAACGGAATATCTGTCCCAGATCGTTATGCAGCAGCGGCTCCCCACCCTGGACCAGGATATATCTGGTCCCCCGGTCGTAAAGATCGTCGATCAGCTTGACCAGGTCCTCGTAAGCCCAGTCCGGGGTCTGCCGGTTGGAGTAACTTCCGAAGCAGTAGGCGCACTTCAGGTTGCAGCGGCTGTTGATGACCAGGTTGACGTAGAAGGGGTAGCGTTTTTTGCGAAACGCCTTGATTGCCAGCATATGGGCCAGGGTCCGCACCCGGTTCCAGTAGCGGCGGACCGCGAGATATTTTGAGTTATATTTCATAGTCGGTAATCGGTGATCGGTAAGCAGTGAGCAGTAAGCAGATCCAGCCGGGACCGCTAACTGCTCACGGCTTACCGCTTACTATCTTTTCCTTTAGTTTGTCCCTGATGACCTCCGCGACCTGTTCCGGCAGCAGACCGAACAGATCCCGCAGATACTCCTGGCTCCCGGCGACGGGGGCGTACTGGTCGGGTATCCCAAAGGTGATCAACCGGGCATGGAGATCATCCGCCAGGATCACTTCCGCCACCGCCGAGCCCAACCCCCCGATCAGGTTGTGCTCTTCCAGAGTGGCGATCAGGGGACAGCGTCCGGCGGTCGCGGCCAGCAGTTCCCGGTCGATCGGCTTCACCGTATGCATACTGATTACTTCCGGCTTCCAGCCTTCCTTCTCCAGCAGGTCGGCGGCGGCAACCGCGGTCGGGACCATATTGCTGGTAGCCACCAGGGCCACCCCCACCCCTTCCCGAACCCGGATCCCCCGGCCGATCGCGAAGGAGATATCTTCACTCTTGTGGACCGTCGGCTCGCCGGACTTCCCCAGCCGGATATAGCAGGGACCGGTAAGATCGAGGGAGGCGGCGACCGCTTTCTTGGTCTCGATCGGCCCCCCCGGGCAGATCACGGTCATATTGGGCAGAGCCCGCATCACGGCGATATCCTCGATGGCGTGGTGGGTGGCGCCGGCGGTCCCGTAGGTAACCCCCTGCCCCACCCCGACCAACTTGACCGGGAGTTTCTGGTAGCAGAGGTCGACCCGGACCTGCTCAAAGCAGCGCATCGTGACGAAGGGAACGATCGAATAGACAAAGACGGTCTTGCCGGACATCGCCAGCCCGGCGGCCAGACCGATCATCGCCGCCTCGGCGATCCCCACGTTGTAGTAACGGCCCGGGAAGCGGTCCCGGAACCTTTCCAGGATCGTAAAACCGGCGTCCCCGGTCAGGAGATAGATGGAATCGTCCTCTTCGGCCAGCTCCATCAGCGTGTTTATGAATGCCTGTCTCATTTGGGTAATCGGTGATTGGTGATCGGTAATCGGTGATCGGTGATCGGTGGCCCAAGTACCGATTACCGGTTACTGATTACTGTTCTTCCTCCAGTTCCCTGCAGTAACACTCCACCTTGTCCTTGGGAACGGAGAGATAGTGGGACTCAAAACAATCCTCCATCTCCTTCACGCCCTTGCACTTGGTCGTCCGGGCGATCACCACCGAGGGAGCGCCGGGAACGAAGGGCGCCTCGCGCAAAGCTCTCTCCAGTTGGTCGTGATCGTGGCCGTCCACCTCCCGCGCCCCCCACTCGAAGGCCTCCCACTTCTTCCGGAAGGTCCGGATCGGCTGGATCTTCTCCACCCGGTCGAACCCCTGGAGGTTGTTGGCGTCAACGATCGCGACCAAGTTGTCGAGTTTCAACCGGGCGGCCAGGATCGCCCCTTCCCAGACGCTTCCTTCCTGGATCTCCCCGTCACCCATCAGTACGTAAACCCGGTAATCCCTGCCGTCGTTCTTCCCGGCCAGAGCAATCCCGGAGGCGATGTTGATCCCGTGGCCGAGCGACCCGGTCGAAGCTTCCACCCCGGGGACCCCGCCTCGGACCGGGTGGCCGTAAAGCTGGCCCCCGTCTTTCAGGTAGGTATCAAGGACCTTTTCATCGACAAACCCTTTCCGGGCCAGGGTGGTGTACCAGGCGGAGGTGGCGTGACCTTTGGAGAGGATGAATCGGTCCCGGCCGGGATCGTCCGGGGAGGCGATATTCATCACCCGGAAGTAGAGGACGGTCAGGATATCGACGATCGACATCGCCGAACCGAAGTGAGACCCTGTCTGGTGCATCCGCACCAGCCGCTGGCGGATCTCCCGGCTGATTTCCGCTGTGTTCACGCTCTTTGAACCCGCTGATTGATGGATCGGGGAGCAATCCGGGAGATGAACCCCGGCTTCCCCTTTATAATCGATCGTGGAAAGGCAATAAAATACACGACCCCGGCCGACTTTTCAATTTAAATTCGCCCTAATTTGTTTGCCGTCGATTTTCCCGCCTGTTATTATTCCCCGACTATGCCTGCTCCGATCCCGAACAACCGTCCCCGGGAGAATTTCCGGGGAGACAGCCGGACGGCCGGGAAGACGACGGCCTTTTTCTGTCTCCTCTTTGCCGGGCTCTTTCTCCTTTACCGGCCGGCCTTCCGCAACCCGCCCCGGAGCGACTACTGGTCGGCCTTCTACGTCTTCCAGCAGTTGGAATCCTCCTCACCTCCCCCGGCCTGGAAGGGCGTCCTGACTTTCGACCTCTGGAAACACGGGACTTACCGTCCCCTCTCCCACCTCGTCCCCTACCTCCAGCACCGCCTCTTCGGCTCGCGCTTTGTCTGGAACCACATCACCAATTTCGCCGGCTACTGCCTGAGCATCCTCCTGCTTTACCTCCTGGCGGTCAGGCTATCGATCGACCGGACCCTGGCCGCGATCTTTTTAACCGTCTTCGCCTTTCTCTTCTCCCACTGCGATATCCTGACCTGGACCTTCCAGCTCTTCACCATCCTTGGTTTCTGTTCCTTTCTCCTTGGGTTCATTCTCTATATTGACTACCTGCAATCAAGGCGGGCGATCCTCCTCCTCCCGGTCGGGGTTCTCTTTCTCTACGGGATGCAGACCCTGGAGATTTTCGCCCTCTGGCCCCTGGCGATATTTATCCTCCCCTTCGCTCTCGCTTCGCCCCCACGGCCTTATCTAAAATGGAGAGACGCGGCACCGTTGCTGGCCTATATTTTTTACCTGGGAGGCTGGCTGCTCCACCGGGGGACAACCGGGGCCTTGCCCGCTCCGGTCGCCGGAGAGTTGGGGACCGGGTTGTTACTGGTCTTTTTCAACCTGGCCTATAACGGGATCGCGGTCACCCTCCACCCCCGGCTTGCCCAACCGGTTTTTTTCGACGACAATATGAACCTGGGCGGCTGGCTCCTCTCCCTGGGGACCCGGCTGGAGGCCGTCGCTTCCTGGACCGGGGGGACGGTTATCCTCCTTTTGCTTGTGGGGACCTGGTGGCTGCTCCGGAAGAGACAGCACCGCCTCCTGGCTCTTCTCGCCTTCGGTTTTTTTCTCTACCTGACCAACTTCTTCACCGTAGCCACCTCCCGGCTGACTACCAACCGGGCCCTCTACCCCCTCTCCCAGTTCCGCTACCAGTACATCCCTAACGGGCTGCTCGCCCTGACGCTGGCGGCCGCGATCGGCGCCCTGTTCCGGCCGAGAATCCGGGGGAAGATAATTATCGGCTTGATCCTGGTCCCGGTCCTGGTCTTTAATATACTCGCCTCCCACCGGCAGGTCGCTCTATTGGAAGAACGCTTGCGGCCGCTGGCGGTAATGCTGGATAATATCCGACAGGGGCTGGACGGGGGAGCAATCAACCGGGACGATCCCCTTTACATCTCATCCGGGGTGCCCGACCGGGTTCCCTCCCCGGGCTGGAACCGGAATATGGCCCGGTTTATGGAGGGGAATTTCCAATGGTTCTTCCCCGCCCGGGAGATGGAAAAATTTTCCCTTCAGGCGGAAGAAGCAACCTGGATCATCACCAAGGATTCGTATCCGGAGATCAGCCCCAACCCGGAAAGAAGGAAAAATCAATGACCAAACCGAGAAAATCCCTGGTTACCGGGGGAGCCGGATTTATCGGCAGCCACCTGGCCGAGGCGCTGCTGAAAAGGGGCGATCGGGTGGTCGTCCTCGACAACCTCTCCACTGGGAGAAAGGAGAA
>JAVCCZ010000174.1 GCA_030765265.1 Candidatus Erginobacter occultus
CCGGCGCGCAACAGGATGACGATCAGGGCGATCAGCCGCAGGTCGGACCCGATCGCCAGGAGGTCGGGGTTGATCTGGTTGAGGAGCTGCGGTCCGAGGAGGATGCCGACCAGGAGGATTCCGATCAGTCCGGGGATCCGGAGCCGGCGGAAGAGCCAGTCGGCGATGATGCTTAAGACGATGATTTCGGCGATACTGAAAGCCACGACTCCTCCCGGATCGGCGGTTGGTGCAATCGGCAGGAGTCATCAGTCCCGCGGGGCGGGACGGTTCAAGGCGAACCCCATCGCCATCGAGTATTCCCGGGGAGATTAGATATTCCCCCGTTCCGGGTCAAGAGAAAACCCCTCCGGATCCTCGATCAGGGAGACGATTTCCATCCCCTCCCGGACCAGCTGGGGGAGCTTGGCCCGGGGGTCGATAACGATCAGGAAATTGCCCCGGCCTTCCAACGTCAGTTCCCGGTATCCGGACAGATATTCCAGCAGCCGAGAGGAGAAGAGAGAACGAACTTTTCCTTCCGGCTCCCCCTGGAGAAGAAAGCGGCGGGAAAAGGTCGAATTGATCCGGAAGTTGATGTCGGGCGTCCTTTCGATCCGATGGGTGAGGTTTTTGGGGACCAGGGTGAAGCGGGGCAGGTCGAAAGCCGGCGAGGCGGCGAAAAAAACTCTCACCTTGCGGGTGATGTGCGACCGCTTAGGACCTCCGGATTCCATAGTGAAGACCGCGAATTGCCGGTCCTGTTCTGTCCGGAACATTATATTGAAGATATCGTCGGCCGTCGTGGCTTCCAGCAGCTCGAACCCGGCCAGGTGGCGGAAAAAATCCTCCGGGACCCGGGCCTGGAAGGATAACCCCAGTTTCCGGGCATCCGCCTCCTCCCGGACGGCCAGGTGTCTGCGGACCAGAAACGGGGTGGCGATCAGCAGCCCCGCCAGGCCGACGATAATCGCTCCGGTAATCTCCAGGCTCATCGATTAATCCTCCCCGGGATCGGGAAAAATTCCTGTTGTGCACCACGCGGAAAAATAGTATTTTAAATTCCGTCAGGATGTCAAGTTTATCGTGATGATAATTCCGACGGCCTGACTCAGGCCGGATCTGGATAATTGTCCTTGGTTACCGGGTGGCCCTGGTTGCCGATTCGAGGAAAGGAGAAACAATGAACGTGAACCGAGGTTTACCGGTTCGAACCGCCGCGATATTCTGGCGACCGGCCTCCTCTATTTCGGTTGGTTCTGCTCGCGCTTCGGCCGTGGATATTACCCCGACTCCGGCCCCTTCCACCACCCCATCCCCGCCGCCGACTACGGCCTGCTCTCCCTGTTCGGTTTCGGCTCAGGGCAATGTCTACGACAGTGCCAATTCCCAGCCGCTTGAAAATGCCCTCGTCCTGCTTGAATGGGAGGACCGCTGCTGGGGCGAGCAACAGCAGGAGGTCTTCACCGATGCCAGCGGATACTACGAGACCATTCAGCTGAATACCCACGCCGTCGGGCAGGGCCGGCTGACGGCCTCCTTCTCCGGGTATGGGATGGACTGCTATGATTTCACCAGCTGCGGAGATCATCCTCACGACTTCCACCTCGATCCTCTCCCCACCCCGGACCCCGCCGGGGCGTTCTTCCGGCTGACCGAAGTCGAATCCCTTCGGGTGACCCATCCCCGGGGAAGCACCCGGTATGACCTGGCCTACCAGCTGCGGGACACCGCCGGGGAGATCTCCAGCCGAGGTCATATCTTCGACACCGAGAACCGGTTTTACCCCAATCAGTCCGGCGAAGTGTCTGTTCTCCTCCGGTCGTTCGTTCATCAGGGCTTCACTACTCAATCCGGGGATAATCTGCTGGTCACCTATGACGCCGGCCGGCAGAAGCGGATCTACCTTCCGGAGTTGACCGGCTATACCGAACTCTACGTCGGGGCAGACGGTTCGACTTACTATGATTCCGATCTTCTTCTTCCCGCTCAATTTGCCCTCCCGGGAACCCCCACCCCAACTCTCACTCCCCGGGGCTATCACTCGCCCACCACCACACCTCAAAGCTATATAACCCCCACGCCGCCGCCGAGTCCCCAGCCTTCTTGTATGAGTTGTCCCGGGCTTGTACCCGGCTCCATCACGCTCTCGGAGCAGACTTCCTCCCGGGAAGTTATCTATGATTTTACCTATGACTGTCGCCGGAATCCGGATCAGATCCATAACTGGTGGACCTCGTCCACCGACTGGCTGACGGTCGATCCCCCCCAGGGATTCGGTTTCGACAGCCAGACCTTCGCGGTCACCGTCTCCCTGGGCGACACTTCCTTGCTGGGGCCGGGGCCCCACGCTGACAGAGTCTTCTTTCACGATGACTGGGGCGGCTGTTCTATCTGCTGGTTGGATGTTCAGTACGTTGGCACCACACCCACGCCCAGCCCCACCGCGTCCCCGCCGGTCCTGGTCCTGGATTCCGGTGACTACGACGGCGACGGGACCGCCGAGATTGCCGTCTTCCGCCCCGCTTCCGGCCTCTGGGCGATGCGGGGTTTGAGCCGGTTCTACTTCGGCCGGGCCGGGGATCTTCCGGTAAGCGGGGATTATCGCGGAGACGGCACCGCCGGGGCCGCGCTCTACCGTTCGTCAACCGGTCTCTGGGCGATCCGGAACCTGACCCGGATATATACCGGCTTTACCGCTTCTGTCCCGGTGCCGGGCGATTATGCCGGCGACGGGACCTGCGATATCGGGATTTACTTTCGGGGTCTCTGGAGTATCCCCGGCCTTACCCGGTTTTGGTTCGGCTCCGCGCCCTACATCCCCGTCCCCGGCGATTACACCGGGGATGGACGGACGGATATCGCCGTCTTCCGGGGTGAAAGAAACCTCTGGGCGGTCCGGGGGATCACCCGGATCTACTTCGGCGCCGCCAGTGACCGTCCGGTCCCGGGCGATTACCTGGGCGACGGATTATGGGTGCCCGCTATCTTTCGCCCGGCCACCGGCCTCTGGGCGGTCCGCGGCTGGACCCGGGTATATTACGGCCGGGGAGGGGACTTCCCGGTCCCCGCCGATTTCAGCGGCGCCGGCTACGACGATCCGGCCGTCTTCCGCCCGGCCACCGGCCTTTGGGCCGTCCGCGGCCTGACCCGGGCCTACTTCGGCGCCTCCGGCGATCTCCCGGCTACCCGGTAGAAACCCGCCGGCTTGATGAAGTTTTCCGGGAGGTGAATTGCCCCCGGTAGAGTTTATCCCCCCGGAACGGAGGTCAAGCTAATCGGATACATCATCCTCAAATGTGCCATATGGCACATTCCCGAACGGGAATAATCTGGCGAAAATTGCGTATATTTCACGTTATGTTCCCGAGCGGTAATATAACTCTTGACGAGAGTGAAGGAATCAGGCATATTCCCGAGCGGTAATATGAATGCTCAAACATCAAAAGAAATCGGCGCCGCTGTTCGCTCGCGGCGGAAAGAACTGAAGGTCACCCAGAAAGATCTGGCGCTGACTTGCGGCACGGGTCTCCGCTTCATTATTGACCTGGAGAAGGGGAAGGTGACCTGCCAGATCGGGAAGGTCCTGCAGGTGTTACAGGCTTTGGGCTTGAGACTTCAAATCACAAGTTCGAGCGCGGCCGCCGGCAATGGCCGGGAACTATGAGCGCCTTGATGGTTTACCTGAACTCGGAGAGAGTCGGCAGACTCGAAGAGGATGCCGGCGGCGAGCTGCGTTTCTCTTACGATCAGGTATGGCTGGAAAAGCCGGGCGCCCTCCCTCTCTCCCGGTCCCTTCCTCTCCGGAGCGCGGACTTCACCGGGAAACAAGCCCGGGCCTTCTTTGCCGGCCTGTTGCCGGAGGAGGAACCGCGAAGACAGATAGCGAAGATCCTCGGGATCAGCGTTTCCAACGACTTCGCGATGTTGGCGGGGATAGGAGGCGAGTGCGCCGGCGCGGTCAGCCTGCTGCCCGAAGGGGAAGTTCCCCCGGACGCGGCCGGCGGACGGCATCGGCGATTGACCGAACCGGAAGTTCAAGGAATCGTGGCGGAGTTGCCGCGCTGGCCTTTGCTGGCCGGGCAAGATGGACTCCGGCTCTCCCTGGCCGGCGCACGGGACAAACTGCCCGTCATCGTCCAGAACAAGGCAATATCTCTTCCCCTGGGCAACACTCCGAGTACCCACATCCTGAAACCCGAACCGGACCGTTTCTCGGGGCTGGCCGTCAACGAGATGTTCTGTATGACCCTGGCGCGGGCGGTCGGCCTGGATGTGCCCGATATAATATTTCGCCGAGTTGGAGAGAAACCATGCCTGCTCGTAGAACGCTATGACCGCGTGACGGACGAAGCCGGGGTTACGATCCGGATCCATCAAGAGGACTTCTGCCAGGCGCTGGGACTTCCCCCGGAGCGAAAATACCAGGCCGAGGGTGGCCCGACGCTCTCCGATTGCATTGCGCTGCTGCGCGATTGGTCCACGGCCCCCGTCCTCGATATATCCGCGTTCATCAACGGTCTGATCTTCAATGTTCTGATCGGCAACACCGATGCTCACGGCAAGAATTATTCCCTGCTGTATTCCGGCCGCGAGCGGAGACTGGCTCCTCTCTACGATCTGGTCTCCACCCTATCCTGGCCCGAACTTTCCCGAACCCTCGCGATGAAGATCGGAGGCTGCGACTCCATCCATGCATTTTCGCTCGGCGATTGGAAGAAGATGGCCGGCAAATCCGGACTCGGCTGGCCGATGCTGCGCGAGAGAATGGCCAAGAACTGCCAGGCGGTATTGAGCAAACTGGACATCGTCCGGCAGCTGACCGGAAACCACGGTGAAGAGACGGCCCAAAAGCTTGAAAAGAACATAGGTTACCGTTCGTCCAAAATGCTCGAAGCACTTTCCCGAAAGAAGTAGGGGAGAATAATATCTTCGTCGGGCTCGCCAAGCCGCAACTTGTCAAGTTAGGACTTGATGAAG
>JAVCCZ010000040.1 GCA_030765265.1 Candidatus Erginobacter occultus
CGCCCCCGGTGGAGAGGTCCATCACCGTGTCGGCCCCGGCCGCCACGGCAGCCGCGACCTTCTCCAGTTCCCCTTCGTAGTCGATCGCCTGGGGGGAGGTCCCGAGGTTGGCGTTGACCTTGACCCGCAGCCCCCGCCCGATCCCGCAGGGCTTTCTCACCTCCCGGACCCGGTTGGCCGGGACCACGATCGTGCCATCGGCCAGACCCTGGAGGATCGCCTCGAGCGGGACCCCTTCCAGCTTGGCCGCCAGTTCCACGGCCGGGGTGGGCCGGCCTTTCTTGGCCTCGGTGACCGCGTTCATATCTCCACCCGGGATCGTCCCTGTTCGGTGATCTTCTCCAGCAGGGCGCTGGTCGAGCGGCCGGGGACCAGGGGGACAATCAACACCCTCCCCCCGGCGGCCTCGACCTCTTCCGCCCCGGCGATCTCTTCCCGTTTCCAGTCCCCCCCCTTGACCAGGACCTCCGGGCCAAGGGAAACGATCAAATCCCGGGGGGTCGGCTGATCGAAGATCACCACGTAATCGACCATCTCCAGCGCCGCCAGCAGTTCGGCCCGCTCCGCCTCGGGGACCAGGGGGCGGCCCTCGCCTTTCAAACCCTTCACCGAGCGGTCGCTGTTTAAGCCGACCACCAGCAGATCCCCGGCCGCCCGGGCCCGGCGGAGGTAGCGGACGTGGCCGGCGTGGAGAAGGTCGAAGCAGCCATTGGTGAAGACGACTTTCTGCCCCGAGCGCCGGAGTTTCTCCAGGACCGGGAGCAACTGAGGGAGCGTTCTGATTTTTTCCTTCATCCGGCGAAAGCCTCCTCGACCAGGTCGCAGAGGATATGATAGACCACGGTCTGCCCCTCCTGGATACGGGCGGTATCCGCGGCGGGGACGACCAGGGCCAGGTCGACCTCGCCGGCCAGTTTCCCCCCGTCCTTCCCGAGCAGGGCGCAGGTCTTCAGCCCCGCCGCTTTCGCCGCCCGCACGGCGATGACGAGGTTGGGGGAGTTGCCGCTGGTGGAGATCGCCAGCAGGAGGTCGCCCGGCCGGCCGAGAGCCTCGACCTGGCGGCGGAAGACCTCGTCGTAGGAGTAATCGTTGGCCAGGGCGGTCAGGATCGAGGTGTCGGTGGTCAGGGCGATCGCCGCCAGGGCCGGCCGCTCCCGCTTGAACCTCCCCACCAGCTCGGCGGCGATATGCTGGGCGTCGGCTGCCGAACCGCCGTTTCCGCAGATCAGGATCTTCCCCCCGGATTTAAGCGAGTCGATCAACTGCCGGGCCGCGGCGGCGATCTCCGGGGACAGGCCCCGGAGTTTTGCTCCCAGACAAAGGTTCTCTTCCAGGGCCTCGATAATCTTCTTTTCCATAATTAAATTCCGTCCGGGTTACTGGATTATATCCTTTTTCAGGGGCCACTTGTATTCGTCCTCCCCTTTCAGATAGGGGTCGTTCCCGATCGAGTCGGGGATGGGGACGTTGACGAACTTCCGGTAGGAGTAATGGGGTATCGCCCCCGCCCCCCCGATGGTGTAGATATACTCGTCGATGAACTCCTGGGTCGGACCTTCCAGGCCGTTGATGAATTCCAGCGGGACCTTCCTCTCCCGGGCGGCGATATTGGCCAGGTCGGTCAGGTTGGTGGTGACCCGGGTCTTGATCTTTTCCAGGATCACCGACTTCTGGTGAGCGCCGTCCAGCATCGCCTTCACGGCGGCAAAGCCGACCATATAGGCTTCGCAGGCGTCCTGCCGGGAGACCAGATTACTTCTCTGGATATGCTGGGGAGCGAGGACGGCTTCCTTGATCTTCCCCAGCAGCCCGGGGATCTTCAGCTCCTGCTTGATCAACCCGGCCAAAAAGATGCAGGGGGCGAAAGATTCCGCCCGGCCGTGCTGGATATTTCCGTGGTCGTCGGTGACCAAGTTGCCCGAATGAATCTCGGCCAGGCTTTTCCCGGTCTTCTTGTCGGTCAGGTCCTCCTGGACCACGATCACCGCTTCGCCCTGCCGGGAGATGACTTTTTCCAGCTCGGCGAGAAATTCCTCCCGGTCAAAGGGGATCTCCTTGCTCAAGATAATGTGGGGCGGATAATCCGGCCGGATATCGCCCATCGGATCGACCTTGGCGAAGGCGGTCCCCTGGGCCAGCCAGCCCGCTTTCCTCCCCATCACCTGGTAGATCACCACCGGGATGATGCTGGGAGCGGAGACCACCTCCCCGTTGATTTTATAATTCCCCCAGACCCGGTAGGAGGAGAAATCGCTGTGGACGTTCTTGAGGGCAATCGCGTTGTAAAGGGTGGCCGAACCGTAGCCGGGGCAGTGATGGGTAACCGGGAGGTCGTTGTCCACCGTCTTGATGGCGTGGATGGCCTTGACCCCGCACTCGGCGGTCAGACCGAGGAGCTGGTCGGCGCTGTCATTGCCGCCGATATAGACCACTCCGTCGATCCCCAGGGCGTCGAGGTTCCGGGCCATCACCCGGTACTGATCGGGCTTGGGCTTGATCCGGGTGGTCCGCAGCCCGGCCCCGGGTCCGGTGAAGGTAAAGGCCATCGCGTTGATCCGGCTGAGATCGACGATATTCCCCTCGATGTTGGCGTTGAGCAGCCCCTCAAGGCCGTTGAACATTCCGTAAACCTCGATCCCGGCCTTCTGGGCGGCGTCGACCACCCCGGCGACTTCCCAGTCGATGACCGGGGTCGGTCCGCCCGATTCGCCGACGATAATTCTTTTGACCATTGTTGATTCCTCCTTGAACTGGATACAGGATGCCAGAATCCTGTTCACTGCTTACTGGTTACTGATTACCGATTACTGCTCACTGATTGCCGTCCTTTCTACCACTCCAGCAGACAGCTTTCCAGGTTTTTCGGGGCGGCGGTAAGAACCTCGCAGCCTTTGGCGGTGACCAGGACGGTATCCTCGATCCGGATCCCCCCCCAGCCGGGGATGTAGACCCCGGGTTCGACGGTGAAGACCATCCCCTCCTCCAAAACTTCTCCGGAACGGGCAGTGACCGACGGCCGTTCGTGCACTTCCAGACCAACCCCGTGGCCCAGGCCGTGGCCGAAATATTCTCCGTAGCCCCGGTCCGCCAGGTACCCGCGGGCCAGGCCGTCGAGGTCGGAAGCCCGGACTCCGGGCCGGATCGCCCGGAGGACTTTTTTCTGGGCGGCCAGGACCGCCCGGTAGACAGTCTTAAACCGCCGGGGAAAATCCCCCCCGGCCAGGGTCCTGGTCAGGTCGGCGTTGTAGTAGTTCCACTTCCCCCCGAGGTCGAGAAGGCAGATCTCCCCCCGATTGAACCGGCGGGCGGACGCGGCGGCGTGGGGGTGGGAGCTGTGCTCTCCTCCGGCCGCGATCGGGGGAAAAGCCGGTTCTCCGCCGGCCCGGAAAAACTCCGCCGACAGACGGCGGGCGAGCTCCGCCTCGCTCATCCCCGGCCGGACCGATCCCCGGGCCCGGCCGAGGACCCGGACGGTCCGGGCGGCGGCAATCCGGAGGGAGGAGATCTCATCGGGATCCTTGATCACCCGAAGGCCGCCCACCAGTTTCCCGGCCGGGGAAAGCCGCTTCCCCGAGAGGAGATCTTTCAGCCGCCGCCAGGCGTCCCAGCTGATATCTTCCTCCTCGAACCCGATCCGCCGGAGCCGTTCTTCCCGAACCAGGTCGGCCGCCGCTTCGGACAGAGAGGCGGAGACGCGGAGCCGAAGCCGGCAGCCCAAAGCCAGTTCCTCCTCCGCCTGCTCCCGGTAACGGAAGTCGCTGATCAGGAAAACGCGATTCTCCGTAACCAGGAGGAGACTGTCGCCGCCGGTAAAACCGGAGAAATAATAGACATTCTCCCTTTTCCCGAGCAGGAGCGAATCGAGGGAGGATTCGGCCAACCGGGAGCGGAGTCTCCGGATCCGGCCGGGGTGATCGAAAACCATCTCAATCTTCTCCGCGGACCAGACCCACCGCCGCCCGCAGCCCCAGCCGGTAACTGGCCGGTCCGAAGCCGGTGACCTGCCCGGCCGCAGCCGGGGCGATCAGGGAGCGGCGGCGGAAATCCTCCCGGCGGTGGATGTTGGAGAGATGGACCTCGACCGCCGGGATCGGGACCGCGGCCAGGGCGTCCCGGATGGCGACACTGGTATGGGTATAGGCGGCCGGGTTGATCACGATCGCGTCGGCCCGCTCCGGGGACGAGCCGATCAGGTCGACGATCTCCCCCTCGTGATTGGACTGGACGATCGTCAACTCGGCTCCCACCGCTTCCGCCTCCTCCTCCAGCCGGCGATCGATCTCCTCCAGGGAGAGTTTACCGTAGACCTCCACCTCCCGCCGGCCCAGCAGCTGGAGGTTGGGCCCGTGAATGACCAGAACTCGAACCGGTTTGGGTTGCATATCCTTCCCCCCGTCTCCTTAATAATAATTGCGCGCTGACTGTCTTTCCCGTCGCTATCGCTATCGGGATCGGGGGCTAAGGAAAAAATCGATCCCGATAGCGATAGCGATCCCGATAGGGATAAAATTGCCAACCGGGAAACCAGTTTATCCCGGAAAGAGTTTCTGCTCAGGCGGAGGGTTTCTCCGCTTCCTCGATCAGCATCACCGGGATATCGTCCTTGATCGAGTAGATCAGGCCGCAGGGTTCGCCCCGCTTGAACTCGCGGGTCTCCCGGTTCTGGTCGAGGCAGATCAATTTCTGGTTTTCTTCGTCGTAGCGGAGCCCGGACTTGCAGGCCGGGCAGGCGAGAATTTCCAACAGTTCCTGGTCGATCATCGGCTTTCTCCTCTTTTTATTGTGACCAATTTTCCCCGGCGGCGCGTGCGCATCGGACGCGTCGGACCGCCCACTGCTTACTGATTACCGATTACTGATTACCGATTACCGTTTCCCCAATCCCCAAAACAAACTCCCGGACGGCTTCCGGCCAGGATCGCGGGGACTTCCCGGTGATCTCCCGGTAGCGATCCAGGGAGAGGACCGAGTAGCGGGGCCGGGGGGCCGGGCGGGCCAGCTTCTCGCTGGAGACCGGGACCACCTCGGCTTCGATGCCGGCGGTCTTGACGACAAAGGCGGCGTATTCGTACCAGGAACAGTCCCCCCGGTTGGTCAGGTGGACGATCCCGGAGGCGTCGCGGGCGATCAACTCCCCGAACCCGGCGGCCAGGTCGCGGGCCGAGGTGGGGGATCCCCGCTGGTCGGAAACCACCTCCAACCGCCGGTTCCCGGCGGCCGCCTTCAGGATCGTCTGGGGAAAGTTTTTCCCCCCGGTTCCGAAAAGCCAGGAGGTCCGCACAATCAGGAAACCGCCTCCGGCCGACGCCACCGCCTCTTCCCCCCCCCGCTTGCTCGCCCCGTAAACACTGAGCGGACGTGGGGGGTCGTCCTCCCGGTAGGGTTCGGTCTTTTCCCCGTCAAAGACAAAATCAGTGCTGACCTGGAGCAGCTTGATATCCCGGTCCCGGCAGGCCCGGGCCAGGTTACCGGGACCGGCGGCGTTAACCTTCCAGGCCCGGTCGGGGTCAGCCTGGCAACCGTCGACATCCGTGTTCGCGGCGGCGTTGATCACCCAGCCGGGACGGAATTTCTCCAGGGTCGCCCTGACCTGTTCCGGCCGGGTAATGTCGCAGCTGTCGAGATCGGCCCCGGAGACCGGGAACCGGGAGTCGAGAACTTTCCGGCACTCCCGGCCCAATAAGCCGCGGTGACCGATGACCAGGATGGATGGGGTTGGTGGCATATTGAACAATTAGTCTAACGATTCCGAGAGTATTTCGATCCCGACCCTGTCCGCCGTAGCCTTGGCGAAGGCGGATAGCGACGGCCGAACAGGACGGGGGTTGAGCGGCTTTACCGGTTGCCGTACTGTTTCTTGTAGTATTCCTTGAACTCCCCGCTCTTGATCTTTTCCCACCACCAGCGGTTGTCCCGGTACCAGGCGATCGTCGTCTCCAATTCGGCGGCAAAGTCCGCCTCCGGTTCCCAGCCGAGTTTTTTCAGCTTGGAAGAGTCCAGCGCGTAGCGGCGGTCGTGCCCTTCCCGGTCCCGGACCCGCCGGATCAGGGTTTCCGGGAGCTGGAGAAATTCCAGGATCCGCGCGGTCAGCTCTCGGTTGGTGAGGAGGTTCCCGCCCCCGATGTTGTAGGTCTCCCCTTTCTCCCCCCGGGAGATCAGCAGGTCGATCGCCGAGCAATGATCCCGGACGAAGAGCCAATCCCGGACATTGAGTCCGTCGCCGTACAGCGGGAGGGGGATGGAGTCGAGGGCGTTGGTGACGAAGAGCGGGATCACCTTTTCCGGGTACTGGTAGGGGCCGAAGTTATTCGAGGCCCGGGTGATGATGACCGGGAGGTCGTAAGTAGCGAAGTAGGAATAGGCCAGCCGGTCGGCCCCGGCCTTGCTGGCGGCATAGGGGTTGCGGGGCATCAGGGGATCCCGCTCGTTACTGAAGCCCTCCTCCACCGAGCCGTAAACCTCGTCGGTGGAGATCTGGACGAAACACCCCACTCCGTGCCGCCGGGCGGCCTCGAGGAGTGTGTAGGTGCCGTAGATATCGGTCCGGATGAAATCGTCGGGGTCGCCGATCGAGCGGTCGACGTGGGTCTCGGCGGCAAAGTTGACCGCCACGTCCAGCCCTTCTTGGAAGAGTCCGTCCACCAGCTCGAGATCGGCGATATCTCCCCTGACGAAACGGTAGTTCGGCCGGTCGGCGATGCCTTTGAGGTTATCGAGGTTGCCGGCGTAGGTCAGCTTGTCGAGGTTGATGATCTCGTCTTGGGGGTGCTTCTCCGCCAGGTAATGGATGAAATTGGAGCCGATGAAGCCGGCCCCACCGGTTACCAGAATTTTCCTGCTCATTGCTTAATCCTTTTTCGAGTTGCCGGGTGAGAACTCTTCGAGCGACTCTTCCGTACGGGGGAAGATACCAGAGGCCGCGGACCCGGGATCAGCCGGACAGCCGGTTGGCGCCGCCATCGGCCACTTGTTTGTTGACCTGGAACCAGCCCTCGATCGAGGAACCGGCGTCGGCCCACCAACCGTCGAGAATATCGTAGGTCATACTCCCGTCCTCGATATACATATTGTTGACATCGGTGATCTCCAGTTCGCCCCGGTCGGAAGGGGAGAGATTCTTAATCCGGTCGAAGACCCCGCCGTCGTACATATAGATCCCGATCACCGCGAAGTTGGTGGAGGGATCTTTCGGCTTCTCGATAATCGTCTTCACCCGGTCGCCGTCGAGGACCGCCACCCCGTAATCCGAGGGGTTGGGGACCTCCTTCAGCAGTATCCGGGCTCCCTGCTCCTGATCCCGGAAGGCCCGGACCGGGGCGAGGATGTCCTTCTCGATCACGTTATCTCCCAGCATCACCAGGATCTTTTCCCCCTCGGCGAAATGCTCGGCCAGGCTGAGCGCGTCGGCGATACCCCCCTCCCCTTCCTGATAGGCGTAGCGGAGCCATTTCAAGCCGAAAGCCCGGCCGTTACCTAACAGCCGGAGGAAATCCCCGGCGTTGTTCCCGCCGGTCACGACCATAATATCCTCGATCCCGGCGTTGACCAGGGTCTGAACCGGGTAGTAGATCATCGGCTTGTCGTAGATCGGCAGCAGGTGCTTGTTGGTGATGGTGGTCAGGGGTGCCAGGCGGGTCCCCAGGCCTCCGGCCAGGATGACTCCTTTCATAATGAAAACTCCTTTTCGTTTGGCATTGGAATAATGGCTTCGTCCGGACCGAGGGCCGGGAGCTCGCGGTGAAAGCCGAGGGTGTCCTTGAAGATGTAAATCACCCCCCCGATCAGCGAGGAGACAAGATAGAGGAAGTAAAAGGTCAGGGAAATAACCAGGGCGCCCGGCTCGCCGACCCCCTCCAGGGCGCCGAAGAAGATGATGAACCCCATCTCCCGGGTCCCGATTCCGGCAAAGGAGACCGGGACGGACATAATCACCGCGATCGGGGGGAGAAAAAGAAAAAAGTAGAGGATCGAGATCGAGGGGAGCTTCCCCGGGGGAAGCGGGGAGAGGGGGGAGGTGAAAGCCAGGGAAAGCATCCAGGAGGCGGTGACGATCATCACCCAGATCCCGGTGGAGATCAGCAGGGTTTTGAGGAGAACGCCGGGGTGTTCCTTGTAGAGGTAGAGCGCCTCGTGCAGCTGGCGGATCTTTTCCCCGATCTTCCCCCAGCGGGCCAGGGAGAAGAAAAAATTCATCACCCGGTCGTTGAAGACCAGGAGGAAAAACAACCCGAGAAAAATCGTCACCCCGCCGACGATGAGAAAAACCGGGAGGGCGTAAGGACGGGTGGCGGGAAGGGACCAGAGGGTTCTCCCCCCGAAGAGGCAGGCGGCGGTCGCCACCACGCAGAGGCCCCCCATCCCCATCAACCGGTCGAGGAGGACGGAGATAAAGGCCACCGCGCCCTTCCCGGTCGCCCGGGAGAGGTAATAGGCCTTGACCACGTCACCCCCCACCGTGGAAGGGAGAAAATTATTGAAGAACATCCCCATCAGGTAATACATAAAAACACTGGACCGGCTCAGCCTGACCCCCCGGGCGGCCAGGAGCATCCCCCAGCGCACCGAACCGATCGCCAGGAGCGCGAAGAGGATAAAAAACGCCCCCACCAGCCAGCCGTAACTCATATCGGCCCAGTATTTCAGGAGCTGGGAAAGTTCGTGTTCAGCGGAGATCCGGTAAAAGATATAACCGATCAGGGCAAAACTGATCGCGATCCGGAGAATTAAAAACAGCTTCTTCTTCAATGACTCTTTCATCAATAACCCGGGTTCCCCGGCGATAATAATTAACGGATCGATCCGACCGGACGGGAAATAACCATCCGCCCAACCCGCTTAATCCGCGGTTTAGCAAGTCCTCCGAAAGTCTAAGTTCATAGTACAATCCGCTCGATTAGTCCAGCGAAAAGCTGTTCAACGCCAGACCGGTTTCCCGAGCCCGGAGAAATAGACGAAAAACGCCTTCAGGGCGGCCCCGTTGAGGAGGCAGAAGGTCAGGGGGACGGACAACAACTTCCCCGGCTTCCGGCCCCGGAGGACGGCCAGCCAGCCGGCGGCGGCCAGGCCGTAAAAGATCGCCTGGAGATAAAATACCGGCCGCAGGGCCGCCGGGCCAAAGAGCGAGGAGAACAGCAACCCGAGCAGGGCGAAGGGGACCAGGAGCCGGCAGAGCTTATGGGAGATCAGCTGGAAGGCGATCTTCGATTTGAACAGCCACCGCGCCCGGGCGAAGGCCTGGTAGTTGCCGGCCAGGGTCCGCACCTTGCGCCGGAACTCGCTTCTCAAGTCGGTGTGTCTTTCCTCAAAAGCCAGGGCCCGGCTTTCAAAATAGATCCGGTAACCTTTTCGCAGCGGGGAGAGGGGGAGGAGGAAGTCGTCGAGGACGGTATCTTCGGGGAGGGGGGAGAAGAGCTCCCGGCGGAGCGCCCAGATCGCCCCGGTGGCCCCGACGGTGGAATAAAGCCGGCTCTCCCTTTCCCGGATGAATTTCTCCAGCCGCCAGTACCAGTCAACCGACAATTCACCCCCGGCCGCCGCTTCCTCCCTGAGGACCAGGGCTCCGCTGACCGCACCCACCCCGGGGTCGGAGAAACCGGCCAGGAGCAGATTCAGCGCTTCCGGGGAAAAAAAGGCGCTGGCGTCGGTAAAGACAATTATCTCCCCGGAGAGCCCCGGCGCCGCCCGGTTGATGGCGCTCATCTTCCCCCGGTGTTCCGGGTAGGCCTCCAGGCGGACCGAGCGGGAGAGAAAAGGCCGGACCAGCTCCGCCGTCCGGTCGCTGGAACCGTCGGAGGCGACCACGATCTCCAGTTTCTCTTCCGGGTAGTCCAGGGACAGCGCGTTCTTAAGCTTTTTGACAATCACCTCCTGCTCGTTATATACCGGGATCAGGATACTGACCCGGGGCCGGGGACGGCCGGAGTAATCCGGGCGGGGATTTCTCCCCAACGTCAGCCCCAGGAGAACGAGCGGGTACCCGAGGTAGGCATACATAATCAGCAGAGCTGAAATTATAAACAGGATCTCCATCTCGGAAATTCCCTTCCCGTCGCACGGGCGGGCTAAATAAAATCAATATACGGCTTGACAGCGGCAGGGAGAGGTTTAGTATCTTACTGTAGCCGAATAATAACGCCATTCTTTTTTATCTTACTATCGTCATCAGGAGAATAAGCTATGGCTCCCGAAGAAATCGAAGACAGGAAAACCAATCCGAAAGCGGAAAATTCCCCGAAACCGGAAACCCCGGCATCAGACGGCCGGCCCGGCCCGGCCCGGATAATTTTCCCGGTGGTTATCGGGCTGCTGATTGTGGCGGCCATCGCCCTCTTCGCCAAGACCCGCTCGCAATCGGCCAAACTGGAAGAGGAGGCCCGGGCCCGGCAGATCGCCCAGGAACAGGCCGCCGACCTGGAACGGGACCTCTCCGACCGGCTGCGGGAACTCAACGACATCTCCGACCAGCTCCGGATGACGGAGGCCGTCCGCGGCCAGCTCCAGGAAGAAGTGGTGGAGCTGCGGGCCGGCCGGACCCAGCTCCAGTCCCGGGTCGAGACGCTGCAGAACCAGAACGAGAGCCTCGACGAACGGCTTCAGGCGGAACAAGCCTCTTTGGCCGAACTGCGCCAGGATTTCCAGGAGAGCCGGGACGCGCAGAAACGCTACCTGGAGCAGATCGAAAAGCTGCTGGAAGACAAAAGCGAACTCCAGGACCGCCTGGCCCGGAAACCGGCGGTGGATATGCCGGGGCTGCTGGTCACCGATGGACGGGAGGATTTCCCGGCGCTCCGGGGGACCATCCTCAAAGTCAACTCCGATTATGACTTCGTGGTGATCAACCGGGGGAGCGGCGATGGGGTGGTCGCCGGCGTCCGGTTCCGTGTCCTCGACGACGACCAGGAAGTCGGAGAAGTAACAGCGACCCGGGTCCTGCCGGATATGACGGTAGCCGATATCAATCCCGCCCTGACTCACCGCCAGCTGAAGACCGGCTTCACCGTCCTGGTTGATGAATAGCAAGAGCCGGACTCCCAAACTCGCCCTGATCCTCGGTTCGCTGACCATAGACTCGATCCTGGTCCTCGGCGCGGAAATCGCCGGGTTCTTTCTCCGGTTCGGGAGAACCGAAGGACCCTTCCCCCGGCCCAACTTCGCCGACTTTCTCAAGATCATCCTCCCGATCATCGTCCTCCGGCTGCTCTGTTTCTTTATCTACGGCCTCTACGATAAGCCGAAGTACAAGACCACGTACGACACCGTCCTCAACATCATCAAGGCCACCACCGCCAGCACCCTGGTGATTATGGTGGCGGCCTTCCTCTTCCGGGCTTTCGCCTATCCCCGGACGGTTATCTTCTACTCCTGGTTTCTGACCATAATTTTGATCATCGCCTGGCGGATACTGGCCCGGAGGCTGATCAACCTGGTGCTGGGGAAGGACTATTTCATCTCCCATACTTTGATCGTCGGCACCGACCACTCCGCCCAGCGGATCGCCACCCGGTTGCTCCGGGAGGCTCATATCTCCCGGAGGCTGGTCGGGTTCATCAGCCTGAGCCGGACCGCCGACCCCCAGCCGGAGAACCCGTTCCACCTGGGCGGGATTGACGAAATCCCCCGTCTGATCGACCTCTACCCGATCGACGAAGTGGTGATCGCCAGCCAGATGCCGAAAGAAACCGTCCTCTCGATCTTCGCCCTCTTCAGCCAGACCGACGTCGTCTTCCGGATCGTCCCCAGTCTCTACGAGGCAACCATCGGCTCGATGGCCGGGTCCCCGACCGAACTGGTCCCGATGATCAGCCCGATCTCCAACCGGGTAATCCGCTACAAGGATTTAAAGCGGCTGATCGATACCGCGGCCTCCATCCTCGGCCTGATTATCTTCTCTCCCCTGCTGCTTTTGATCGCCCTGGCGGTTAAACTCTCCTCTTCCGGCCCGGTCCTCTACCGCCAGGAACGGGCGGGGCTTCACGGCCAGCCTTTCCTGGTCTATAAATTCCGGACGATGTTCGCCGACAGCGAAGCCGACGGCCCGGAGTTCGCCCGTCCCAACGATCCCCGGTGCACCAGGGTGGGTAGATTCCTGCGGAGATTCCGGCTCGACGAACTGCCCCAGCTCTACAACGTCCTGATCAACGAGATGAGCCTGATCGGACCCCGCCCGGAGCGGCCGTATTTTGTCCGGGAACTGGTGGAGAAAATCCCCTTTTACGCCGAGCGGCTGGAAGTCAAACCAGGGATCACCGGCTGGGCCCAGGTGACCTATGGCTATTCCACTTCGACCACCGAACACCGGGAGAAGCTGCTCTACGACATCTTTTACCTGGAGAATATGTCTTTCGCCCTCGATGTTTTGATCGTAATCAAGACCCTGGGAGTGATCTTGCGGGGGAAAGGAGCTCAGTAAGAGAAGGTGATCGGTAATCAGTAATCGGTGGCCTGGTCACTTTTCAGCAGGTACTGCTCGAGGGCGGGGAGGAGGGAGCGGGCGAAGTCGGCGACCATCTCGTCTCCGATCTCCGGGTCGAACGCCCCCTCCACCGAAACCCGGACCAGCAGCGCCGGCCGGGGCTCTCCCAGCAGGATATTGCCGATAATCAGTAGCTGCTGGCGGTAATAGTCCCCGAGGATTGTCTCCCCGTAGGTATACCAGTAATAGACCAGGCTCTTCCCCCGCGGCCCGAGAAAGACCATCCGATGGGCCGGAACCATCCCCCCCGCCCATTCGACGGACTTTTGGCCCCGCTCCACCATCTCGGTCCGGCCCCCAACGTAGCAGTACTTCGGGGGGTGGAAACTCGCCCGGTTGGAGGAACACTCGAGGATATAGAGGTAGAGGAACCGGTCTCCCTGCCGGTAGAGGCGGAGGAGGAGGTTATCGGTCCCGAGAATCGCCCGGTCCCGGGCCGAGACCGGGATATCCTCCCCGCTCCAGTCCCCGATCTTCAGGGGAAGCCGGTCAAGGTCCCCGGCGGGGAGAATGTCCTCCCGCCCCCGTTCGAGCAGCCAGCCCAGGAACCCGGACGCCAGGACCAGGAAGAGACAGCAGAAATATGCCCGCCTTCCGGTTAACGGAGCAGCCATCGCGCCACCTGAAGAAAGATTAAGAAACAGAACAGGAAGATCCCGATCCCCAGAGCGATATGCCAGAACCCGGAGAGGATACCCGGCCCGGCCGTCTGGCGGAGAACGATCAGGCTGACGACCCGGAGGAGGTTGCTTAAGGGGGCGAGCAGCACGGCGGCCGCGAAGAGAACCGTCCGGCGGGGAAAGCTCAAGGGGAGGAGGAGTGCGAAAAACCCGCCCAGGGCGCCGAAGGAAAAGAGCGACCGCAGTCCGCTGCAGGGGTCCCCGATCTTCAAGGTCTCCCCGGGGGGGCCGGAGGGAAGAATAATCTCGATCCCGCTGTGGACAATCGGGATTCCCAGCAATCTCCCCAGGGCAACCCCGGCGTCGACGGCCGCGGTCTTGAGCCGGAAAGTGATGGCGATGATCCAGATCCCCGGGAGCGGGATCATCAAGACGGTCAAGAGCAGCGGTCCGACCAGGTACCGGGCCCGGCCGAAGCCGAACCGGGCCAGGACCAGGCTGAAGACCACCACCGGCAGCGCGGCCGCGGAAAGAAAGTTGATCCCGAATAACCGGGCCAGGAGATGAAGGGCCAGAGCCGGGACCAGGATGACCAGGCCGGACCGGCTCGGCCGGGGGGGGACGGCGAGGATAAGCTCCCGGCGCCGGTAGATCAGGAACGCGATTGCCGCCGGGATCAGCCAGCCGTGGCCGTAATAGGAGTTCTCCTCGAAAAACCGGGCGTTCATCCAGACCAGGGTGGGATAGAACAGGAAGATGACCGCGGCCGCCATCAGGGAAAAGGAGGCGATCATTTTTCCCCGACCGGAGCAGCCTCCGCTCTCCCCGGCAACGGCAAGGGCGACCGGTCTCATCGCCCCTCCTCCCCCGGCCGGCGGTGGCGGAGCCGGAAGAGATCCCGCAGGGATTCGGCCAGGTAGATCTTCCCGTACCCCCACCCCCGGCCGGAGAGGAGGGCCCGGAATTCTCTTGTGGAGATCCCGGCCCGGATCGGAAACCGGCGGAGCCGGAAGGGATCGGTCCGGAGAGTATTGAAGCCCGGACGGGAGGTGCAGAGCCCGCGGTAGCCGGCCCTGCGGGCCAGCCGGGGAAGGGCCGGGGGCAGGTAGCCCCGGGGGAGGGAGAAATGTTCCGCTTTCAGGGCGAGATTTTCCGCCAGCAGCCGGCGGGACTCCTCCAGTTCCCAGCGGAGGTCCGTCTCACCCCGCTGGGCCATCAGTTCGTGGTTAAGACCGTGGGAACCGATCTCCATCCCGGCGTCCCGGAGCCGGGCGGCCTCATCCCAGGTCAGCATCCCCGGCCGGCCCAGGTGGGAGACACTGAGGAAGAAGGCGGCCCGGAAGCCAAAGGAACGAAGCAGGGGAAAGGCATCCGTGAGGTTATCGGCGTAGCCGTCGTCGAAGGTCAGGATGACCGGACGGGGAGGAAGCTTCCCCCTCCCCTCGCGGGCCGCAGCCAGGTCTTTCGGGAGGATCGGAGTCCAGGCGCCGGAGAGAAGGACGGAGAGGTGGTCTGAGAAAACCGCCGGGGAGACCCGGTAGCCGATCGGCCGGCAGGCGGGGGGGAGTTCCCCGTACTCCCCGGAGTCGGAGACGCTGTGGTACATCAGGATGGGAATATTTAACCGCGGGTTCATTGATTTTCGATAGCGATATTAATTCAACCGGTCTGGATTGGCCATCAATCGGGATCGGGATCGCTATCGCTATCGATCGGCTATTTGGGACTCTGGCGAAGTTTATCCCCCGCCGGCCGGAACTCGAAGAGGGTGATCTCCGGCGGGCAGAGGAACCGGACCGGGAGCGCCTTGGGGGCGATCCCCCGGTTGACATAAAGGACCCCTCCCCCGAGGGAGTAGAGTCCCCGGATATACTTCGACCGGCCGAAATACCGGTGAAAGATCGCCGGCCAGCCGGGCAGACCGATCAAACCCCCGTGGGTATCCCCGGAGAGGACCAGGTCGGCGCCTCTCTCGATCAGCAGCGGGGCCAGGTCGGGGTCATAGGAGAGGAAGATCAGGGGCGCTCCGGCCGGCAGGTCTTCCAGGATACGGTCGATCTTTTCCGTCACCCCCGGAACCTCGTAACCGGGGAAATCGATCCCCGCCAGGTAGAATATCTCCCCCCGCCGTCCGGCCATCGGCAGGCATTTTCCTCCGACCAGGGAGAGGCCGGCCCGCTTCCATCGCTCTTCATACCCTCCCGGGGGCAGGTAGATCCGGTCGGAATTGCCGAGGATGGCGTAACTCCAGATCCGGGGACGGAACTTTTTTACCAGTTCCTCCACCAGTTCCGGGGCCGCGGCTTCCACCAGGTCGCCGGTGATCAGGATGATATCCGGTTCGATCCGGTTGAGCTTCCGGACCAGTTCCCTTTCCCGGAACCCCAGGCCGCCTTTCAGGTGGAGGTCGGAGATCTGGGCGATGGTCATCCCGGCCAGGGGCCCGGAGAGTCGTTCGTCCTCGATGATCACCCGCTCGACGACGATCCAGTTCGGCTCCAGAACCAGGGCGGTGAAGATGAGGAACCCGAGGACGGCGGCCGCCGAACCTCCGAACATAACCGCAACCAGCAGAATCTTTCGCCCCCTCCTCCTCATTCGACCGTGATCGTCCCCACCTCCCAGTTTTGGATCTCGAGATTGGTATAGGGCTGCTTGATGTAGTCAACCGGCCCTTCCGCCTGCATCACGTTGATCACCTCCTGCCGCCCGTCGTAGGCCATCCAGTCATCGATCTTGACATAACCACTTCCCGGGGAATCGGCGACGACATAGAGACCGGCCCGGACGACATAGGTCCCGGGGGGGGCGTCGGCCGAAATCATCAGGGGTCCGGAATCGACCGCCGCCTCCTCGTTCAACCGCCAGTTCCGGATCGGGGGAGTGAGACCGACGTCGGAACCGATATTACCGGCCATATCGTTGACCCGGTAAACGTGGGTAAAGAGCTTATGGCGCTGAAAGATCGGCTGGTCGATAGTGAAGATGAACCGGATCAGGAAGGGACGGCCCCGCTCGACCTCTTCGGGCGCCTCCATCCGGACAAAGGTCACCGCCGGCTTCCCGGTCGGCTGGCCCCGGGAGATCAGCCGGAGGCCGGAGATATAGAAGGTGAAGGGGGTGGACGGGTTGACCAGGAAAAACTTTATCCGGCTGATCGCGCTGACGTTGATGGAACCGCTGAGATCGACCGTGGAGATCTCCAACCGTTCGGTCCGGCCCGAGGCCAGGGGGAAGGTTTTCTCGTAAACCCGTCCCGACCGGTCGGTAATCTGGAACCGCAAACTCCCCCCGCGGTTATCCGGGGGAAGATGTAGATTGAGCCGGAGGGTGTCGTAGGTCGACCAGTCGGCCCGGTCGGGGCGGAGGTTGAAGAAATTCTGAAGGATCACCCCCGGGTACTCGGCCATCCCGGGGAGGATGGTAACCCGGACGGCGGAGACCGTCTCTTCGGCTTCGTCCTGGTAGCCCATAAACTCCACCCGCGCGCCCAGGGTCTCCCAGAAGACGATCTCCGCCTCGCTGTCAAAGGCGATCAGGTCAAACTCGCTGGGACCATCCGGGTCGGCCCTTTCCGTAGCGGCCACCGTCAGCCGTCCGATGATGAAGTTCTCGATCTCGGGGTTGAGGTAGGGTTCCCGGACGTAGAGGACCACGTCCTCTTCCCGGACAATCCGGAGCAGGCCGGCCCGGATGTCGTATTCGCCCGGCTCGAGGTTGAAGGGGATCGCCAGGTCGAAGGGCCCCGCCTCCGCCACCTGGTTGACGTCCCAGCGCCGGGTGGAGTTGCGGGGGGAGAAATCGGCGTTGAGCACGGTATCGGTCTGCCCGGGGCGGACCAGGTGGAAGAATACCTTCAGGTTCTCCTCCAGGGGGCTGGTCGCCTTGAAGAAGAGGCTGCCGCTGACCAGCTGCCCCTGGGCGATTACGGTTTGCAGGTTGAAACTGATCAATTCCAGCCGGGGGTCGCCATCCCGGACCTCGGTCCGGGAAGTCCCGTATCCCTGCCCGAAAAGGAGGTTGGGTAAAAGTGCCGGCAGGATAACCAGCGCCAATCCGGTTAACAGCGCCATCTTTTTCATTGTCCTTCCCTCGGCCGACGGCCGGTTGCGGAGATCGTTGAACTAAGATCCTTAGCCCTAAATTTTTTCCGAGAAAATTTTATATCACATCCCGCCCCCGGCGGTCACGTTAATTTCCGAAACCTGGAAGCCCTCGATCTCCGGGTTGTCGTAGGGCTGGAAGACCAGCTCCTCCCCCCGGACGCTGAAAACCGGCTGGGCGAGGATCGCCTCCAGGTCGTAGGTGCCGGGCGGGAGGGCGGCGGGGATTGCCACCGGGAACGGTCCGACCTTGGCCAGCCGGCCCGGACGCCAGCGGCTGGTCGGGGTGGGAGGGTCGATCCGGCCGAGCGGGAAGAGGGTTTCTCCTTGGCGGAGCCGGAGCAGGAGGGTATTGTCGCCCGAGAGCTGACGGTTAACCAGGAAATAAAAGACCGCCTCCACCTCTTCCCCCGGCCGGACCGACGAGGGAAACTGCAGCCCCATAAACTTGACCAGCCCGGCGGGGGGGCGGGGAAGACCGGGGGCGGGGAAGGAGAAATCGATCAGGTAGAGGTCGGTGGCGGTGGCCGGCTCCCAGAGGAAGAGATTGAGATAACCGACCCGGCTCAGGTCGAGCCGGGAAGCGATGTCCCGGACCGGCACCGTGACCGCCGTCCGGGTCCGGGCCGGGATCTCCTGGTCCCGCTGGAAGCTGTGCCCGGAGGTATCCTTGACCTTGATCTTGAGGTTGACCGTCCAGGTCTGGGGGTTATAGACCGAGAAGGAGAGACTCTCCGCCCCCCGCCAGTCCATCACCCCCATCGTCTCGTCGGTCAGAAGCAGGCCGGGTGAGCCGGAAGGCCGGTAGGTGACCCGGACCCAGGTTTCATCCGTCCCCCAGAGCGCGGGGACCGCCTCCAAACTGGCCCCCGAAGTCTTCCAGACCTCCAGGTCCCCCGGATCGGCGAAGGAGAAGCTGACACCCGCCATCTCCCGGGGTTTGAAGACCGAGACCAGGGCCTGGGGTTCCCGCTTCAGCCGGCGGAAAAAACCGGGGATATTTCCCAGCCGTTCCCGGAAGAAAAGGAGAAGAACGACGACGATCAGGAACCCCCAGAGCAGGTGGAGTGAGAGCCGGAATAAACTTTTTCTTTCCATCTCCAGACCAATAATGTTATGCTTTTAAACTGAAATAAACGGTGGTTGCCCCTTTGCCGACTCTGGCGGGATAACAGGCAACCGGAAGATAGCAAATTACCCCGTGATTGTCAAATCGCCCCTCGCGTGCAGTCGGTGAGAAAAGTTCTCTTTACAAGATACTCCGCTATGGGATACATTGCATTCTCGAAGATGACATCAGGCAGCGGACCGGGGAGTTCAATCCCGCTCCCTTCCGCTACTTTATAATTATTATTGGGGTATCGGGGAGGCTTCAGGCAATGCTCAAGACATCTGTCGGAATCATCACTTCCATATTTCTGCTCGCCGGGATCTTTTCCCCCGCCCGGCTGGGCGCCCAATCCGCGGAAAAGGCCGATCGCACGGGGCTGGAGAGCGTCTGGAAGAAGTCGGGGCGGACGACCGGGGTGATTGATTACCCTTACAGCCCCCAGCCGGGAATTTACGGGGGGAAGACCGTCCGGGAGTGGGGAAACCGGGGCTATATCTTCATCAACCCGCGGGCCGATGAGTTTATCCGCCGCCGGCCGTCCCCCAAGATCGACCGGGAAGAGGTCGTCCTGGAAACCGAGGACTGCCGGGAAGTCCGCGAGGGACTGCTCAACGAGGTCGCCGCCAACGAACAGCTCCGCCGGGAACGAGACCGGCTGTCGGAAGAACTCCAGACGGCGGAGCAGATCGCCGAGGACCGGGGGCTGATGATCGAGGCCCTGGAATTCCAGATCGAGGAACTGGAACCCGCTTCCGTCCCCGCCGGCGCCTGGACCGAACCCCGGACTGCCGACCGCGGCCCGGATGCGCCGGGATCGTCGGTCGAGCAGGTCGGCACTTATATGGTCAGGGAGGGCGACAGTCTCTGGAAGATCGCCGGCCTGCCCGGGATCTACAACGATCCCTATCGCTGGCTCCTCCTCTATCACGCCAACCGGGACCAGATCTTCCTCCCCGATTTGATCTACCCGGGGATGGTCCTCCTGGTCCCCCGTTACCGGGAACTGGAGGAAAAGACAACCCCGCTCCCGGATGTTGAGCCGGGCGCGGAAGAAGCCGAAGCATTGGAAGTCACCCCCGATTACGAGGAAGAATAAATGGCGCGGATCAAGCTATTCAGCCGGGTAGTTCGGATCGCGGTCGTCCCGGCGGTTCTCTTCTGCCTCCCGGTCATTTCCGCCCGCTCCCAGACCGGATCCTACGGGAGAGAGTACGCCGTCAGCCTGGAGAACTCGCTGCAATCCAAGCTCGACAACCTGATCGGGCCCCGCCGGAGCATCGTCAGCGTCGAGGTCACCGTCTCCGACCCCTTTGCCCGCCGGGACGAAGACGCCGCCCGGGTGCTGGAAAGGCTGCCGGGGATCCGGATCCGGCAACCCGACCCCGGCGCGGAGATGATGACCAGCCCCATCTCCAGCATCCATATCGCGGTCGAAGTCGATGAAGGCCTTCCCCCGGAGGATATCGGGACCGCGGAAGAGCCGGGAAGGATCCAGGAAGCCGTGGCCCGCTGGGCCCGGCTCAACCGGACCCGGGGCGATACCCTCCAGATCATCCCCCGACCGGCCGGATATTTCGCCCCCCCGCCCGAAGATAAGCAGAGCTATATCCTCTATTCCCTCCTCGCCCTGATCGCCCTTTTGATCCTGATCGCCGCCATCTACTTCCCGATGCGGAAGGCGAAGGGAGGGGGAGGAGGCAGCGGCGAGGGCGGGGTGGTAGTCGGAGGGATGAAACTTTCCGAGGAAGAACGCAAACAGCGGCGGGCCGAGCTGGAAGAACTGAAGAAAGCCCTCTCCGGGATCTCCAGCGACACCCGGGAAGCCACCCTCTCCGGGATCAAGGAACTGATGGAACTCCAGGTCGGGGGGGGCGGCGGCGGCGGGCGGGTCGATGTCGGCATCCTCGAAGAAATCCGCGACCTTTTGAGCAGCCCCGCCCAGGAATCGGACGCGCTGCTGACCGAGATGAGGGATACCCTCTCCGATCTCCTCGACGAGCAGCGGAGACGCGGAGGGGGCGGAGGAGCCGCGCCCGGCGCCCCGGCGGCGGCCCCGGGAACGGCCCCGGCGGCCGCTGCCGCTTCGGCGGGGGAAGGAGGTTTCGGCGGTGGCGGCGGCGGTGGACAGGTCATCCAGGTTCTGGGCAACCTGGAGGAACTGATGACCCAGCAGCTGGAGCGGGCCCCCAGCCTGGTCGACCAGCCCTTTAAATACATCAAGTCAACCGACCCGGAGGATATCATCCTTCTGATCAAGGACGAGGAGCCGAAACTGGCGGCGGCCGTCCTCTCCCAGCTCGACCCCCAGACCTCGGCCTCGGTCTTCGAGGCGCTCGACGAGGAAAAACAGTTCGAGATGGCCCGGGCGATGACCCAGTTGACCGAGGAAGAGGATATGGCCGACGAGATCAAGGACTTCCTGGAGCGGAAGCTGAAGATCGTCCGCCTGCGGAAGGACTACCAGCCGGTGACCGGGGTCCGGGTCCTGGCGGATATGCTCTCCTCCAGCCGCTACGCGATGGCCAAGGTTTTGCTGGAGAAGATGGAAGGGAAGAACCCGGCGATGGCCGCCGACGTCCGCAAAAGGATGTTCCTCTTCGAGGACATCAAGACCCTGGAAGATAAGGACGTGGAGACCCTGATCCACAACCTGAACATCGAGGTCCTGGCCGCCTCTTTGGTTGACGTCCCCGAAGACGTCAGCTCGAAGTTCTTGAAGAATATGACCGAGAAGGGCCGCGCCCGGCTGGAAGAGGATATGGAGGCGGTCAAGAAGGTCCAGATCGAGGAAGAGGGGCAAGAACTTCCCTTCAACGAGGCGATGCTGGCCGTCGACCAGTCGATTATCGACGAGATCTTCCGGACCATTGACCGGACCACCTTGAAGATGGCGCTGCGGGGGGGCTCGGAAGAGGTCCAGTCGAAGTTCTTCAGCGGGTTGACCGAGCGGGCGGCGGCGATGCTCAAGGAAGACCTGACGGTGATGGGAGGTATCCCCCACTCCCGGGCGGTGGAGGCCCAGGAAGAGATTATGGAGGTGCTGCGGAAACTCTCCAGCAAGACCCTCTCCGCCCAGCACGAGATCATCGCCGTCATCCGCAAGCTCTCTCACGACGGCCTGATCACCGTCCCCCACTTCCAGGACGAGGCCGGAAAAGAATCCGAGGAAAAATGATCAAGTTAACCAGGCTCAACGGGCAGGAACTGGTCATCAACGCCGAGATGATCGAGCGGATGGAGGCCAAACCGGACACGATCATTACCCTGACCACCGGGGAACAGTATATCGTTCAGGATTCAGTCGATCAGATTATCGCCAAGGTTACCCATTACAAGCAGGAGATCAACCTCCCGCAAAAGAACCAACCATAGGGTAAAGCACTATGCGCCTCAGTACCATCCTCGGCTTCATCGTTGGAATAACGGTTATTTTTCTTTCCATCTATCTCCGCGGCCCGGAGATGCTCCCTTACTTTCTCAACCCACCCTCGTTCGTGATCGTCTTCGGGGGGACGGCGGCCGCGGTGATGATCAACTTCAGTTTCTACCAAATCGTCAGCGGCCTCAAGGCCTTCCGTTTCACTATGGTCGGGAAGGTGATGGACCCGGAAGCGGTGATCAACCTGATCGTGGAGATGGCGGTCAAGGCGAGGAAGGAAGGCTTTATGTCGATCCGGGATCTCTCGACCAAGGGCCGCTATCCCCTGCTCGACATCGGGGTCGACCTGGTGGCCGACGGGACCGACCCGGGGATCACCCGGGGGATTATGGAGACGGTCTCCGACTACCTGCATATGAAGATCGGCGCCGACGAGCGGCTCTGGCGGGATGTCGGGGTCTACGCCCCGCTTTACGGGATGGTCGGGACCCTGATCGGGCTGATTATGCTCCTGCGGACCCTGACCGATCCCCAGACCATCGCCCCGAATATGTCGGTCGCCCTGATGACCACCTTCTACGGGATTCTCTTCGCCGGGATGATCTGTATGCCGGTGGCGGGGAAGATCCGGGTCTATAATACCAATATGGCCCTGTCCCGGGAGATCATCATCGAGGGGATCGCCTCGATCCAGGCCGGCGACAACTCTCAGATCGTCCGGGAGAAGCTCCGCGCCTACCTGGCCGGCCGGCAGTAATTCCGGCGGGCGGCCCCGTTTGGTCCGGGAAACCTTTCCCGGGAGGAGAAACACTATGGCCGACGATACCGAACTCACCCCCCAGGTCGAACACGAGCGGTTCGCCATTGATTCCGGGAGCGAGGGCATCGGACGCGACTGGCCCCCGGATTGGATGGTCACTTACTCCGATATGACCACCATCCTGATGACCTTCTTCGTCCTCTGGTATTCCCTGACCGTGGCCGGGATCGACGAGGACCTGCTGAAGATGCGGGAACAGGATGACGCCGATATCGTCCGGGGGATGGCCGAAGAGAGCCAGATGGATTTCGTCACCGAGGAGGAGTACCGGATCCTGACCCAGTTCCAGCTCCTCCCCCGCGAGCAGCAGGAGACCGTCCTCTCCGAGTTGGGGACCCTGCGGCTGAAGGCGGAAGAGGTGATGGAGTTTGTCCGGATGGGGAGGATGGAGGGCGACGTCGAGCTTAAGGTGACGGCGGAGGATATCGTGATCATCCCCACCGCGCCGCTGGTCTTCCGGGAAGGCCGGGCGGAAATCCGGGAGACTTTCTACCCCATACTCGACAAGATCGCCTGGCTGATCGAGGAGACCGGGGCCTCGGTCCGGATCGAGGGGCATACCGACTCGACCCCGATCCACCCCCGACACCGGCAGAGGTTTCCCAGCAACTGGGAACTCTCCGCCACCCGGGCGATCGCGGTCGCCAATTATTTCATCGACCGGGGCGATATCCCCCCTGAACAGATATCGGCCGCCGCCTACGGCCCTTCCCGGCCCAAGTATCCCGACGACGATCCCGAGCTGAGGGGGCGCAACCGCCGGGTTGAATTCCATATCTACCTTGGATCCGAGACGGCCGGGAGTTGAACCCGGCCGAACCCCGATTATGCCTCACAGGAGAGCGAAAACCGACCCGGATAGCGGATCCTCCGACTGGCCGCCGGAGTGGATGACCACCTACTCCGATATGGCCACCTTGATGATGACTTTCTTCATCATCCTCTCCACGATGCTGGCCTTGAAGATCCCGGTGACCTGGATCGCCGGGGACCGGATGATCCAGTTGAGCGACCGGAGAATCGAGGACGCGATCGACGTCGAGCTGAGCCGGGAGGAGCAGGAACTCCTGGAGAGAATCCGGGATCTGCGGGAACAGCAGATGCGGGAGCTGGCCAAGATCGACGAGATGCGGCGGATGGCCAAGGAGATCCAGCAGTACATCATCGACGCCAACTTAAGCCGCTTTGTCCGGGTCGACGTCAGTAAGTGGAAGCTGAAGATCGTCCCCCTCGCCCCCTTCCTCTTCCGCCCCGCCTCCGCCGACCTGAGGCCGGAGGGGAAGGTGTTCCTCGACCTGCTGGCCCGGGTCTTTCTTCACGGCCCGGACGCCGAGGTCCGGATCGGGGGGCATACCGACGACATCCCGATCAACACCCCCCGCTACCCTTCCAACTGGGAGTTGAGCTGCGCCCGGGCGACCTCGGTGATGCGCTACCTGATCGACGAACACGGGGTCGAGCCCGCCATCCTCAGCGCAATCGGCTACGGCCCCCACCAGCCGGCGGCGTCCAACGAGACCCCCGAAGGAAGGGCGATGAACCGGCGGGTGGAAATCGAGATCGTTCAGCGCCCGGGAGATTCCCTGGGATCGCTGTCCGCCGCCGCCGGCTCCGAACCCGCGGAATCGGCCCTGAACGCGGGCCGGGATTGAGTGATCTCGTTCTGTTCCCGGTAGACCCTGGCCATCTTTTTAATCCCCCGGCCCAGGACCAGGCCGAGCAGAATCCCCACCGCCGCTCCCAGGATTAAAACCGCCGCGATCCTTCCCCGGGAGAGCCGGGGGATCTTTTCCTCGGCCCGACCGCCGGCCACCCGGGTCTTGACCCGGATCTTCCGTTTTTCTTCAACTGGTGGCAATTCGTTCATCGGTTTCTTTCGACTGCTGCCGGCGCCGCCGGTAAAGGTTTTCGTAGGCGTCAATCATCCCCCGCATCCCGTAACCGGCGGCGACGGTTTTCCCCGCCGCCTTCCCCAACCGTTCTCCCAGTTCCGGATGATTGAGAACCTTCTCAATCGCCCCGGCCAGTTCATTGCCGTCCCGGGGCGGGACCAGGAGACCGTTCTCGCCGTCATTGATCAGATCCGGACACCCCCCGACCGAGGTTGCCACCACCGGGCGTTTTAGGGCCATCGCTTCGAGAAGCGAGATCGGCAGACCCTCCCGGATCGAGCTGAGGAGAAAGAGATCTCCCCGGCCGATAATCTCCACCGCGTCCGGCCGGGAGCCGAGGAGAAGCACCCGGCCGGCCAGGCCCCGCTCCCGGATCTCCTTTTCCAGCTCGCCGCGCAGTTCCCCCTCGCCGAGGAGGAGGAAGTAGGCATCAGCCCGGCGGGAGACAACGAGTTCGGCGGCCGCGAGGAGATAGCGATGGCCTTTCTTCGGGGTGAGGGCGGCCGCGGTCACCACAATCTTTGCCGCCGCCGGAAGCTTTAGTTCGCGCCAAAAAGACTCGGGATCGGATCCCGGTCGGAGCCGGTCGGTATTCAAGCCGTTGACGATCACCTCGACCTTGCCCGGATCGATCCGGCAGCGGGAGATCAGCGATTGCCGGACCGGCGCCGAGACGGCGATAAAACGATCGGTCCGGAAAGAGAGCAGAAAGTCCAAGGCCCGGCGAAGGGGATTTTTCCATTCCGACATATTATGCTCGGTCCGCAGCAGCCGGACCCGGGGGAAGAAGAGCGCCGCCGCCCACCCCCAGAGATGGCTGGAGAAGAGATGGGTCTGGATCACGTCCACCCGCCGCTCCCGGATCAGCCCGAGCAGCCGGCGGAAACCGGAGAGATCAAGGAAAGATTTTCTACCCAGGATAAAGACCGGAACCCCGATCGTTTCCAGCATTTCCGCCACCCCCCCGCCCCGGGTCAGGGCGCAGACCAGGAAATCGAACTCCCCCCGGTCTCCTTGTTGGACCAGGTCATAGACCACCATCTCCGCTCCTTCCCGGGGAAGGCTGTCGATAATGTGAAGTACAGTTGTCATCGGGAGTGGGGAGTAGTATCCGGAGCCGGGATGCTTGTTCCTCTATTCTGGATTCTGACTTCGGGATTCCGACTTCTGAATTCTTCCCTACAGTCTCTTGCCGGCCATTCGTTGCCAGAGGCGGTGGGGAAGATCGAAACCGCCCCGGAGCTTCAAGAGAAAATCTTCCCGGTCATCATCGCCCGAGATCTCGGTCCGCCGGAGCAGAAAGAGATCTCCGTCCGGCCGGTTGACCCCCGGGCGGACGGTCACCGCCCCCCGGTAGCCGGCAGCCCGGACCAGTCCGGCGAGGACGGAATCGGCCTTTCCCCGCGGATAGGCGAACCACTCCGGGCGCGTACCCAGCTTCCGCTCGATCACCGCCGCGCTTTCGACGATCTCCGTCTCCGCCTCGGCCCGGTCCAGGCCGGTCAGCTCGCGGTGGGACAGGGAATGGGAACCGACCTCCACCCTCCCCTTCCCCATCTCGGCCAGCATCTCCCAGGAAAGTGAACGGGAGATTTCCCCCCTCCCCCGGTAGCGGTCGAGTTCGACCCGGCCCTCGATGAAACCGGGAACGACAAAGACCGTCGCCGGCAGGGAGCGCCGCCTTAAAATGGGGAAGACATTATCATAAAAATCCCGGTATCCGTCATCAAAAGTCAGAACCACCGCCGGTTCCCTCCGTTCTCGATCCGGCCCGCCGCCGGCAAAGGCCGCGGAGAGGGTCTTCACCGGCCGGCCGCTCTGGAGGAGAAGATCCATCTGCCGGGCAAACTCCCCCGGGACCACGGCCAGCCGGTCCCCAGGGATCTCGGCCACCCGGTGATACATCAGAACCCGGACCTCGCCGGCCCGGCGTCCGGCGGGCGCGAGGGACGCCAAGCGGGGGAGAACCTTCCGTAACCGCCTCCGGAAAAACAAATCAAGCGCACTCATAATATAGTTCCCGGTACCTTCGACACATCGCCTCCAGGGTAAAATCCTCCCTGACCCGTTTCTCTCCCGCCCGGCCGAGCCGTTGGCGCATCCGGGGATTCCGGGCCAGTTCTTCGATCCGGGCCGCCAGCCGCTGACGGTCCCCCGGGGGGACCAGAAAACCGCTCTCCCCCGCGACAATCACTTCCGGGTTGGCCCCGACCGCTGAGGCGATCACCGGGCGACCCCGGACCATCGCCTCGATCAGGGAGTTGGAGAACCCTTCGGCCAGGGAGGGGAGGACATAGATGTCCAGAGCCCGAAGGAACTCCCCCGGTTGGGCCGTCTCCCCGGAAAAACTGACCCGCCCGGCCAGCCGCTCGCCCCGAACCAGCTCCCCCAGTTCTTCCCGGCAACCGGGATCCAGCGTCCGACCGGCCACCCGGAGCTCCCAGTCGATCTCCGGGGGAAGCAGACGCAACGCCTCCAACAGGAACCGGTATCCCTTGACCGGCCGGATGTTGCCGAGGGCCCCGATGACGATCCTCCCCGCCTCCCCGGCGGGGCGGGCCGGGTTCTCTTCCCCGCCCGGCACCTCGACCCCGTTGTAGATCAGGGCAATCTTTCCCGCTCTCACCCTTTCCCGGCGACGGAGGTACTCGACCACCTCCCGGGAGTTGGCGGTGATCTTCCGGGTCAGGGGGTTGACCGCGCGGTGGGCAAGGATATGGCGGCCGGTCTTCCAGAAGCCGGTGTCCCGGCGGCTGGTGATCACCGGGGTCCCGGTAAGGAAACCGGCCGGGGGAGCGACCAGGTTGGCGGCGAAGAGATAGGAGTGGACCAGATCGATCTCTCGCCGGCGGATGATCTCTTTTAAACCCGCGACCGCCCGGAGAAACCGGGAACCGATTATGTTCTCCAGTTCCAGAGATTCCACCCCGATCCCCTCCCCCGCCAGTTCCGCCGCCAGCGGGCCTTTCTTCAGCAGGCAGCAGAGAACCGGCACGATCTCCCGGCGGTCGAAGCGGGGCAGCAACTCCCGCAGATGGCGCTGGGCCCCCGCCCGGACCATCTTGTCGATCACGTAGAGGATTCTTCGGGGCCGGGAGGTCATTCCTGGATTTCCGGGCGGAGAAGAACCGTCTCCCCTTCCCGGAGGTAACTCCGGCCGCACCGCCGGCAGAGAGCCGATCTATCCCGGAAATCCAGCCGCTCGCCGCAGGCGCAGATCCACCCCCGGAGGCCGGCCGGGTTGCCGTAAACCAGGGCAAAATCCGGGACGTCCCGGGTCACCACCGCCCCGGCGCCGATGAAGGCCGAGCGCCCGATCGTCCGACCGCAGACCACGGTAGCGTTGGCCCCGATGCTGGACGAGCGCTTGACCAGGGTCTTCAAGTAAAATCCGCTCCCCCGCTGGGGAAACTCGCTCCGGGGGTCAAGGACGTTGGTGAAGACCATTGAGGGGCCGCAGAAGACGTAATCCTCCAGTTCCACCCCCTCGTAAACCGAGACGTTGTTCTGGATCTTGACGTAATCGCCGATTTTCACGTTACCGGCGATATTCACATTCTGCCCGATCGAGCAGCCCCGCCCGATCCGGGCCCCCGGCTGGATATGGCTGAAGTGCCAGATCTTGGTCCCCTCCCCGATCTCGGCCCCGGGGTCGACGTAACTCGATTCGTGGACGAAATAACCGCCATCTGCTGTTTTTTCGGTCATTTTTCCCCTCGCTTCTGGTTAACCGCGGATTGAGCGGATTGGGCGGATTATTTTCTTTCAATCAGCATAATCCGCCGAATCCGTGGTTATTTCTTCTCGGCCGCGCTGCCGAGTTCGATCGCCCGGCCGCCTTCTTCCAGGGAGCGCTGGGCGGCTTCCAGGACCGCGACCACCGCCAGGCCGTTGCGGCCGTCGGTCAGCGGGCGGTGGCGTTTTTTGACGCAGTCCAGGAAGTGGCCGGTCTCGGCCCGCAGGGGCTCCCCGGCCTTAACCCAGGGGATCTGGACATCCCCGTAGCGGAGGTTGAGATACTCCCCGTAAGTATCGTAGGCCAGGTTCTCCGGGACCCCCTTGTCGTAGATCCGGATCGGCTCGGCGCCGGCCATATCGTCGAAGACCAGCATCTTTTTCGACCCGACAATGGTCAGCTTCCTCACCTTGTGAGGGTCGAGCCAGCTGACGTGAAGGTGGGCCATCACCCCGTCGGCGAAGCTGATGGTGATGAAGGCGACGTCGGCCACCCGGTCCTGAATATAGGACCCCCCCCGGGCGGAGACCGCCGCCGCCGGGCGCCCGATCAGGTAGAGGGCGACCGAGACGTCGTGAGGGGCGAAGGTCCAGAGCGCGTTCTCGCTCCGGCGGATCTTGCCCAGGTTCAGCCGCTGGCTGTAGAGGTAATAGAGGTTGCCGATCGTCCCCGCCTCGACTTCCTCCTTCAGTTTTTCCACCGCCGGGTGGTAGAGCAGGAGGTGACCGACCATCAGGATCAGGTCCCGCTCCTCAGCCATTTGGCAGAGGTGCCGGCAGTCGGCGGCGGTCAGGGCCATCGGCTTCTCGACGAAGACATCCTTCCCGGCTTGCAGGCAGTCGCGGGCGATGGCGAAGTGGCTCGCACCCGGGGTAGCCACCACCACGCCCTGAATATCCGGGTGGGAGAGGATATCGGCATAGTCATCGGTCAGGGTCATCTCCGGGTATTTCTCCCCGGCGGCGGCGCGGCGTTCTTCCACCTTGTCGGCGGCGATCAGTACCTCCGCCTCCGGCTGTTCCTGGAAGTTGCGGAGCAGATTCTTCCCCCACCCCCCGACCCCGATAATTCCCAGCTTGATCATAGTCTTCTCCTTTTTGACTGGATGAACAGGATAGTTTTAGACAGGATAACAGAATTTACCGGATAGGGAGAATAGAGTGTTGGAGTGTTGGGTAACCAGTAACCAATACTCCATCATTCCATCACTCCAACCCTACAGCTTTTCCATCCCGTCGATCCTGTTATCCCGTCTATTTTTTCCTCAGTCCGGGGAAGCGCCGAAGAGGGCGGCGATGGCGGCGGCGGTCTTCTTGATATCCCACTTTTCCTCAATCTTCTTCCGGCCGGCCCGGCCGTAGGTTTCCAGCAGTTCCCGCTCCCGGCTCACCTTCCGGACCAGGCCGGCGATCGCCTCCGGGTCCCGTTCGGGGATGGAGAATCCGCAGGGCGGATCCTCGATCAACTCCGGAAGCGAGGGCAGGGGCGTGCAGGCGACCGGGACCCCAACCGCCAGCGACTCCAGCAGGACATTGGGGATCCCCCAGTGAATCCTCAAGACCGCCGGGAGGATAAAGAGGTCGGACCAGCGGTAATGTTCGGGCATCTCGTCCTGGGCCTGGTAGCCGGTGAAAGTAATATAACCGTTCAACTCCTTCTCCTCCACCATTTTCCTCAACCGCCTCTCCAGGTAACCTCCCCCGACGATCCGGCAGCGAAATTCGAAGTTCTCCCGCCTCAAGATCTCCCCGGCGGCGATCAGGTACTCGAACCCCTTGCAGTCGAATAAGCTCCCCACGGAAAGAATCCGGAACGGTCCGCCCTCACCCGCGCCGCCGCCGGGGACGCTCTTGGGCAGGTAATGGGAAAGGTCGACGCCGTGGTAAACCACCCTGATCTTTTCCGGGGCGGTTTCCGGGGCCAGGGAGGCAAGGTAGCGCCGGTTATCTTCGGTGCAGGTGATGACGAAGTCCGCCTCCCGGATCTTGTCGGCCAGGCCGGCGGTCTTGACGTGAATATCGTGGGCGTGGCCGGTAAAGCTGAACGGGATCCCGTTGATCCGGGAGATAACCAGGGCGGTCAGGGCCGGGTAGGTAGCCCACTGCCCGTGGACCCGGGTGACCTTTTGCCCCCGGCAGATCCGGGCGAAATATACCGCCTGGGGGAGGAGAATCAGCGACTTGAGGAGGAACTCAGGATCGGAACGGTTGAGCCGGATTACCAGGCCGAGCAACCTGAGATATAACCCGGGCCGGGAAAAGCCCAGTCGGAAGTTCTCCCCCAGTACGGTCCGGGCAGCGAACAGGGCGGAGTAAAATGTCCTGCCGGCCAGCCGCTTGGAGATCGAATGCTGAACCGGGTCGCGGCGGGGCCGCTTGAGCGAGAAGACGCGGAGATCGAGCCGGCTGTCCAGTTCCACCATTTCCCGGAGGAGGAAGACCTCGTCGTAGCAGGGGAACTGGGAAAAGATCATCGCGACTTTCGGTTTCATCGGAGAGAGATCGGATCAGCCGCCCTCCGGCCGGCGGGCGGGGAAAGGCAGAGTCGAGAGCAGCTGGCGGAAAATGATCCGGTCGCCTTCGGTGATCGTCCCCAATCCGTAAAGGAGGACGCCGTAAACCACCGCGCTGGTCGCCAGGACCACCCCGGGAGGGAAGTCGAGAATCCCCTGCCAGCGGACCAGCCCCCCGGTCACGGCGGCCGCCAGGACCGGGCGCCAGAGGTTGCGGGCCAGAAGCCCCCGCCGGTATTCCCGGCGCAAAATCGCCGAGAGGGCCGCCAGGAGAAAAAGCTGGGCGGCGAAGAGCGCGACCGGACCCCCGGCCACCCCGATCAGGCGGATCCCCGATCCGGGGCCGTAGGATCCGATTACCGGGACCGGGGAAAAGCGGGAAAAGAGCGAGCTGAAGATATACGCCCCCGCCCCGTTGAGGAGAGCGGCGGCGCCGACCACCAGGGCGAAGAGCCATTCCTTGCGGGAGGCGACCATCGCGTTAAAGAGGAGGTAATTCTGGGGCATCAGCAGGATCACCAGGCCCAGCAGCTTGAAGACCGGGATGGCATCGAGGTACTGTTCCCCGAAGAGGAGGAGGATCAACTCGTCCCCGAGAAAGAAACAATAGAGAACCAGAAGCAGCGAGAGGATATAGAAATACCGGCTCAAGGTCCGGGTGATCTTGACCAGCCGGTCCCGGTCGGAGCGGTAGAGCCGAGAGAGCAACGGGAAGATCGCTCCCATTATCGCGATGATCACGGTGCTCTCCAGTGCCAGGTAAGGGAGCGTGGCCACGCTGTACTGCCCCGCCCCCGGGGAGCCGACCGTCTTCTGGAGGACGATCCGGGTCACCTCGTGAAAAGAGTTGAAGAAGACCGCCAGCCCGATCGGCAGACCGCCGACAATCAGGAGTCCGACCAGCCCCCGGTCGAAGCGGAGCCGGGTGCCGGGGAATTTCTTCACGGCCAGATACCAGGCGAAAACCACGAACCCGGCGGTGGCCAGCAGGTAGAGAAAGGCGATCCGCACCACCCCCCAACCGAGATAGACGGCGAAAAAGACCAACAACATCAGGGCCAGGTCCTTGACGGAGTTGGCCAGGGCCTCGTACCCCATCTTCTCCCGGGAGCGGAACTGGATGATGAAGTTGGAGCCGATCGAGGAGAGGAGGTAGATCCCCAGGGCGATAAAGACCAGCCAGGCGATCTCGGCGCGATAGCCGAGCCCGTAAACCAGGACCAGGGCGGCCAGAACGCTGCCGGCGGAGAGGAAAACCTGGATGATGAGAACGGTCCCCAGGTAGCGCCCGATCTCCCGGGGCCGGGGGGAGCACTCCCGGATGGCGATCTGGCTCATCCCCAGGGAACAGAGGATGGTCAGGAGGGCGGCCAGGGAGCGGGCCACGGACCAGTTGCCGTAATGGAGATCGCCGAGGTAGCGGGCCAGGACCACGCCGATAGCCATCGAGAGGAGGAGCCGGACCCCCCGGCTGAGGATCAGGGCGGCGGTATTCCCGGTCAGCCGCTTGATCTCGCTCATCGCTCACTCCCCCCCGGCCGCGGACCGGCCCAGTTCCGAGATCAGGGCGTCCACCACCTCATTGAAGGGGTAGCGCCCGATCACTTCTCCCCGCTTAAAGAGCAGGGCGGAATCTCTCCCCCCGGCGATCCCGATCTCGGCCCGCCGGGCCTCCCCGGGCCCGTTGACCTCACACCCCATCACCGCCACCCGGCAGCCGGCCAGTCGCTCCTTGCCGGGTAGGATGTCCAGTTTCTCTTCCACCTCCCGGAGCAGGGACAGGAGGTCGATGCGGGTGCGGCCGCAGGTCGGGCAGCTGACGATCAGGGGGCCGAAGTTCCGTAAGCCCAGGGTCTGGAGGATCTCTTTAGCCGCCCGCACCTCCAGGACCGGGTCGGCGGAGAGAGAGACCCGGACCGTGTCGCCGAGCCCCTCGAGCAGGAGCATCGAGATCCCGATCGCCGAGCGGACGGTCCCGGGGAGTTCCGGACCGGCCTCGGTGATCCCGACGTGAAGCGGGTAATCGGTCCGGGCCGACAACAATCGGTAGGCTTCCCGGGAGGTGAAGACGTCGAAGGCCTTGACCGAGACCTTGATCTCCCCGTACCCCTCCCGCTCGATGGTCGCCACTTCCCGAAGCGCGGACGCGACCAGGGCCTCCGGGGTGGGGCCGCCGTACTTCTCCTCCAGCTCCCGGGAGAGAGACCCCTCGTTGGCCCCGACCCGGATCGGGAGCTTTCTTTCCCGGCAGGAACGGACCACCTCCTTCACCTTCCAGGCCGCCCCGATATTCCCGGGGTTGATCCGCAGACCCGCCGCCCCGGCATCGGCGGCGGCCAGGGCCAGCCGGTGGTCGAAGTGGATATCGGCGATCACCGGCAGCGGGGAGCGGCAGCAGATCTCCTTCAGGGCCCCGCCGGCGGCCGAGTCGGGGACCGCGACCCGGACGATCTCGCAGCCGGCCGCCGCCAGGTGCTCGATCTGGCCGACGGTAGCCTCCACGTCCCGGGTATCGGTCTTGGTCATCGACTGGACCGAGATCTCCGCCCCGCCCCCCACCGGGACCATTCCCACCATCACCCGTCGAGTCCGCCTTCTTTCCATACCGATCACTGATTACTGATAACCGATTACGGTCCTTAATACCCCAGGAGGCGCAGGACATCCTTGTAGGTGATGAGCAGAATCAAGACGGCGATCACCGCCAGTCCGACCTGCTGGGCGGCCAGGGTCACCCGGGGCGGCAGCGGGCGGCGGATTATCCCTTCCACCCCGAAAAAAAGTAGATGCCCGCCGTCGAGGACCGGGAGGGGGACCAGGTTGATCAACCCGAGATTGACGCTGATTAAGGCCAGCAGGGCGAGGAATTCCGAAAGGCCCCGGACGTAACTGGTCACCTGGAAGATCATCACCGGCCCCCCGACCGCCGCGCCGCCCAGACGCCCGGTCACCAAAAGATAAAAAACCTCCAGCACCTCCCCCGCCCTCTCCACCCCCATCCGTAAACCGGCCGGAATCGCCGCCAAGCCATAATAACGGATCAGGACCGGCTCAGGATCATAGGTTATGGTCACCCCCGGAAGAACGGCCCGGGAAGAGACCTCCAGTCCCACCGTGATCCGGGACGCCGGCTTGAGGACGAACCAACCGGAACGATGAAAGGTCATAACCATCTCCTCCCCCTGGGAAGCCGAAGCGATCCGGCCGGCGACCTCTTCCGGATCCACCGGACGACCGCCGATCTCCACCACCCGGTCACCCTTTTTTAGTTTTCCGACCGCCCCTTCCGCCCGGGGATCGACCGCCGTAACCTGACCTCCCTCCAGGTACAGACCCGGGATATACGGAGAATATTCCGCGGGTACGGAGAACGAAAACTGTTCTCCCGTCTCCGGCCTGAAGATTTCCAGATTGAGCAGCTCGCCGGAAAATTCCTTGAGAAAATCCCCGACCGCGGCCGGGGCCAGCAAATCTTCACCGTTGAGGCTGACCAGAATATCGCCAGTCCGCAACCCGGCCCGGGCGGCCGGAGAATCCGTCTGCAGCCCCCAGACCGTCACTTTCCCGGCCGGAGAGATCCCGATCTGGGAGTAACCTATCCCCGGGAACCGTTCCGGGACCACTGCCACCGTTCGGGTTGGCCCTTCCCCCTCCAGGACCATCTCCAGTTCCTCCCCGGCCCGGGTTGCCCGGAGTTTCCGGCGCAGGTCCTCCCAGTCGCCCACCGGGCGGCCGGCGATCTCCCGGACCAGGTCGCCCGGCCGGATCCCGGCCCGCTCGGCCGGCATCCCCTCTTCAACCCAGCCGACCCGGGGTTCGGTGAGATAGCCGGGGGTCCGGATCCCGATCCGGGCGATCAGGACGAAGAGACCTACCCCGAGCAGGAGATTCATTACCGGTCCGGCGGCGACGATCGCCGCTCGCTGGTGGAGCGGCTTTTTATCGAAACGCCGGTCCGGGGGGATATCTTTATTTTCTTCTTCCAGTTTTTTCCGGCCCTCCTCGTCGCCCGGAGGGAGATCTTCCTGGCCGGCCATTTTGACGTAGCCGCCCAGGGGCAGGATCCCGATCCCGTACTCGGTCTCCTTCCCCCGGAAACGGAAGATCTTCAATCCCCCGATATCGAAGCCGAGATAGAACTTCTTGACGTAAACCCCGAAGCGGCGGGCGAGGAGGAAATGACCGAGTTCGTGGACAAAGATCAGAATCCCGAGGAGGACGACGAACTTGGCGATGTTGATGATGGCGGGGGGGATAGCGGGCATTTTTAGTTACCTTTTGTGGGGATTGGGGATTGGGGAATAGGGAATAGGGAATAGGGCTGCTTACTGATCACTGATTACCGATTACTGATCACCGATTACCGATTACTGATCACCGATTACCGATTACCTTCCTCTCTCCCGATGATCTCTTTGGCCCGATTCCGGGCCCAGCGGTCGGCGCGCAAAATAGCTTCAAGATCGGGTTCGGCCGCCACCCGGTGGCCGGCCATTACCGCCTCCACCACCTCCATTATTTTCAGAAAAGAGATCTTCCCGGCCAGGAAGGCTTCCCCGGCGGCCTCGTTGGCGGCGTTCAGGACCGCCGGCATCGTCCCTCCCTCCCGGCCGGCCCGGAGGGCCAGGTCGAGGGCGGGGAAGAGTTCGCGGTCCGGTTCGCGGAAGGTCAGCCCCTCGAGTTCGCTGAGGATAGTTTGGCGAAAAGGCCGGGGGCAACGGTCGGGGTAATAAAGCGCGCAGGAGATCGGCAGCCGCATATCCGGGAGACTGAGCTGGGCCAGAAGCGACCCGTCGTTGGTCTCGATCAGGGAGTGGACGATCGACTGGGGGTGGATTACCACCTCGATCCGATCGAGGGGGACGGAGAAAAGCCAGTGGGCCTCCAGCACCTCCAGACCCTTGTTCATCATCGTGGCCGAGTCAAGGCTGACCTTCTTCCCCATCTTCCAGCGGGGGTGGGCCAGGGCCGCCGCCGGGGCGGCGGCGGCCATTTCATCCCGGGAGACGTCGAGGAAAGGCCCCCCGGAGGCGGTGAGGATAAGCCGCCTCACCTCCCGCGGCTGCTCCCCCCGCAGGCACTGGAAGATCGCCGAGTGCTCGCTGTCCACCGGGAGGATCCGGCTCCCGCTCCGGGCGGCGGCCGCCATCGCCAGTTCCCCGGCCGCGACCAGGATCTCCTTGGAGGCGAGGGCGATATCCTTGCCCCTCTCGATGGCCGCCAGGGTGGGGAGCAGGGCGGCCGTCCCCGGGACCGCGACCACCACCAGGTCGGCGTCGGGGTCGGCGGCGAGTTCGACCATCCCCTCCTCTCCCTCCAGAACCGTTACCCCGGCGCCGGTCTTCCGCCGGAGCTTTTCCGCCCGGCCGGATCCGGCCACCGCCAGACGGCGGGGGGAGAACTCGGCGGCCTGCCGCTCTAAGAGTTCGATATTGTTCCCGGCGGCCAGTCCGAGCAGGGAAAAGGATTTCCGGTCGCTCCGGATCACGTCGAGGGTATTGGCCCCGATCGAACCGGTAGAGCCGAGGATGACGACATTTTTCACAGTTTCAGGACCAGTTTCATATAGAAATAGAGCAAGGGAGCGGTAAAGAAGAGACTGTCGAGGAGGTCGAGGATCCCCCCCATCCCGGGGAGGGTTTGCCCGGAATCCTTCCTCCCGGCCGAACGCTTCAGGAGCGACTCCGCCAGATCGCCGAGGACCGCCGCCGTCCCCAATACCAGTCCCAGGGTCAGGGACGCCGGCCAGCTTAAATTGGTGAGGGAGAAGAGGTACTTCCCGGCCACCGCGCTCGCCCCCCCGGCCAGCACCCCCAGCACCGCCCCCTCGACGGTCTTCCCCGGGCTGATCCGGGGGATCAGCTTGGTCCGCCCCCAGCGGGAGCCGAGGAAGTAGGCGGCGCTGTCGTTGACCTTGACCACCAGGACCAGGAAAAAGATATAGAATCTCCCCTCCCCGGCGGCGGCGGAGCCGGCGGGGAAGTAATAATTGATCCGGGGAAAGAAGGAGAAGAGCCAGGCAACGTAGATGATCCCGGCCAGGGTGGTGCTGATCCGGATGATCGCCTCCGCTCCGTCGGACCGGGTGGCCTGGAAGAGGAAGAGTCCGGCCACGATCAGGAAGAGAATCGCGTCCCCGCGGGAACTTCCGATGAAGCCGGAAAAATGGAGGGGGAGCGCGCCGGGCCCGAGGGCGCCGATAAAGACCGAGGAGAAGAGACAGAGCCCGCCGATAATCCCCATCGAGCGGATCCCCCCGGTCATCCGGGTGAATTCCCGCAGACCCAGGCCGACAAAGAGGTTACCGACCAGGAAGAAGAGGATCGGGGCCCGATCGCTGAAATAGATCACCCCGATCAGGATCAGGATCAGGGGGATGGCGGTCATTACTCTGGTTCTGGACATTGCGCTGGTTCTCTCTTTTCCAATTCCCGGTGTCGGACGGTCGGCCGATTATCGATTACTGATTACCGATTACTGTCCCCATTCCCCAACCCCCCAAACCTCCTCTCCCGATTCTGATAATCGGCGATCGCTTTCAATAGGCGCTCCTTATCGAAATCCGGCCAGCAGTCCTCGGTCACCCAGAACTCGGTGTAGGAGATCTGCCAGAGGAGAAAGTTGCTGACCCGCATCTCCCCGCTGGTCCGGATCAAAAGATCGGGATCCGGGAGATCGGGGTCGTAAAGATAACGGGAGAATAACTTCTCGTCGATATTTTCCGGATCGAGCTCCCCCTTCCGGCATTCTTCCGCGATCCGCCGGACCCCGTCAGCAATCTCCGAACGGCCGCCGTAGTTGAGGGCCAGGGTCAACGTGAGACCGGTATGCCCGGAGGTGGCGGCGATGGTCCGGGAGAGGGATTTTTGGACGGAAACGGGAAATTCCTCAAGCCGGCCGATCGCCCGCAGCCGGATATTGTTCCTGCGCATCAGGGGCAGTTCGTTCTTCAGGTACTCCTTCAGGTAGCGCATCAGCCCCTGGATCTCCCGCCGGGGGCGGCGCCAGTTCTCCACCGAGAAGGCGTAAAGGGTCAGGTATCCGATCCCGATCTCGGCGGCGGCGGTGGTTACCCGCCGGACCGCTTCCGCCCCCTCCCGGTGCCCTTCCAGGCGGGACAGCCCCCGGGCCCGGGCCCAGCGGCCGTTGCCGTCCATTATGACGGCAATATGCCGGGGAAGTTTTGCGGTCTTCTCGTTCATTTTTCGGAACGCGCACTGAAGCCGCCGGCCGGGAAAACCCGCGCCGGCCAGGAACAATACTTCACGGACCGTCTCAGGCGGCCTGGAGCGAAGAGGAACTCAGGGGAGAATCCCCCCGGCGGAACTTTTTCAGGAGCGTCCGGGTCAACTGGAAGGTTTTCAGGTCGGTCCGGGAGGGGATCTCGTACATCACGTCGAGCATCACCCTCTCCAAAATGCTGCGGAGGGCCCGGGCCCCGGTACCCTTGCGGATCGCTTCCTCGGCCAGAAACTCCAGCGCTCCCCGGGTATAAGTAAACTCCACTCCTTCCATCTCCAGCAGCCGGGTGTACTGTTTCAGGAGGGAGTTTTTCGGCTCGGTCAGGATATTGACCAGGTCCGCCTTTCCCAGGTCGTAGAGAGCGGTCGAGACCGGAAGCCGCCCGATGAACTCCGGGATCAACCCGTACCTGATCAGGTCCTCCGGTTCCGCCAGTGAGAGGAGGTCGCCCCGTTTCAACTTCCGGTCCTTGGTACCGGATGATTCAAACCCGATCACCCGGTTCCCCAGCCGCTGCCGGACCAGGTTTTCCAGGCCGGTGAACGCCCCCCCGCAGATAAAGAGGATATTGGTGGTATCGACCTGGATAAACTCCTGGTGGGGGTGTTTCCTCCCCCCCTTGGGGGGGACGTTGCAGACCGTCCCCTCGAAGATCTTCAGCAGCGCCTGCTGGACCCCTTCCCCGGAGACGTCCCGGGTAATCGAAACATTCTCGGTCCTCCGGGAGATCTTGTCGATCTCGTCGATATAGACGATCCCGATCTGGGCCCGGGAGACATCGTACTCGGCGGCCTGGAGGAGGCGGAGAATGATATTTTCCACGTCCTCCCCCACGTAGCCGGCCTCGGTGGTGGTGGTGGCGTCGGCGATGGCAAAGGGGACGTGGAGGCAGCGGGCCAGGGTCCGGGCCAGAAGGGTCTTGCCCGAACCGGTGGGGACGAGCATCAGGATGTTGCTCTTCTCCAGTTCGACCGCGCTGGTTTTCTCCGATTCCCGGATCCGCTTGTAATGATTATGGACCGCCACCGCCAGGGTCTTCTTGGCCAGTTCCTGGCCGATCACGTAGCCGTCGAGGTAATCCTTGATCTCCCGGGGCGGGGGGGTGCGGGCGGGGAGAGCCGGCTTCTTCGACTTGGGCTTGGTTTTCTTCTCCTCCAGCATCTCGGAACAGAGCCGGACGCAATTCTCGCAGATCAAGCCTTCCCGACCGGTGATCAGGCGGCCGACCCGGTCGGCGGGAAGGCCGCAGAATGAGCAATGGGGAGGAGGCGGAGGTTGGGGGGTGGCGGCCATCGTTTTATTTCTCCTTCTTTCGGGCGACCACGGTATCAACCAGTCCGTACTCCCGGGCCTCTTCGGCGGTCATAAAGAAATCCCGGTCGGCGTCCTTCTCGATCTTGGCCAGGTCCTGGCCGGTGTGGAAGGCCATCAGCTCGTTGAGCTTCTCCCGGAGCCGGAGAATCTCCCGGGCCTGGATGCTGATGTCGGCCGCCGCACCCTGGGTGCCGCCCCAGGGCTGGTGGATCATAATCCGGGCGTGGGGAAGGGCGAACCTTTTCTTCTTCGCTCCCGCCGCCAGCAGCAGCGCCCCCATACTGCTGGCCTGGCCCACGCAGTAGGTGGTGACGTCGCAGCGGACGAACTGCATCGTGTCATAAATCGCCAGACCGGCCGTCACCGCCCCTCCCGGGGTGTTGATGTAGAGGCTGATGTCCTTCTCCGGATCCTCCATCTGGAGATAAAGGAGCTGGGCGACCACCAGGTTGGAGACCCCGTCGTCGATCGGGGTCCCGATGAAGATGATCCGGTCCTTGAGGAGCCGGGAAAATATATCGTAGGCCCGTTCCATCCGGCCGGTCTGTTCGACGACCATCGGGACAAGCTGCGCGGAAGTTGTACTCATCATTTGTCTCCTTCTTGGTCTTTGATCCGGGCCTGCTCGATAACGAAGTCCAGGGCCCGCCGGCGGATCAGCCGGTCCAACAGGACGGGGATCTGCCCTCTCTCCTCCAGGGCCTGCCGCAGTTGAGCGGGCGGAACTCCCTCCCGCTGGGCCAGCCGGGATACCTCTTCGCCCAGGGCCCGGGGCTCAAGCTCGAGGGTTTCCGCCCGGGCGATCTCCCGGAGGATAAAGACCAGGCGAAGTTCCTTCTCCGACTCCAGCCGGGCGGACTTGGTTACTTTCTCGTCCGGCGGGGCTTCACTCTCTTCCGGCGGCCGGCCCGTCATCCGCCGGTAATCCTCCAACCGGTTCTCGACCAGGTTTTCCAGGGCGGATGGGGGCAGGGGAAAATCGTATCCCTGGAGGAGTAATTCGCCGGCCTGGCTCTCCAATTCCCGCCGAGCCTGCGATTCGCGAGACCGGGCGATATCTTCCCGGATCTGCTTTCTCAGTTCCTCCAGCCCCGCGTACTCGCCCCAGCCGCGGGCCCATTCGTCATCCACTTCCGGGAGAACTCGTTTCTTGATCTCCCGGAGACGGACCGGGAAGACCGGGGGGGCGGTCTCGGGACTCTCCTCGCCGGAACCGGGAAGGGATACTTTCCGCTCCTGCCCCGGTTCCAGGCCGATCAACTGGGCGCCGACCCCGTGGTCTTCGTCTTCGGATATTTCCAGCAGGGCCCCTTCCACCCACTGTTGATCCTCCCGTCCGGGGGGGAGATAATCGACCAGCGCCCAGTCCCCGGCCGCGGCCGGCCGCGGCGGCTCGGTAACATACTCCGCCTTCCGCTCCCGGAGATCATCGATCACCCGGTCGATATCGCCATCCTCGACCGGGGTGATCTTCCGTTTCAATTTCAATCCCCGGTATTCCTTCAACTGCACCGGCGGACTGATCTCCACCCGGGCCTTGAAATTCAGCGGGCCGCCCTCCGGCCAATCGACATCGTCGATCTCGGGGGAGCCCAGCACCCGGAAATCCTGCTTCTGGAGCGCTTCCTCGCAGGCCTTCTGGAGACAGTTCTCGATCGTCCGCGACCGGGCATCGGCGGCAAAATGTTTCTCCAGCACCCGCCGGGGTGCCTTCCCGGGGCGGAAGCCGGGGATCCGGCACCCGCTCCCGAGATTTTTATAGACGGACGATAGTTCTTCCTCCATCGCCTCCGGGGGAACTTCAATCAGCAACTCCCGCCGGCAGGGATGGGTTTCATTCACGGACACGGATGGCATAGTCATTATCCTTCTTAATAAAATGGTTGATACGACGCTTCTCCCGGCCGGACTTCCCCTGATTACCTTTCGGCCGAAACCGCCAAAACGCCATATCAACCCGGGCTAAGAACAGAGCGGGAGACGGGATTTGAACCCGCGACAGCCACGTTGCCAACGTGGGGCTCTACCACTGAGCTACTCCCGCTGATTATTTTTCGGCTCCCCGAAAAGGCGGGGGAGTCGAAAAAATAATAGTGAAAGCCACTTGCAATTCAATGATTCAGAACTGGCGCAAATTTTATTCGATAATCAAGGAAGGAATTTACGCTATCCCCGGCAATTAATCAATATCAAATATTTCCCCAGAATATTCCCCCAAAGAGTACCCCCCGACATTTAATTTTTCGCAAATAAATTAAATGGGCGAAGGGAGATTTGAACTCCCACCCCCGAAGGGACTGGATCCTAAATCCAGCGCGTATGCCAGTTCCGCCATTCGCCCAACTGGTTATTTGACGGGATAACCGGATAAAAGTCGGATAGAAATGTGGATATCAGCTCGCCGAGTATCGGTCAGCACGCCCACTTGTATTCTTAAGGAGAGCATAAAATAGTTTGCGTGTCATTGCGAGGAGCGCAGCGACGAAGCAATCTTAACTTGCTGCCCAGTAAGAGATTGCTTCGCTGCGCGCGCAATGACATTGTTCGGAAATGCAATCTATATCCTGCCCTGGTTAATAAAACGTTTTGAAAGCACCGATTATTATACCCCTATCCTGTAGATCCTGTTATCCTGTCTGATTTAAGTGACTTACCATAAGAACTATTTAATTTCAAGGAGACAATCAGTGAGCGAGAGACCGAAGATCACCACCCTGATCGCCGACGCCGACAATACCCTCTATAACTGGGTTGAGTATATCGTCCCCTGCCTGGAGACGATGGTCAACCATCTTTCCCGCCGGACCGGGCTCGATCCCGACCGGATCGCCGAATCGTTCAAGGAGGTATTTGAAAAGTACCGGACCAACGAGTATCCCTTCGTCCTCCAGGAGGCGGAAATCTTCGCCGAACTCCGCCGGGACTTTCCCCGCTTTCAGGAGGAACTGATCAAGCCCACCCGGGCGCTCTTCCACCGGACCCGGAAGGAAAACCTCCGGCTCTATCCCGGGGTGGCGGAAACCCTCTGGACCCTGATCAATCGCGGGATCAAGGTGATCGTCCTCAGCGACGCCCCCGCTTTCTCCGCCGAACAACGGCTGGAGCACCTGGGCCTCTCCCCCTATATCTGGGCCCTCTACGCCCTGGAGACCTATCCCCTGCCGGAAGCGGCCGATCTTGAGCAGGCAATCATCAACCGGATCCGGACCGGGTTCTACCGTTCCCGGATCGGCAAGGTGGTCGAGCTGCCCCTGGAGTATGAGAAGCCGAACCCGGCCGGCCTGCAGCGGCTGCTGGACGAGGAAGGGATCTCGCCCCGGGAGACGATTCTGGTCGGCGACAACCCGAAGAAGGACATCCGGATCGCCAGGGAACTGGGGCTGCTCGATGTCTGGGCCCGCTACGGCACCGTCATCTCCCCGGAGATGCGGGCCAAGCTGAACCATTACTCGGCGGCCTCGATCCAGAAACGCAATGTCGCCGGGGAGGGCGAAATCTCCTCCCCCCCGACCCACACTATCGATGCTTTCCCCGAGATTATCCGGCTGTTTGACTGATCCTGGTCGATCCCGATAAAAAGAGCGGCCCCGCCGGGGCCGCTCTTTTTTACTGCGGGACCAGGATTCGAACCTGGGCTAAGTGATCCAGAGTCACCCGTCCTACCACTAGACGATCCCGCATTAAATAATCTCAACCGCGGATTAAGCGGATAGGGCGGACTACAAAAGCCGAAAAATCCGCTCAATCAGCGGTTACAAATTTATCACATCCGCGGATGAGCTTCAAGGCCCCCGAAAACCGGGGGGTTATTCCTCCATCCGCTCGCCCGGGGGAACTTCACTTTCGGAGAGTTGGGCGATGTAGGGCAGATGGCGATAGCGGTCGCGGTAATCGAGGCCATAGCCGTAAATAAATACGTCGGGGATCTCGAAACCGATATAATCGGCCCGGACATCGATCACCCGCCGGACCTCTTTCTGCAGAAGCACGCAGATCTTTACCGTCCGGGGATTGAACTTCGTCAGGTGCTCCTTCACCCAGCCCAGGGTCCGCCCGGAGTCAAGGATATCGTCCACCACCAGGACATCCTTATCCCGGATATCGATACTGATCTCCTTCTCCAGGTTGATCACCCCCAGAGAGGTCCGGGAGTGGCCGTAACTGCTGACCCCGATAAAATCAAAGGCCAGCGGCCGGGAGAAGCCCCTGACCAGGTCGGCCAAAAAAAGCACACTTCCCTTGAGGACCGCGACCACCACCAGGTCCTTCTCCCGATAATCCTGCTCGATGGCTTCCACCATCTGCCGGATCCGCTCCCCGATCTCGCCCGAAGAGAAGAGAACGCCGGATTCTCGATCAGGTTTCAAATCTCTTCCCCCCGCACTGACGGCACTATTCCAGTTCCTCGAACTGATCCTTCCCGACCCCGCAGACCGGGCAGACCCAGTCATCGGGGAGATCCGCGAACGAAGTCCCGGGGTCGATTCCCCCATCCGGATCTCCCGCGGCGGGATCATAAACATAACCGCAGACCGAACATTCCCATTTTTTCATAACGCGCCTCCTCGAAGGTTGGTACCAAGACTGAATGGTGAATTTAATATGGTCGAAATGCCGGCGGGAGTCAAGATCAGAACCAAATTCTAACTTATTTCCTGGTCCCCCAGCTGCCGGAGCAGTTCTTTCTGGCGGGCGGACAGTTTCCGGGGTATGGCGACATCAACGGTGACGAAGAGATCCCCCTTCCGATCCGCCCCGGTCCGGGGCGCTCCCTGCCGGCGGAGCCTCAGCACCGTCCCCGGCTGGGTTCCCGGGGGAATCTTCAAGGCGGCTTCGCCGGTCAGGGTCCGGACGGCCGCCTTCCCGCCCAGGGAGGCGGTAACCATATCGACCGAAACCCGGGTATAAAGATCGGCGCCTTTCCGGGTGAACCGGGGATCGTCGCCGACCTCCACCCGTAAGATCAGATCCCCCGGAGGACCTCCCCCCGGCCCCGGCTCTCCCTGGCCGGGAAGGCGGATCTTCGCCCCCGGGGAAATTCCGGCGGGGATCTTCACCGATACCTTTTTGGCAACCGGGGCCGTTCCCCGGCCCCCGCAACGGGGACAGGGTTGGGTAATGACCATCCCCTTGCCGTAGCAGCGGGGGCAGGGCCGGCTGATCCCGAATCCTCCCTGGGTCATCGTGACCGTTCCGCTCCCCCCACACTGGGGGCAGGGTTCGGGGGTGGTGCCCGGGGCCGCTCCGGTGCCGGAGCATTCGGGACAGACCTGGGAACGCTGAACGGTCAGGCGGACCTTCCCTCCCGCGATCGCCTGGTCGAAGCTGATGGTGACCGCGGAAGAGATATCCCGCCCCCGCTGGGGGGCGGCCCGGGCCTGGCGGAAGTGGGAACCCTGGTCCATAAACTGGCTGAAGATATCCCCCAGCCCGCCCATCCCCCCCAGGTCTTCGTAGTTAACTCTCCGGCTCTTGGGGCCGGCACCGCCGAAAAGATCGTTCAGATCGACCCCGGCGCCGCCGAAATCGAACCCCCCGGGGCGGAAACCCTGGCTGAAGGCCGACTTCATCTGGTCGTACTGCTTCCGTTTCTTCTCGTCGCCGAGGATATCGTAAGCCTGGGATATCTCCTTGAAACGTTCCTCCGCCTGGGGGTCGCCGGGATGGGTATCCGGATGGCAGCCCTTGGCCAGTTTCCGGTAGGCCTTCTTGATCTCTTCGGGAGCAGCGGTCCGGGGGACCCCGAGGATCTTGTAATAATCTTTTTCCATTATAAAACAGCTATCTTCTCTCGATGATATACTGTTCTCGCATTATCCAATGAGAACCACTCCCGCCGGAACCACGAAGATCAGTGAAATATCCGGTTCAAGGTCAGAATGAAGTTTCGCCGGTGGTCTTTTCAGCTAAAAGATCCCGGTACATATCCCGGGTCCGGGCGGCGATCGAGTCCCAGCTGAACATCTCCTCCACCCGCCGCCGCCCCCGCTTCCCCATCTCCGCGGACAGATCGGGATTTTTCAGCAGCCGGTTGACGGCGGCGGCGATCTGCCCGGAATCGGCGGGATCGACCAGGATCCCGGTCTCTTCCGGGACCACCACTTCCGGGATCCCCCCGACCGCGCTGGCCACCACCGGAGTCTCGCAGGCCATCGCCTCCAGGTTGATGATTCCGAAGGGCTCATATACCGAGGGGCAGATAAAGACCCGGGCGGAGGAGTAAAGCTCGACGTTCTTCACGTCGCCCAGGTTCTCGTGGATCCAGATGATGTTCTTCTTCCCCTTCACCTTCTCCATCATCCGGTTCTCGTAATCCTTGGTATCGGCCCCCATCGCTTCCAGGACCACCTGGACCGGGATGTCGTCGGCGGCGTCGATCAGGTATTCCATCCCCTTCTGGGCGGTTGGACGCCCGACAAAGAGGACATAATCCTCGGCGATCCCGTAGCGCTCCCGCAACTCGTTACTCAGGGGCCGGCGGTTCCAGGTCTCGAGATCGATCCCGTTGTGGATCACCGTGATCCGCGCGGGATCAACGGAGAAATTATTCAGGATATCTTCCTTCATCATCTTGGAGACCGCCACCACCCGGTCGGCGTTCTCCAGGCCGACCTTTTCGATCCAGGTGCTGACGTTATACCCTTCGGCCAACTGATCGAACTTCCAGGGCCGCAGCGGCTCCAGGCTGTGACTGGTCGCCACGTAGGGGACGTTGTAGAGCTTCCGGGCCAGGAAGCCGGCCAGGTGGGCGTACCAGGTGTGGGTATGGACTACCTCGGCGTCGATCCGGTCCATCAGAAGCAACAGGTCGGTAAAGACGGTGTTGAAGAGCGAATCGAACTTCGGCTGATCGGTGCAGTGCAGCTTCGGTTCCGGCCGGTACCCGGTCACGCTGAGAGAGCCGTCACGGATCTCCTGATCCCCGAAACAGCGGACATCGACTTCCATCATCTTGGCCAGACAGCGGGAGAGCTCCCGGATGTGAACCCCGGCCCCGCCGTAAACATTGGGCGGATATTCCCGGGTGATAAAGGTGACTTTCATATCTTCCTCCTCGGTATTAATATTTCAATCGGTATCGCTATCGAAGTCCGGCCGGCCGATCACGCTGTTGAAATTACCGACCTTCCCATTTCCCAATATCCAATAGCCAACAAGGAATATCCAATATCCGGGTCCCGACCTCCCGAACTTATTCCGGGATGGAAGATACTATCGCTTTACCTTCTTCCCTGGCTATTCCTTGTTGAATATTGGATATTTAATTCTAAATCCTCCAGATCGCCGCCGGGTTTTTCTTCGGGTCGAGGGTGACGTACTGTTCCCTCCCCCGCCAGGTTGACCGTTTCCCGGTGATCAACTCCCGGACCGGATACTTCTCTCCGGAGGAGATCCCCAGCAGCTCAAGCGGTACCGTGACCCGTCCCGTGTGGGCGGCGAAGGGATCGAGGTTGACGGCGGCCAGGATCCGGTTTTTCCCGTCCGGGGAAACCTTCCCGAAAAACAGGATCGCCTCGTCGGTGGAATTGAAAAACCGGAGGTTATCGTAATACTGCAGGGCGGGGTTAGCCTTCCGGATCCGGTTCAATTTGGCGATATAACCTTTAATATTGCCGGCCCGGTTCCAGTTCCGGACCTTGACCTGATACTTTTCCGAGTCGTGGTAGGATTCTTTCCCCGGGACCAGGGGCTCGTTCTCCAGCAGCTCGTAGCCGCTGTACATCCCGTAAAGCGGGCAGATGGCGGCGGCCAGGGCGATCCGGAGCATAAAGGCCGGCTTCCCTCCTTGCTGGAGGATCTCGGAGAGAATGTCCGGGGTATTGACGAAGCAGTTGACCCGAAGAAATTCCTTGAGGTAGGAACCGGTCAACTTGAAGAAATACTCGATCAGCTCGTTCTTCCCGGTCCGCCAGGTGAAATAGCTGTAGGATTGGGAAAAACCGCACCGGGCCAGTTCTTCCAGGTGATCGTAGTCGGTGAAGGCTTCAGCCAAAAAGATAGTCTCCGGGTAAATACTCTTGACCTCCCGGATCAGCCACTCCCAGAACTCGTCCGGCTTGGTGTGGGGGTTGTCGACCCGGAAGGTACCGACCCCGTTGGCGGCCCAGAAGAGAAAGATATCCTTGACCGCTTCCCACATCTCCTCGCGGTCGGCGGGGTAGAAATTCAGGGGACAGACATCCTGGTACTTCTTGGGCGGATTCTCGGCGTAGCGGATGGTCCCGTCGGGGTTGTGAAAAAACCAGCTGGGATGTTCCTTCACCCAGGGATGATCGGGAGAGCAGTTGCTGGTAAAATCGAGCGCGACCTCAAACCCGGCCTTCCGGGCGGTTCGGGCGAACCGGCGAAAATCTTCCAGCGTCCCCAGGTCCGGGTGGACGGCGGTATGACCCCCGGTTGCGTCTCCTACCGACCAAGGGACCCCGGGATCGCCGGGGCGGGCGGTCAGGCTGTTGTTCTTCCCCTTCCGGTTGGTCTTTCCGATCGGGTGGATCGGGGGGAGATAGATGACGTTGAAACCCATCCGCTTGATATCGGGCAGGCGACGCTCGCAATCCCGGAAGGTCCCGTGCTTTCCCTCGACCTTTCCCTGGGAGCGGGGGAAGAACTCATACCAGGCGGCGAACCGGGCCCGCGGGGGCTCGACATATACCTCGAGATCCCTCCCGTAGCGGATCGGAGTACGGCCGGGAAGGCGAACCTCGACCGAGTATTGAAAAATCCCCGAAGCCGGGAAGTGAATCTCCCCCCGAAAGGTATCCCCGTCGGTTTTTTTCATCGCTACCGACGACCAGGGAGATTTTTTCGGCTTAATCATCCGGTAAAGCAGCCGGACCCGGCCGGCCGGCGCGCCCGGGATATCGGCGGTAACCGCCAGTGGACGGTCGGTCTCCCTCTTGACCGGGTACCGGCCGCCGGCGATCTCCGGATACAGATTGCGAATAACTATGTCGGCTTTCTTCCCTTCCGCCGTTTTTCCTGGTTTTTTCATTCTGTCGGATCTCCCGCCGATTAAGGGCCAGAATTGGTTTTCGGGGAAATAGCCCATCCCGGACACTGGCGAGCGGGCTGAGATAGTGGCTACTATAGAGAAGAGAGCCCGGTTCCTCAAGCATATTTTCTCCCAGTCGCCTTTGGCCGGCACCGGCGAATAAATTTTACCCCGGGGAGCCCGGTTGATATATGATATATTCATCCTCAATGAAGATACTCCATCGCTACATACTGTTCAGCGTTACCGGGACATTCCTGATCACCCTCCTGGTTTTGATTGGGATCCTCTGTCTCGGCAACCTCCTGAAAATTGCCGATCTCATCCTCCGGGGGATGAACCCGGTTTTGATCCTGAAATTTTTCGGTTTCCTGGTCATCAGTCTCCTCGAGTACGCTATCCCGATGGGGATCCTGACCGCCGCCATACTGGTCTTCGGACGTCTCTCCGCCGACAACGAGATAACCGGGATGCGGGCCTGCGGAATCGGGCTGCGGGGAATCATCAGCCCGGTCATCTTCCTCGGCCTGGTCTTGACCCTGATCTGCCTTTACCTCCAGAATACCGCCATTCCCAATTACGGCTTCGCCACCCGGCGACTGAAGGCCCAGATCGGGCTCCAGGATCCGGACGCGCTGCTCCAGCCGGGGGAGACGATCTCCCTCCCCGGTTACACGATCAACTTCGACCGCAAGGAGGACGGTTATCTGCACCGGGTCCAGATCAACCAGTACGACCGCCGGGAACTGGTCAGCATCATCTTCGCGAAGAAGGCGGCGATCGAACTTGACCGGAAAAAGGAAAGTTTTAATCTCAAGCTGATTGACGGAACGGTGGAAGAGATCGTCGACCGGGACAACCCCCAGATCCGGACCACCACCTCTTTCGGGGTCTTCAACTACCCGATCAGCCTGAAAAAGCTCTACGCTTCGGGAGAGGTATCTGATGCCTCCAAGCGGAAAAAAGATATGACCAGCGGTGAACTTCTGAACCGCCGCCGGGAATTGCTGGAAGCAAAATACACGGCCGCAAAAAAACTGGGAATAGCTCGGCGTGAACTGTCCGGCCTGGCGGAAATTCGACAAACCCGGGAACTATCTGCCGCCCAAGAATGGGCGGCCGCTGCTCTGATAATTTTTCCATCCTCTGGTTTTCTGTCTCTACCTTATCATCAAAACTATTGGCCGGGAGAGCTGTTTGCAGCAAAAAAGGATACAGTCAGAAATATAATGGATCCAATGGTCCGCAACTTGGCAACTTCCCAAACGAAACAACTTGCCCAGGCCACCACCAAACTGTCGCAAAAACGGAATGACTTTCAACGGCTGAGCGGGCAACACCTTAATCTGGAAAAAGAGATTTCCCTCCATACTACAGAATTTCAGAAACGCCTCTCCCTCTCGGCAGCCTGTCTCTCGATGATCTTTATCAGCATCCCTCTGGCGATCCAGTCCCGCCGGGGGGAAAAAACCATCGGGATGGTCCTGAGCCTGGCGCTGATTTTTGTCTTTTACATCTTCATCGCTTACGCCGACGCCGTCGGCGGGGAACCGGAAAAATTTCCCTATCTGATCGTCTGGCTGCCCAACCTGCTTTTCACCGTGATCGGCGGTTTCTGGATGATAAAATTTACTCGTATCTAATTTGATTCCGCCCCGGGGAACTTCCCCGGGCGGGATATTCCTCAACTCATAAACTTCTCTCATCCCGATGCGGATACTTGACCGTTACATCTCCACCCGCTTTCTCATCCCCTTTATCTATTGCCTGGTCGGGTTCAGTATGCTCTTCGTGATCGGGGACCTCTTCGAAAATCTCGATGATTTTATCGAAAGCCCCGGCTGGTTCCTGGTGGCCCTGCGCTACTACCTGCTCTACATCCCTTCCATCTTCGGCTATATCACGGCGGTGGCGATCCTCCTCGCCCTCCTCTCCTCCCTGGGACTGCTCCAAAAATACAATGAAATCTCGGCGATGCGGTCAGCCGGGGTCAGCGTCTACCGGATCTCGGCCCCCCTGCTTTTGCTCGCTTTCCTGATCAGCCTGGCCGTCTTTTACGTCAACGAAGAAGTGGTCCCGGACGCCCTGAGGGAAAGCCGGGAATTAAAAAACCAGCACCAGGGAGCTGATTACGAGCGGGTTTTAAACAACGTCACTTATCTCAACCGGGCCACCAACCAATTATTTTATTTCAAAGCCTTCCGGCCGGGTAACAATACCGGGGAGGGGGTGACGATTCACGACCTGAGGGCGGACGGAAGCCCCTCTCGCCGGATCAGCGCCCGGGAAGCGGCCTGGCTGGACGGGACCTGGTGGCTCTTCGACGGAGTTATCTACAGTTATCCTCTCAACGATATCCCGATCAAGCAGGATCTCTCGAAAAAATCCTTTGATTTTGAGGTCCATCCGGTCGACCTCGTCCAGAGCGAAGAGGAACTGGCCTACCGCGGCTACCTTGAACTCCGGGAAACCCTGGAGCGGAGGGCCGGTTACCCGGCCGTGATCCTGCGCCCGATGCGGGTCGAGCTCCAGCAGAAGCTCGCTCTTCCCATCGCCTGCCTGATTATGGGGATGCTCGGGGTGACCTTCGGCCTGAAATCCGGCCGGGGGGGGATGCTGGCCGGGGTGGGGATCAGCCTGGTTTTGAGCTTCCTCTATTACGTCGTTTATTCCATCACCGGGGCCCTGGGCAACCAGGGTTATCTCGCCCCCTGGCTGGCCGCCTGGGCGGCCAACATCGTCTTCGGGGGGATCGGGCTCTGGGTTTTTTTACGCCTCAACTGAGCCCACCCGGCGTTTTCTCCGGCGGTTTTGGGGTTGTTTAATCCGGTCGGATAGGCTACCTTCTACCGTTAATCCCCGGCACGATTTACTTCATCCAGGACTTCGGAAGCCGGGATACTCCGGAGAAAAAGCGTTCAATCCAGCAGGAGAAATAATCGTTATGACCGAAAATAAAGATTGCCAAATCAAGGATATCAACCTGGCCGATTTCGGACGCCGGGAGATCGAGATTGCCGAAAAAGAGATGCCGGGACTGATGGCGACCCGGAAGAAATACGGCCCCCAGAAGCCCCTGGCCGGGAAGAGGGTTACCGGCAGCCTCCATATGACCATCCAGACCGCGGTCCTGATCGAGACCCTCAAGGAACTGGGGGCCGACGTGCGCTGGTGCTCCTGCAATATCTTCTCCACCCAGGACCACGCCGCGGCGGCGATGGCCGCCGCCGGGGTCCCGGTCTTCGCCTGGAAAGGGGAGACCCTGGCCGAATACTGGGAATGCACCCGCCGGGCCCTGACCTGGCCGGACGGCGCCGGGCCCCACCTGGTGGTCGACGACGGGGGGGACGCCACCTTGATGATTCACCGGGGCCGCGCCGCCGAAGATGATCCCTCCATCCTCGACCGCCCGGTCTCCGGGCAGGACGAGGTAGAGCTGAACCGGACTCTGAAAAAAACCCTGGAAGTGACACCGGGAAAATGGTGCCGGGTCGCGGGAGATTTGATGGGAATCTCCGAGGAGACCACTACCGGGGTCCACCGTCTCTACCAGATGATGGAGGCCGGGACCCTGCTCGCCCCGGCGATCAACGTCAACGATTCGGTCACCAAGTCGAAGTTCGACAACCTCTACGGCTGCCGGGAGTCACTGGCCGACGGGATCAAGCGGGCCACCGACGTAATGGTGGCCGGCAAGGTCTGCCTGGTCTGCGGCTACGGCGATGTCGGGAAGGGCTCCGCCCAGTCGCTCAGAGGATTGGGGGCGCGGGTGATCATCTCCGAGATCGACCCGATCTGCGCGCTGCAGGCGCTGATGGCCGGCCACCGGGTGGCCGCCGTCGAGGACGTCCTCCCGATCGCCGACATCTACGTCACCGCCACCGGCAACCTGAACGTGATCACCGCCGAGCATATGTCGAAGATGAAGGACCAGGCGATCGTCTGCAACATCGGCCACTTCGACAACGAGATCGGGGTCGCCAAGCTGGAAGCCTGGCCGGGGATCGAGAAGATCAACATCAAGCCCCAGGTCGACAGGTACCTCTTCCCCGACGGCCACTCGATCTTTTTGCTGGCCGAGGGGCGGCTGGTCAACCTCGGCTGCGCCACCGGGCATCCCAGCTTCGTGATGTCCAACTCCTTCACCAACCAGACCCTGGCCCAGATCGACCTGGCGAAGGGGACAAGGAAGCCCGGGGTCTATACCCTCTCGAAAAAGCTCGACGAGGAAGTCGCCCGCCTCCACCTTCCCCACCTCGGCGCCCGCCTGAGCCGGCTCACCCCGGAGCAGTCGGCCTACCTCGGCGTCCCGGTCGAGGGCCCCTACAAGCCCGACCACTACCGGTATTAGCAGCACATTCTTGTCGGTACGCAAAACGCCCCCGGCTGCCGGGGGCGTTTTCTTATAAGAGCTTGCCTACCGGATCGCTCTTAGAAGGTCTCCTTCCCCGATCCGGAGTTCAATGCCTTTCGCCGAAGGAGCGCGAACCGGGTAGGCGCAATGAAGACACGGTTTGCCGAACGGGACCGCAAGTTGTCTATATCTCGCCGTTCTCCGGACAGGCAGGGTCCGGAGAACAAGAAGATCTGCCCGCGCAGCAAAATACCGCCATCGTGAAGCCGCAACCGGTTTTGACAAACAGCGGCCGGGGTAGAAAAGGCTGATACTCGATATATCGATCGTTATCGAGAACCAGAATTACGCTTTCCCCCTTCGGTGTTTTCGCGAGCATTTCATTAAATTGCCTGAAGTTTATAAAACGCTTCCGGGCGTCCGGATACTGCAGGCCATACTCCAATTCCCCCTCCGACTCCAGGAGGATAATGTCGCTGCGATCGTAATACCAGCCAAGGGCAGAGATGCAGTAGTTGTCGGAAACCAGGATGGTCGAGGCAGTGATCCGGGAAACATTGTCCAAAAAGAATTTCTCCGGAGCCTTCCCGTCCAGCCCGATCTCCGGAAATATGAAATGACTGCTGAACATAAGCAGTACCGGGGCCGAGCAGAAAAGCACGATCTTTCGTCGAGGTTTGTTTTGCTTCACCGCCAGGAGCAGGAAAAGCGCCCAAACCAACAGCCCGTTGACGGCGATGACCAATTTCCAGATTTCCATACCATTGAAGATTGCGGGGACCGGGGTGTCGAAGACTTCGATAACCGCCAAACCGGCCACCGCGGCAATTAATATCGTCAGCAGAAAAACGCTGCCGGCATTGAAGAGGCGACTTTTTCCCGCCTTCAGGTATTCCAGGATGCCGAGGCTCGCGATAATCGCCAGGGGCGGAAAGCAGGGCAGGATATACGTGATGAGCTTGCCCCGCGACGCCGAGTAAAAAAGAAAGGAGGAAAGAAACCAGCAGACGGCGAAACGGGTAAGCGAACCCCGAAATCGGTTCCTGATCAGCCTGGATAATGCCGCGGGCAGGAGCGCCAGTCCCGGTAACGCCCCCACGATTATGACGGGAAGAAAGAACCAGATCGGCTCGGGATGCTGGGGGTCATTACCCATAAAGCGATTGATATGTTCGGTCCAGAAAAAATAGTGCCAGAAATCCCCCTCGCGAAAATGGATTGTCAGCCCCCAGGGCAGCGCCACCAGAATCGCGCAGGCGAGCGCTATCCAGCAGTCCCCGATAAATTCCCGCGCGCCCTTATTCCAGAATAAATAGGGGACGATCACGACGACCGGAAGCGCAAAGGCGAGGAAGCCTTTGGAGAGAAAGGCCAGTCCCAGGCAGACGCCGCCCAGGGCCATCCACATCTTTCTCCGGCCGGATTGATCGGCCGAAGAGGCGGCAAATAACGAGGCCAGGGTGACGGTTGTGAACAGAGAAAAAACGCCGTCGAGAATATTGGTGGTCCCGATCCCGAAGACTTCCAGAAAAGTGAGGTAAATTACCGCCGAATAGATGCCCGCCCGGCGCCGCCGCCCGGCTCTCCAGACCAGCAGGCAGATGATCAACCCTGATATTCCCACCGCCAGGGCCGACGGGAACCGGATGGCGAAGGAATTTTTCCCGAAAAGCCCGATCGACGCCGCGGTCAGCCAGTAACCCAGTACCGGTTTCTCGAAATAGCGCAGGCCGTTGAGATGAGGAACCACCCAGTCCCCGGTAGCCAGCATCTCCCGGGGAATTTCCGCGTAGCGCGATTCGTCGGGGAGGATTATCGGGCGAACGCCCAGAGGGATAACGTAGAGGAAAAGAAACAGGGAGATAACTCCCGAAACGGATAAATAGACAATGCTTCTCTTCACCTCGCGAAACCTTCCCCGGATTTCTCCTCGGCGGCGGTCGTCAGGACTGGGATAACTGAACGGGCATCTTAGGCGAGGGAAGATGATGGAACAGTTACGGGAAGATTACCTTTTGGTCAGCAAGGGGCGCCAGGAGGCCGGGCGCACCGGTTCCTAAGCGGGTATCCCCGGACCGGAGAAAGGCTGGCGACCCTTATTCCCGGGAATCCGGGGAAGAAGGTCGGGGCAGGGTGATGGTGAATTCACTCCCCGTCCCGGGGTTACTCTCGACGGAGATATCCCCCCCGTGAGAGCGGATGATGGAGCGAGCCAGGCTGAGACCCAGCCCACTCCCTTCGCGAGTACGATTCTGCTGCCCGCGAAAGAATCGTTCGAAAATATGGGGCAATTCAGCGGGGGGGATTCCCATTCCGGTATCGCTGATGGAAATCCTTATCTGCTCCCCGCCGGCGTCGGCGGCCAGGACGACCGTCCCGCCGGCCCGGGTGTATTTAAGGGCGTTGTCCAGGAGATTGGCCAGAGCTCTCTGCATCTTGCGTATATCTCCCGGAATAATGATATCGGGCAGTGTCTTAACGGTGAGGACGATACTCTCTTCTTCGGCTACCGGCTGAAAAAGATCACCGGTTTCTTTCAGCATTTCAGAAATATTGATCTCGGTGATATTGCTTTTTGCCACCCCGGCATCCATCTCGGAAATATCCAGCATGGTGTTGATCATCTGGAGCAGGCGGTCGCATTCCTCGACGGTGCTGCCGCCCATCGACCGATAATCTTCCACGGTATCTTTGCCGGCAAGCATTGTTTCCGCCAGGCCGCGGATTCGGGTGATGGGACTCCTGAGGTCGTGGGCGATATTGTCGTTCACCTCTTTCATCCCGGTGATCAGAGTTTGAATCCTATCCAGCATATCGTTGAAGATTTCGGCTAAATGATCGATCTCATCGCCGGTTCCTCTGACCGGAACGCGGTGCTTAAATCCCCCGCCGGTTATCCTGATCGCGGTTCTGGTAACCTCTTGTACTCCGCCCAGGGCCCGGCGACCCATAAACCATCCAACGACAACCGTTACGGAGATGCCGAATAACAGTACGGCGACAAAGTTGCGCCAAAAGACTTCCATAAACTCCGCTTCCGCCCTGAGGGTCTGGCCTATCTCCATAATCACCCCGGGGCCGATCAGGGCGTGGATTATCCGGGTCATATGATGGTCCCCCGGAATGAATTCCGTCGTCCAAGCCACCTTCTTTCCCCCGGTCAGTTGCAACTGGCCGAGCTGCGGAAGATAGCTTCCCCATTCGGCCATATCTGATGAAGCCAGCGTCAAACCGGTGGGCGTGACCAGACGAAAGAATATTTTGTTGTCTCCGTGGGCAGTCTCCTCACGAATAATTTCGTCTTTTATCTCCTCGAGCCCCTCGGCAGCCAGCAGGACCCGGCTTTCTTCCGCTTCAGCCTCCAGGTAGTCGTCGATTCGCCCATAGATGTAGGAGCGGATCATGAAATAGAGCAGCGCAAAGAGGATCAGGGTCACCAGGGCAAAGACCCCGGCATACCACAGTGCCAGACGAAAGACCAGCGAACGCCGGAATTTAGTCATTCTCTTTAATAACATAACCGACTCCCCGAACGGTATGGATCAACTTCCTGGCAAATCCCTGGTCGATCTTCCCCCGCAAGCGATTCACCCTGACTTCAACCACGTTGCTCATCGGATCGAAATTATAGTTCCAGACGTGTTCCATAATCATAGTTTTGGAAACCACTCTTCCGGTGTTCCGGAGCAGATACTCCAGGAGAGAAAATTCACGGGGCTGAAGTTCGATTTCCCGTTCCTCCCTCACCACTTCACGTTTGATGAGATCCATAGTCAAATCGGCGACTTTGAGCACCGTGGTCTCGGGCGCTCCGCTGGCCCGGCGGATCAGCGCCTGCACCCGGGCCAATAACTCGGAGAAGGCAAAGGGCTTGGGCAAGTAATCGTCGCTCCCCATTTGCAGGCCCTGGATGCGATCCTCGACGGAGCGCTTGGCGCTCAAGATGATAATCGGGAGGGATTTTTTGACGCGGCGCACTTTCTCCACCAGGGCTAAGCCATCCAGTCCCGGAATCATAATGTCCACAATCGCCGCGTCGTAGGATTCGGAGAGGGCGAGGTGCAGGCCATCTATGCCGTTGTCCGCCGGGGCCACCGCAAAACCCGCCTGGATGAGGCCCTGCGAGACAAATTTCGCGATTTTGATGTCATCCTCAACCAGAAGAATTCGCATCTCGTCCTCCTTCAACTTATCTTATCCGGCAGGAGAAACTGATCATACCATAGATGTCCGGGCCGGCGGCAAATTACCAATTGATAATATCCACGTCATCTTATCGTCAGCTGAATTTGTTAGAAAAAGCCTCGTTATTCAGAAATCGGGTCTCCTCCACATTCGGCAGGCGGTGAGAAATTGTCCGGAAGATCTCAAGTCCGAGTAAAAATATATCGGTTTATCTTCCTGGGAACGGTTCTCTCGGTACTGGAAGGTTGCGGCACCTTCCGCGACGGGGAAAACCTGATGTCAGACATAACCCTCTGCCCGGATTTGCCTCGCTTTCTCGCCGCGGCGCGGGAGGCCGCTCTTGATCCCGATACCTGGGCCCCGGCCATCGGAGCCGGCATCATGTCGATCGATGACTGGGATGGAAAGGTTTCTACCTGGGCCTGCGGGCACCATCCGGTTTTCGGTTCCCGCCAGAAGGCCCTGGATGCCAGTGATTGGCTCCGCGATGGACTCAGCTTCTGGTCATACATCACTACGGCATTCCCCCCCTATGAAGGGAACACTACCGCCAGGAAGGTGGGCAATAAGAGCATCGAATTGCTTGTTAATTTCGGCACCTTCGAAGCTGTCGGGGCGACTACCGATGGACTCAAGCGACTTACCGATCGGACCAGGCCCGATGGCTCGAACAGGATGAGTTTTCCTTCCGCGCACGCTTCTCGAGCTTTTACCGCCGCCGCCTTTGCCAGCGCTAATTTGCGGATCTCGCCTATGGCCGAACCTTATGACGCCATCTTAGCTTATACCGGTCGCGGAGCTGCCTGGCTGACCGGCTGGGCGAGGATTGAAGGAGGAAAGCACTATCCCACGGATGTGCTGGCTTCGGCCTGCCTGGCTAATTTTTTCACGGTTTTGATCCATCGGACGTTCATCAGCCGGGAGAGAGAAGACAGTATAACCATCGCTGTCATCCCGATCGGAAGGGGCATCCAGTCTGTGATCCGGGTAAATTTTTGATCCGACGGAAATAGATAGCCGCGGGAACCGTGGACGGGAGGATAGGGTCCGAAAAGTGGGGGTATCCCGGCCACGGTTTAAGCAGGTGTTTGATGTCTTATCTAATTTGATCTTCTACTGCTTTATTCAGAGTCTTTTCCGACTCTATTAGTTTTTTATATTTCGATTCTATTTTTTCTATGTCCCTGGATAGAATTGCTTTTAATAAATCGCCTTCCATTTCAGCAACGTCAATTCTGCGATAGTAATCCATAGTCTCTTTAAGATGGGCTATAACAATTCTACCTGTTAAGATCGGATGATTGTTTGTCACATTGGCATCATCAAATCGGGTGCCGTGTTCAAGTTCGACCTCCAATCCTTTCCGGAACTCGACGAGAGGAATATCCATTGATTTCGTATTGACAATTGTAAGTATTTTGACCCCTTCTTCTTCAGAAATCGATCGGTCGGTTTTTCCGTCCAATCGATCAACCCAATTGATTTGCAGATATTTTTTACCTCTTTGGTGGTAACGTATTCGGGCATATTCATAATTTTTTCCTTAAGTTTTTTGCATCTAAAGACCGCAAGCCGAAGACCCGGGCGCGCAGTTTGCTTTGACCCCCTATAGAGCCGCCGTCCCCGGCACCTCGATCCTGAGAATGGTTCTGATCCTTCGCGGGCGCGGATACAAATCCGCACCAAGACAAGGCCCCGCCCCGCATTTAGCGGGGCGGGGCCTTGTCTATCACAGACAGGGATATCTGCTGCCCCAGAGAGCCTGGGCTACAGGCCGGCGGCCTTCTTCAGCTCGTCCACCCGGTCGGTCTTCTCCCAGGTGAAGCCCTCGTCCTCCCGCCCGAAGTGCCCGTAGGCGGCGGTGGGGCGGTAGATCGGCCGGAGCAGGTCGAGCATCTCGATGATCCCCCGGGGCCGGAGAGCGAAAACCTCCCGGACAATCCTCACCAGATCGTCGTCGTCGAACTTGCTGGTGCCGTGGGCGTTGACGTAGACCGAGACCGGGTCGGCAACCCCGATCGCGTAGGCCAGCTGGATCTCGCAGCGGTCGGCCAGCCCGGCGGCCACAATGTTCTTGGCGATGTAGCGGCACATATAGGATGCCGACCGGTCAACCTTGGAGGGGTCCTTCCCGGAGAAGGCTCCCCCGCCGTGGGGCGCCTCGCCGCCGTAGGTGTCGACGATGATCTTGCGGCCGGTCATCCCGGTATCGCACTGCGGGCCGCCGATCACGAACTTCCCGGTCCCGTTGACGATCCAGACCGTCTCCCCTTCCCGGAAATCATCCTTTAAGACCGGCTTGATCACCTCGTCGCAGATCGCCTGCTTCGCCTCCCGGGCCATCAATTCCCCGGTTGGGTCGAGGACCTCGGTGGTATGCTGGGTGGCAATCACCACCCGGGGTATGGCCACCACCTTTCCGTCCCGGTACTCCGCCGTCACCTGTGACTTCCCGTCCGGGCCCAACCAGGGGAGGATCTTCTCCTTGCGGACCTCGGCCAGCCTCCGGCAGAGACGATGGGCCATCATAATCGGGAGGGGCATCAGTTCCTCGGTTTCCCGGCAGGCGTAGCCGACCATCAATCCCTGATCGCCGGCGCCCTGTTCCTTATGTTCGCCTTTCCCCTCGGTCACCCCCTGGGAGATGTCCGGGGACTGGTGGCCGATGGCGTTGAGGATAGCGCAGCTCTTGTAGTCGAAACCGTAGCGGGGATCGGTGTAACCGATATCCTTGACCACCCCCCGGACCAGTTCCGGAACGTCGATGAAGGTGGTGGTGGTGATCTCCCCGCCGACAATCGCCAAACCGGCGGTGATGAAGGTCTCGCAGGCCACCCGGCCGGCGGGATCGTCGGTCAGGACTTTATCCAAGAC
>JAVCCZ010000208.1 GCA_030765265.1 Candidatus Erginobacter occultus
GAAACATAACAAATCGCTCAAGCAGACCGGAAGGGCTGATGCAGTTATCGAACGTTTTTAGGCTCGCCGGTGTTTTACGGGGTAACATGGTTTTTTAGTCGGCCACTTCCGGCCGCTTAGCTTAGCGTTAGGCTTTCAAAGGATATGGAGGTGTAAGAATGAAGATCACAACTTGTTTGAGTATCACAGTATTCCTTTTGTTAGGTGGTCTTTGTATTGCTGCTCCTCCTGGTGAGTTTCGGCCCGGTTCCGAGCCCGATGGTTTCCGAGGTATCAAATGGGGGGCTGATCTATCTAAGCTTCCTGAAATGGTCCCTGATGCAGAATGGGATCTCTTCAAAGCTTATACAAGGTTGGGAGATAATCTAGAATTTGATTCTGTCGAGTTAACGAATATTAGATACACTACTTGGCAAGGTAGGTTTTACGAGGTGATACTTAAAACAGAAAAAGTGCCTGAAGATTATTACGCTCTCATTAATGCTATTCATGAAAGATTCGGTACAGAGGTCAGAACTCAAACATCAGAATGGGAAAGAGGAAAGGGGTTCGAACTTTGTATTATCGGGGATAAAACTACTATAACGATATACTATACTCCAGCGCAGGATGACGGTCGGGTAGCTTACGGAGCTGTGTCTATTGCTAGTACAAATATTCTCAACGAAAAGAATCCCGGGCGAAGTGAAATTGTAAAAAAATGGAAGAGATTACAATTGAATAAAAATAAACCAGTTCAATAAATATCGGATATTGATAAAAGCCTAACAAATCGCTCAAGCAGACCGGAAGGGCTGATGCAACTGTCGAACGTTTTTAACTTCGCCGTAAGCGTCCGGTGAACCCATCTTCCCAACTCTCCGGATGACTGAGATACTTTCCCGGTAAAGTCAACATATGCGCTTCAGGCGCATCTGCAAACCAAACCGGGGAGGGACAAGATGGAGAGCGTCGGAAAAAGAACGGGATTAAAAGAGAAGGACTGGAAAGGGATAATCAGCCGGGCGGCCAGGAGCGAGACCTCGATTCGCGTTTTCTGCCAGGTGGAAGGAATCCACGAAGCGCAGTTTTATTCCTGGCGTCGGAAGTTAAGGGATGGGAGTGACTACAGTGCACTCCGGGAGAATGGCGGAACTGGCCCGGCTTCCTTCGCCCTGATCACGGATCAGGATAATGCCGGATCGCTGGACGCGGGGATCGAGTTGATCCTGGCCGGTGGTCGGCGGCTGCGGATCGGCAAAGGCGTGGACCCGAAGACGCTGACCTCGGTGGTGGCGGTGCTGGAACGGGATCGATGCTAAGTTTTCCGGCGGCGGTCAAAGTCTACCTGTGCACGGTGGCGTGCGATATGCGCCGGTCGTTTGACGGCTTGAGTATGATGGCCGAGCATATTGTCCGGTGTAATCCGCTCTCGGGACACTTGTTTGTCTTCTGCAATCGACGATGCGACCGGGTAAAGATACTTTACTGGGACCGGGACGGCTGGGCGATCTGGTACAAACGGCTGGAAGCGGGAACCTTTCAGTTCCCTTTTTGCGATACGGGCCGCAAGGAGATTGCGGCCTGGGAACTGGGGATCTTGTTGGAGGGGATCGACGTGAAACGGGTCCGGCGCCGGAAACGGTACTCCCTGCCGGCGGAGGGAGCCCTGGCGGACGCCTCTGCTATCCCGGTTCTCGAGCAATAAAAATAATCGAAGATTTTTGTTTTTTTTGTTGACCAGGGCCGACAGCTTTGCTAAGCTGTCGGCGTGAACTTGGAAAATATACAGCGCCGGATCAAAGAGATCAAAGCCGAGCTTTCAGGGCTGGGTCCAATGCATCCCGGGAGCATCAGCGAGCAGTATAATATCTGTGGGACGCCCGGCTGTCGGTGCAAGGATCCGGAAAATCCACAAAAGCACGGGCCTTATTATCAGCTCAGCTATACCTGGCGGGGGAAGAGTTCCAGTTTGTTCGTGAGAAAGGACCGGCTGGAGGGGATGCGTGCACAGGTAGCAAACTACAAGCAGTTGCGGGCATTGACTCAAGAATGGGTGGACCTGGAAATGAAACGTGAACGGATAGAGCGGACCGGCAAGGAATAGAGAGATGGGAAACAAGATCCGCGACATCAACGAGCTTCCTCAAGACGTGGCTGTTCTGAGGCGGATGGTAATGGAACAGGCGGATAAGCTGGACGCCAGGGACCGGTATGTGAAGCGCCTACAGCATATGTTGGCGAAACTGCTGCGGTGGCGGTACGGTCCGCGGCGGGAGAAAGTTGACGAGAACCAGCTCCTGCTGTTTGCGCTGGAGATGGTGGAGAAAGGCCAGGATATTCCCTCCGGCGACTCCGCCAGCGATGGCAAGAAACAGAAGAAGCACAAGCACACCCCCCACGGCCGGCAGCGGATACCGGAGCATTTGGAGAGAAGGGAAGTCATCTTTGACGTCCCGGAGGAGGAGCGCCACTGCCCCCATTGTTCCGGAGAGATGAAACATATCGGGGATGAGGTCAGCGAGCAGATAGAATTTATCCCGGCTTCACTGTTCGTGATCCGGGAAGTGAGCAAAAAATACGCCTGCGAGCGGGGCTGCGCGATACTAACGGCGCAAAAGCCGATGCGGCCGATCGAGAAGGGGCTTGCCGGGCCGGGGCTGCTGGCCCACGTGGCGGTCGGCAAGTACGCCGACCACCTGCCGCTGCACCGCCAGGAAGAGATTTTCAAGCGCCAGGGGGTGAAGCTGGCGCGGTCGACCTTGTGCGACTGGATGGGGACCTGTGCGGAATTGGTCCGGCCCCTCTTCGACCTGATGAAAGAGCGAGTAATGATGTCAAAAGCCATCCAGACCGATGACACCCCGGTCGGAGTGCTGGACCGTGAATGGACCCGGACCCGGATCGGGCGATTGTGGACCTATGTCGGTGACGCCGCTCACCCCTTCACGGTTTACGACTACACGCCGAACCGCAAGCGTGACGGACCGAGTAATTTTATGGAGGACTTTCAAGGATATCTACAGGCCGATGCCTACCCGGGTTATGACGCGATCTTTAACGATCCTGAACGCCAGGTGACTGAGGTGGCTTGCTGGGCGCATGTTCGGAGGAAGTTCTTTGAAGCCCAGTCATCGGATGTCCAGCTGCCACTCATTATGTTGACCTACATCCGGCTGCTGTACGAAGTGGAGCGGGAGGCCCGGGATCTGAAACTCGACGGTCGGGGAAGATATGCCCTGCGCCAGGCCAGGAGCGTGGAACTGTTGGACGGCATCCATACCTATCTGAAACGGGAGCAGGGCAACGCCTTGCCCAAAAGTCCGGAAGGGCAGGCAATATCATATACGCTCTCGAACTGGAAGGCGCTGACTCGTTACTGTGAAGACGGGGACCTGGAGATCGACAACAACGGGGCGGAGCGGAGCCTGCGGGGGGTGGTGATTGGCCGGAAGAACTGGATGTTTTTCGGCAGCGACCGCGGCGGCCGGACCGCGGCAATCCTCAACAGCCTGATTACTTCCTGCAAGAGAAATCAGGTTGAACCCTTTGCCTATCTGAAAGATATATTCGAGCGGATCAGCGCCCATCCGGTCAGCCGCCTGGAAGAACTCCTCCCCGACCGGTGGAAGGAACTCCGCCCGCCGTCCGCTTCCTGATTATTCCCGACCTTTGTCTACCCCCGCCGTGCTCCATATGGCGGGGTGGGTTCACCGGACGCTTACA
>JAVCCZ010000012.1 GCA_030765265.1 Candidatus Erginobacter occultus
AGGCTCAAGCCCCCGGTCAGCCAGGCTGAATTAGCCAGCCGGGAACGGTAAAAAGCAGTCCGGTACAATCCTTCTTCCCGAGGACTTTCCCGAAAATCCATCCCCACCACCTTAGCCAGGGGGGTTTCGCTGAAGCGGGAATAGCGGGTGATCAGGGGATCATCGCCGAACCAGTCACGGTGTAGGTAGAAGGCTTGCCAGCCGAAGATCGTCAGTTCCACCAGAACACCGGCAATCAACAAGGAAACCCGGCGGCGGCGCAGCGCCCAGATCGCCGCCAGAACCACCAGGCAAAACAGAAGGTAGGGAACCAGGTCATTGAGTATTTCATTCAACTCCCCGCTGGCCGACGCGTAGGCAATCCCGGGTTGGAACCAGGCGCCGTTCCAGTGAAACGGGAGGAGAGCCGCCGCGGCCACTATTGCCGCCGCCAGCAGGGCGAAGATGGTCACCGTCAAGCGGTTGATTACCCGGATTCGGATCCGGTTTCCGGTGAGCAGAGAAGCAGCGGAAGCGGTTAGGATAACCATTGAATAACATTGAAAATCCCGCCAGCGGCCCGCGTAGGGAACGCGAAAAGGCGGAAGCAACTGGAATAACAGCCGATACACCGGGGAGTGGCGCCCGATCACCAGGAATAGCCCCAACACCACCCCCGCTCCCGACAGATATATCCAGAATCGTTCCGGCGCCCCGGGCGCGCGGAAGGCGGCGATCAGTCCGGCTCCGGCCAGGAGGACCAGGAGCACCCCCCCCAGGAGGTTGGCCTGATCGAAGAGAACGTTCAACCCCACCCCCCAACCGTGCTCCCCGATCACGGTGCCGAAGAGATTTGGCACCAGCAGGGTGACGAGATAGCCGGGCTGGAGACTGTTGGAACCCCCGGCCACCGTCTGAAACGTGACCACCCCCGATGCATCGAGGCTGCGATACCCTTCCAACACCCCCAGCCATACCGGTGCCGATAGTATCACCCCGAGAGCGATCGTTGCCACCCCGCCGACCACCACCCTTCGCAATCGGATCCACCGGCCTTCAATCAAGGCTTTGAACGCCAGCCCCGCCAGCAAAAACCCGGTAAATGTCCACCCCCGGATCATATGTCCGAAACCGGCCCCGGATATCTGCAGAGCAAAGACCAGGCCCCCCAGGGCGACAAACCGCAGCCCGCCCCGGCGAACGAAAAGAATCAGGAATAACCATAAGAGCGGCAGCCAGGCGTTCAGGGTAGCAATCGAGGCGGCAAAGACCAGGTAATTGACCGCCGGACTCATCGTATAGGCGACACTCAGCACCACCGACCCGATCCGGTTCAGACGCAGTCCGATCCGGCCCAGGAGATAGGCGCCGACGGCCATCAGGAGATAATGCAGCAGCAACGGCAGCTGGACCAGTAAGTCCGCCGCCTGGTCAAGATTGGAGAGATCGGTCAGGAGGAGAAAGGGATAATCCGGGAGATAGTAGGGTCCGCCGTCCGGCCGATGGATGATCGGCCAGGCCCCACAAAATGTCTGGGGGTCCCACCAGGGAAGCGTTCCCTGTTTCAGGGATTGAGCGTAGAGCGCCTTGATCGGGAAATGGTGATAGATATAGTCATCGCCGAGCAGAGGGAGCCAGTTGAAGATCGCCGGCAGCCAGAAGACCACCACCAGACCGATCAAAGCGGCAATTATCAATAAGTCTTTTTTCATAAATCCCCGGAGTCGGGGCCGGCGGCGGACGGTTCCGGAGTAGCTGCCCGGGAAAGCCGCTGGCGATAATGGTAATAATATCTTCCCGCCAGCAGCAGAAGCAACGCCAGGGTCGCCAGAGAAATCAGCAGGCCGACCAGGAAACTGGCCGGGAGATAATAGATTGCGAAAGTGTTTCTACCCGGAGGAACCTTCACGCCCACCAGCCCCTCGATCTCTTCAATCTCCGGCCCCCCCGGTCCTCGCGCCCTCCAGCCCGGAAAATAGTTTTGGTTGAGTATGACGATTCCCTCTTCCCGAGCTGCAACTGTTATCTCCACCCGGTTGGGAGTCCACTCTACCATCTCCGCCTCCCCCCCCGAACCAAAGAAATATACCTCGCCTCGATACCTCGGGGAATCAACCGGGATCGCCCGGTCGGGGATCGGAACGGGTTCAACGGCCTTGATTGTTCCCGTGTTCATCAGGAAGTTATAGTAGGAAGACCCCTCGAAGACGGCCGGGGAGACAATTTCGCCCCGCCGGTTATAACCCGGCCCCAGTTCCTTCTGATAAAATTCCCTTTTCTCCGGCAAAACCGGCGGAGAGATCGGGAAGGCTTCCCGCAGAACGCGGCGGTTGACGGTCAGGAATTCAAAGAAAACCACCGCCAGGGCGGTCAAGAGGATACCCCGGACAATTGAGCGGCGGACCGGGAAGTTCTCCAGGCGGTCTTTCAGTGCCTGCAAGCCAAGCCCAGCAAAAACAGCAACGCAGAGGGCCAGGGGATACCGAAACCGAGTGGCCACCCGCATCAAATTAAAGAACGGCAGCCGGTGCAGCGCTCCCCAGAGGCTGGGAGTTATCCGGTCGCCGAATGACAGCCAGAGCAAAATCAGCGTAACCAGCGCCAGGGGGAGGCGCTTTTTAACCGCGAAAATCAGACCGATCAGAAACAGCCCCGCCACCGGCAGCCCCAGATACATCCCGTTATCGTCCAGTCCCCAGCTGAAGCCACGGAGGAAACCTCTCACACCGGAAAGCGTGGCTTCCGGAAACAACGATTGATCCGGGTTGAATAAGCTGTAGTAAAAAGAACTGAGGCTGTATCCGGAATAGTCCTCGATCAGGCGGGGAAACTGGGCCGTGAATTCCAGGGCGGGGATGAACTTCACCGCCCCCAGGGCCAGGGTGATTAGCAGAACCAGGGCAACAACTTTCCCGGCCCGGGGCGCCCGGATTCTCCTTAAAAGAACGCCAATCGTGAAATACGAGGCCACGAAGACCAGGGTCAGAATTAGAAGGTAGTCGCCGCCCGCGAAAAATAGCAGCGCGGAGACCACTCCGGCCGGAAAGCAGAAGCGGTAATCGTTCAGTGACTTCAGAAAAAAAAGAAAAATCCAGGGAATCAGGTAAAGGGGAAGAAAATTAAACATCGACTGGGCGACGCTCAAGCTGTACATACTGTTGAAAATGAAGACAAAGCCGGCCAGACAGGCGGGAATCGTTCCCGCACCGAAGAACCGGGCCACCAGGTAAGCGCCCCAGAGGCCCGCTATGGCGCCGAAAATCACTTCCAGCTTCACCCCCGCCACCACCCCGAAGATCAACGGAAGAAAGAAGGTGGGAGAAAGGCAGTAGGATTGGGGATGGGCCAGCAACGGGCTGCCCCCACAGTGGTAGGGATTCCAGAGCGGGAATTGGCCGTAGTCGAGAATGGTTGAGCGGGGAACAGCCTTGTAAAAGGTATGCTGACCCCAGTCCCCGATCCCCCAGTTGCCAATGTCCTGAAAGATCGGAGAGAAGACGAGCAAAGAAGCCCCGGAAAAAAGCAGCGCGAGCCACGACAACCGCCAAAGCCTGGACTTTCGATTCCCCAGCCCCATTATCAATCGTGGATTCGGGATGAGCATCGCCCGGTTCCGGCGGTCCTTCCCCGTGCCGCCATAACCTTCCGGCTCACGCCGGCAATCGTCGATGCATAACTGTCCTTGACGATAAGACCGTATATAAGCCCTAAATAGAAAGAGATCAGAGATAGAAAATAAAATAGGAAGAGAAATGGTGGAGACAACAGGGCCGCAAGGAACGATGGAGTATACAGGAATGTAATCAACACGCAGCCTGCGGAAAACAGACCCATCGATAAAAGCAGCAGTATCCGGGGACTCAGACTTAGAAACAGGATCAGGACCGGGACCGCCAGCAGGGAAAGCCATACGGCAAGCGATCCCCGGAAAAGAAAAGGATAATGAACAAAGTTTTTCCCGAGATGAAATTTCTGAACGATCTCATAACGGTAAAACCCCAGCGGGAAGTCACGGCGCTTATGGGCAATCCGCAACCCGGGGTGGTTTATGACCGAAATCCCGCGAAGAATGGCCAGGTGAGTGAAGAACATATCGTCCAGGTAAAAATCGATACTTTCATCGAGTCCCTCCAGATGATCCCAGACTTCCCTTGTCAACACGTAATTGCAGAACTCTACGTACAGGTGGCTCACCGCCTTTTTCCTGAAGCCACACCGGGTAAAACGGAAACAGGACAGGGGGTTGCAGGTCAGGGCCGCCGTCATCACCTGGGAGAAACCCGAGTCATAAAGGAGATCGGAAGGTCCACTCAAAATACCCCGATAGCCGCGGTTATGGTACTCTTCATAAATTGTCTTGAACCACGAACCGGTGAGCATAACATCATCGTCTACCAGGGCGATCACATCCGAAGTCGATATCCTGATGCCGGCATTCCTTTTCCGATTGGGATGGATATCACCGGTAGGAAGGTGAACAATCCTGATGGCGGGATGTTCGCTGCTCACGGACCCGGAAACATCGCCGACGAAAACAATCTCCACCGTCTCGAATAAATCTCCAGGAATGCACTCCTCCATACTCCGAAGCAGTTTGCCCCGATTAACAACTCCCCGTGAAACGGGCACTACAACCGACAATATCATAGAAAATACCTTGCATTGATCACTGACTGCCGTGGCCGGGCAATCAGAGCGCCTCAAATTACGCTTGTTTGAGTCGGCTATTCTTCACTCGCTTTCTGGGAAAACCAGCCGCCCGGATGATCCGGAAGAGCTCGCCCGCTGCCGCCGGCAAGATCCCCGGCCAAAGCCGCGGATTTCCCACCAGGGCGTTGACCTGGGCACAGGACCAGTCGCAATGGCAGGATGAACGGCCCGCCGCGAAATCCCGGGCCCGGGCGCTTTTCAACACTTTCTCCACCCGATACCCATAGTCGCGGATGTTGCCGAAACTGAACCATAACGGCTCACAGGGATAAATCTCGCCCTCTTGATCTAATACTAGCATCTTATTCCCCGCTCCGCAAAACCTCCCCAGTAAACGCCGACGGTTAATCTCTCTCCTGAAGCCATCGTGCGCCCGCGAAACACAGTCATAAAATACCGAGATCCCGTTGCTGGCCGCCCGCCGGTTCAGCGCCGATGCCGCGCTGCGCCATTCCCGATACTCTTCCTCCAGTGACAACGGAAAAATGGAAGTTCCCTTGACTTCAGGGGTGAGGATCAAACGGTTGAACTGAAAATTTTTCTCAACCATCCCGTAAAATTCCCCAACACTGGTGCGGTTATGATGGCCGAAAACGGTGACGATCGCCTGTCTTAAGTTCGGAAACCGGCCGGACAGCAGAGAAACCCGCCTGCTGGTCTCCCGAGCCTGCGCGTATAATCCGGCCACTCCCCTGACTTTGTCGTGAACGGCCGGAGGTCCGTCCACGGAGAGCTGGAAATTGACAATGGTTTCCGGATGCGATTTACAGAAGGCAGCCAGCACATTCTCCACCCGGGCCGGGTCTATTCCGCTGGTGGGGATATCTATCACCCGGGGACGGCAACAGGTGGCGAAGATATCAAGAATTTGCTCCAGGTCGGAACGCAGAAACGGCTCCCCTCCGGATATGGATAGGGAACGCAGCGAACCGTAGGAACGGGCGAAATCTTCTATCTCAGCCAGCGTAAGCTCCTTTTCGGGATCGTGGCGACGCACTTGGTCCCGGTAGAAACAGAAGTGGCAGTGGCAGGCACACTTCGAGGTGACAAAAAATATCAGATTGGCGGGAGATTTCACGATCTGATCAATCGGTAATTGAGTTACTTTCGGATAAGGCCATAGCAGGCGCAAATCGCAGCAAATTCATGTATCCATTTTTCCTTAACCCGATTTATTCGTAAATCGGTTAAAGGAAGTTTATCTCTGCAAGAAACCGGCTTTCTGAAAAATAACGGATCATAAGATCGAGACGGTAGCCGCCGGGACCTAACCAAAACTCTTCTCGGCGTTTTCGATCACACCTGCCTAAGATAAGTGTCTGTACGAAAACCTTAAATCACATAGACTTTGTCATTGCGAGGAACGAAGTGACGAAGCAATCTCATCACAAACTACACAGATTGCTTCGTCGTCCCTCCTCGCAATGACCTGGTTTTGGGGTTTTCGTTCAGACACTAATATAAATGAGGAAGTACACGACACCGGTTTATATGTTTCGAGTCCGCAGAGCGAACATAACCATCCTTGCCAGATCCCGGAATGAAAATGCCGACAGCAAGTTTTTAATAGCTTTCTGATTCAGATAGCATCGTCGATTAGCTTTTTTTATATACTTTGAAATTTCTCGATCGGAGAGATGCGGGTTGATGAAAGTCTGCTCTTGAGCGTAGTGAGTCTGGATAATGCGTTCGGACCGGAAACCGCCCTGGCGTTCGATCATATCGAAGAGTCGGGTGCCTTTGAGGGGGACCACTCGAGAGAAAGTAGACAGATCTCCTCCTAATCTTCGGGCAAACCTGATGGTTTTTTCTATGTCATCAGCCGTCTCCCAGGGAAATCCGATCATAAAGAAGAGCGCGATACTTATTCCGTATTTTCGACACAGACCAACGGCATTTTCAACGGATTCCAAAGACAAGCCTTTGCCTATCCGCTTCAAGGTTCTTTCGCTTCCCGTTTCCGGAGCTACGGCCAGATACCATACTCCGGCCCGCTTCATTTTTCTGATAAGTTCTTCTGTCAACCGGTCGGCCCGGAGACCATTGGGGAACTGCAGAGACACCCGCAATCCGCGCTCGACCACCAGATCACAGATTCTTTCAGCTCGGACGAGGTCCAGCGAGAAATTGTCGTCCCAGAGACAGATCTCTTTTGACCCCAGTTCTTCCATATGCCACTGAATCTCGTCCACCACATCTTCCGGAGAACGAGCCCGCCACTTATTACCCATAGTTTTCGAGCAAAAAATACAGTGCGAGGGACAGCCGCGAGACGTGATGATACCCGTAATCGGTCGGCGTTTCCTGGGGCAAACGGTCATCTCCCCGGGATTCAACATATCCCACGCCGGAAACGGGAGTCGATCGAGATCCTCAATCAAATCGTGTGGACCGTTGAAAATCCATTGTCCCTGATTATCCCGGAAATGAACTCCCTTAAGTTCCGGCCCTGTCCCGTTGATGATAAAATCGTAAAATGATTCTTCGGCTTCTCCTATGAAGATTAAGTCAACCCCATTTTTCTCCCGGAACCGGTTCGGATCGCTTGTACAGATCGGGCCGCCCACTGCCACAACGCACCCTGGGTCCTTTTCCTTGACAAGGTCGATAGTCCTCATACTGTTTTCGAGGTTGGCGATGTTGATGGATAAACCATAAACGTCATAACCTGACGGTATGGGTTTCCTGCCCGCCCGGACGTTTCGAGTCAGAAGATCGACGTGTAAGCCCTTTTCGCGCAAGTAGGCGCAGATGCTCAGGACGCCGAGCGGCGGCATATTGCTCATCGTAATGTAGGTCCGGTCGGAAGGTTCGATGATCAGCAATATTCTCATCAAATTCTCCATAGAGATGCTTGGTACTTTGATATTTTTAAGGTAGAAACGGGATCCGGGACATCTCCCTACTCTATTGATATCTTTCTATAATGACCCTCTTCAACAAACAGCCAGTTTCTTCCTTCCCACACCCAAAACGGTCAAACACAGTAGAAACCAGAAAACAAGAGAAACGGCGGCACCGTTCCGCCAGGGACGGGGACGGCAAAAAAGAATCCGACCGACACATTACCACAACTTATAGTGATCCCCATAAAGTAAATACAATTATACGGCTAACTTCCGGAGAGATTGACAATATTCAACTGGGTCCACAGGATACCTGCTCAAGCACGATTTTTTAAACTTTGTGCTCTCTTTAATCGTCGCTTGAACTTGAAAATGTAAGGCAATGTTCTAATCTCTCTCCTGAAGCTTAATGCCGAGGTTCCCGGATCACTCCAGGTGATCGGAATTTCTTTAATTCTATATCCATTTCTTAAAGCTCTCACCAGTAATTCCGTGTCCCAGAACACTCCCCTTCGCAGCGTCTTATCGTATCCCATTTCAGCAACCAGCGTCAGAATCACATCCCTTTTGAATGCCTTGAACCCGCATTCGTGGTCTTGAATTCTGGTCTTGAAATAGCATCTTATAAAGACATTGTATAGTTTGCTGATGACCAAACGGAACATCCTTCTATTGGTCCTGGATTCGGGCAGATATCTGCTTCCAGTCACGATATCGTAGCCTTTGGTTATCTCTTCTATTAAATTCGGGACATTGGCCAGATTAGTAGCCAGATCTATATCCATAAAAACGATTATTTCACCAGTGGCGTTCTGGAAGGATTGAGCTAAATTTTCTCTTCTGGTCGGTCCTATTTCATATCGCAAATGGATTATTCTCTTATCACTTTTGGATATTTTCTCGCCGATGATCGCCGAATTATCCGTGGAAGCGTCATCAATGACAAATATTTCATATTCTTCCGGCAGCTTGTTAAGCACGTATACAATCAATTCTATATCTCGTTCCAGGACTTGCTGTTCATTAAATATGGGTATAAACACTGAAATTTTCATATACATTTACCTTGTCGAATAATTTGGTGGTTCTTCGCTGATTCCAGTGGATCAGAAGTCAGATGCTCACATCCTAC
>JAVCCZ010000219.1 GCA_030765265.1 Candidatus Erginobacter occultus
AAAATCGTCGAGACCGCGGAGCGGGCATATTTCCCTTCCCGGCTCCGGGACCTGCTGACCGGACGCTTCTTCTTCAGCGAGCAGGAATGCGACTCCATCCCCTCCTCCATTCTCCAAAGATACGGTTTTGCTTCGCTCGACGATCAGGTAGTAAAGTCTGCCAACCATCAGCAACTGCTGGGATTGGTTCTCTCCCACGCGGAGGGGATCATCGAGCAATCACGCGAATTCGGAGACCGATACGTCTCCTACCTGCAAGAGACGATCGGGGACGATAAAGGGCTGCTGGTGGATATCGGCTATAACGGCACCCTGCAGAAATTCATCCGCGACCGGATGGACCTCCGGCTGGAAGGTTGCTACCTGATCGCCTCCGACCGGATCGCGATTCTCCAGCGGGAGGGTTTAAAATATCAAACCTATATTCAGCCGGGCGCCCCGGAGTACCGACGCTTTTTCCGCCACGTCCAGATGTTTGAGCTGTTCTTATCCGCCCGGCACCCTTCGATCATCGACGTGAGCCAGGACGATGCCGGCCGCTGGACACCGATTTACGACAGCTGCCGGACGCCCCCCGGATGCCGGAACGCCCTCGATCAGCTTCACGCCGGGGCCTTAAAAGCCGTAAACGATTATTTAAAACTGGCCCCGGAAGTCGTCACCACCGATCTCTGGCCGGCGGACGAAACCCTGCGGCGGCTGCTCGGTTACCTCGAGGCCCCCGACTACGCGGATTGTCGCTGCTGGGAGGAGCTTTTTTTCGAAGATTCTTTTGCCGGGCGGTCTCGACAGTATGCCTTCTCCCGGGAAGACGATGGTCCCGGCCCGGTCTGGAGCGAGGGGGAGAGAGCCCGAAAGTCAGCGATTGGGCTGGATCTGCCCTCCCCCCGCGCCCACCGAAGGGATTACCTTCACGACCCTCTAACCCTGCCCATCGGCAGAGACCGCCTGGCCCTGTTCGCTTATTTCCGCGAGGAGGAAAAAGCGGATCTGGAACGGTTTTTAACCTCGCTCCATTACCAGATTCATCCTGATTGGTCTTTACTGCTCGGGATCGAAGAAGGACTGAGAACCGCTTTTCAACGGTGGCGGGCCACCTATCAACCCGGACGCGGAACTATCCACCCCCTCTTCTATCCTCGGGCGAAGGAATCATTTTCGAAATTCATCGAGCAAGCCGGCGAGGGCGGGGATTACGACTGGGGATTTTTTTGCCTCCCCGGGGTAAGCTTGAAACCGGAAGCGCTGGCCGAGGCGGCCGCGGCCCTGAAAGAGAACCCAGATTGCGACGCGGTATATTTCGACGAAATCCGGACCGCCGGCGGAGCCGACCGGCGGACATTTTTCAAAACCGACTGGTCACCGGAACTCCTCCTCTCCGGCCCCTACCCCGGTCCGTTCTGGGGCGCCAAGCGAGGAGTCCTGGAGCTTGCGCCCGGCAAGACTCCATCCCGGAGAAAGTGGCTGTATGAAGAACTTCTGCGGCTCGCGGAAAAAAATCGTCGGGTTTTCCACCTCCCCCGGGCCATCTACGAATACTCCCCCCCCGGCCCGGACCCGGATTACAGAGCAATCATCCAGGAATCGCTGGAGAGAAGAAATATCAGGGGCCGGGCCTATAAATTCTTCTCCGGGGGCGGAAAAACCGGGGACGTATATTCGCTGGAGTTCCCCGACGACGGGCCGGCGGCGGCGATTATCATTCCGACCAGAAACCAGCTTGCCATCCTGCGGCAATGCCTCGATTCTCTCCGGCGCACTACTTACCGGAATTACCGGATCTATCTCGTGGACAACGAGAGCGACGACCCGGAAACCCTCGAATTCCTCGAAGACTGCGGCCACACCGTCTTCCGGATCGCATCCCCCCCCGGTGGGTTCAATTATTCATATCTCAACAACCAAGCCGCCGGCCGGGTCCGGGAAGACTACCTGCTTTTCCTGAACAACGACACGGAAGTAATCAACCCGCGCTGGCTGAGCCAACTGGCGGGCTGGCTCCAGTTCCCGGGAGTGGGGGCGGCGGGCGGTCGCCTCGTCTTCGCTGACGGACGGCTCCAGCACGCCGGGATCGTCAACCGCCTGCTCGACCGGGTCCTGCCGGCCCCGGCCTTCAAGCGGCTCCCCGGCGGCGACCCGGGATACAACAATCTCGCCCTCTCTCCCCGGAACTGCTCGGCCCTGACGGCGGCCTGCCTGATCACCCCGAGACAAATCTTTCTGGACAGCGGCGGCTTTGACGAGAATCGATTCGGGGTGGCTTACAACGACTGTGACTGGGGCTTCCGCCTGACCCGGTCCGGATACCGAAACGTATACTGTCCCGAAGCCCTGCTCTATCATCACGAAGGAACCACCCGGGGAACCGGCGCCGGCAATGACAACCCGGCAGAAGAGGCGGCCTGTATCCGGCGTTACGGCCGCTGGGCCGACCCCTTTTACAACCCTAACCTCTCGCTCGATGACACCAGCTTCAAGGTCGCCGCGCGCCAGCCCTACCTCTACCGGCGCAAGAAAAAACTGCGCCTTCTGTTCTTCTCCCACAATTTTTATTACGAAGGCGCCCCTCTGGTCCTGTACGAGATCGCCCGCGGTCTGAAAGAGCGGGGTCATTTCCCGATGGTATTCTCCACCAATCCCGGTCCCCTCAGCCGGGAATACCGGGATCTGGACATCCCCGCCGGGGTGATAACCGGTCTGGATTTTTCCGCCGCCCTCCATCCAAAAACCTACACCGGGGAAATGGAACGGATCGCCCGGGAGATCGGCCGGGTGGGAGTGGACGCGGCCATCGGGAACACCCTCCTTTCCTGGTGGGGGTTGGCGGCGGTGGGACTGCTGGATATCCCCTATCTCTGGATCATCCACGAGAGTGAAGCGCCTTTCCGCCATCCCAATCTGCTGCTCTGCGGGGCCCTGGCCCGCAAACAGGCGGAGGCGGTCTTCTATCGAGCCTACCAGAATGTTTTCGTGGCCGATTCGACCCGGGCGCTCTACCGGGAGTATGGCCGGAACCATAACCTGACGGTCATCCACAACAGTTTCAATCCCGGGCCGGACCGGGAGGAATGGGCGGGGGGAGACCGCCGGGAGGCAAGGAAACGGCTGGGAATCCGGGACGGGGAACTCGTCATCCTTACCCCGGGGATTATCTGTCGGCGCAAGGCTCAGCTCGACCTGGTCGCGATGATCTCTTCCCTGCCGGAAAAATATACCGCCCGGGCCAGGTTCCTGATCGTCGGGGATCGGCCTTCCCATTACAGCAAGGCGCTCCATAAAGCGGTCAGCCGGCTCCCCCGGTCGAAAAGGGAACGGGTGGAGATCATCCCGGCCACCGGACGGATGGGCTGTTATTACCTCGGGGCCGATATTCTGGCCTTCCCCTCCCATCTGGAATCCTTCCCCCGGGTGATCCAGGAGGCAATGGAGATGGAATTGGCCATCGTAACCACCCCCGTCTTCGGGATCCGGGAGATGGTGACGGACGAGGTCAGCGCCCTCTTCTTCTCTCCGGGGGATATCGGCGCTTTCGCCGACCGGATGAAGCGGCTGCTGGATTCGGAAAGCCTGCGGAACAAATTAACAATGAACGCGAAGTTGTCTCTGGGCAAACTCCCCACCCCGATGGAGATGATCGATGATTACGAAAACCTCTTCCTGGAGGCCTGGCTGAGCGGGGCTCCCCGGAAGTTGGGGTAAACGATCCGGCCCCGGGAAACACCGGAGAGTCATTGCAATGACCGAGGGGATTTCCATAATTATACCCACCTTGAACGGGGGTCAAAGATTCAAGAAGTGTCTGGCGGCGATCAGAGAGCAGCGTTACGATCACCACGTGCAGTTGATCGTTATCGACTCGGGGTCGGCGGATGGGACACTCGAGGCGGCGGAAAGGGCGGGGGCACGGCTTCTCAAGATCAAACAAGAGGTTTTCCACCATAGCCGGACCAGGAACGAGGCTCTCCGATCCGCCCTCCACGACAAAGTAGTGTTTTTGACTCAAGACGCGATCCCGGATTCCGCGAACTGGCTGGAAATTATGTCCAACTCGCTGGAGCGGGATAATGTTGTCGCCGCCTACGGCCGTCACCGGCCCCACGATGACGCCGACCTCTTCGCCTGGTTTGAAACAAAGTCCGACTCCCAATTCCTGGGCGAAGACGTCCTCATCCAGTCCCTGGACTCCCCGGACAGTTTTTGGGAAATGCCCTATAACCGGGCGGACAGGTTAACCCGATGCGACAATGTCTGCGCGATTTATCGGCGCGAACGACTGGATCAGACCCCCTTCCCCGATGTAGCTTTCGGCGAGGATATGGCCTGGGCGAAAGAGGTTATTTTACAGGGACTGAAGATTAAGTACGATCCAGCCATTCAAGTCCGGCATTCCCATAATCGCTCTCCCGATTACCGCTTTCGGAGGGCGCTGATCGCCAACATCGTCTCAGCCGAGATTTTGCAGAGAGTCAGGGAAGATCTGTCTTTTCTCTCCGCCCGGGATCTGGACCGGGCGGAACGGATCTTACAAGCGAAGCGAGCACGGCTGGCCAGACGGCTGACCGGGAAGGGAGGCGCTCAACAGCCGGCCCCGGCGGCGCTGATCTCGATTCTCTGCCGGATGCCCCGGGTTATCAACGCCCTGACGCCGATGTTCGAACGGCTGACGTTCACCGGGGGCCGGAAACAATGGCTGTTCACTTTTCCCAGGGTGGTTGATGCCAAGATCGGATATGTTTTGAATACGGTGAAAAAGGAAGTTCCCCGGGCGACCAACCAGGAACTGTTTTCCTGCGCGGAACAGATGATCGGATCAATCAAAGGGACCCTCTACGGCAGCGTAGCCGCCAGTTACCGGCTCCAGGGCGGACTCTCCGCGGAGCTGCGCGACACGATCGAGCCCTTGCTCGAGGGGATCTAACCGGAGACCATTCGCCCTCCCCGAGCCCGGCGTTCAGGCCAGGAGACCGCGGTAAACTTCCCAGGTCATCCGGGCGGTTTCGGCCCAGGAAAATCGGGCGGCATATTGCCGGCCGGTTTCCCGGCGTTCCCGGCGGCGGAGACAGTCTTCCCCGAGCAGGTTTTCCACCGCGTCCCTCCAGGCCTCGACGTCGAGAACGCCCGGCCGGACCACCGCGGGGGTGTCGAGAATTTCCGGCAGGGCCCCCCCCTCGGAAGAGACCACCGGCGTGCCGCAGGCCAGCGCTTCCAGGGGTGGAAGACCGAAACCTTCGTATAACGACGGGAAGAGCAGCGCCTCGGCTCCGCTGTAGAGGGCGGGGAGCAGATCCTCCGGCACGTAAGAGAGGAGGCGGATATCCCCGGCCCGGGGCGAGTTCTTAAACCGCTCCAGGATCGGCTCGGCCCGCCATCCGGTGGAGCCGGCGACCGCCAGCAGCCCGTCAAACTTTTCGCCTAACCTTTCCCAGACCTCGACGGCGAAGATATGATTCTTGCGCGGCTCCAGGGTGCCGACGGTCAGCAGGTAGGGACGGTCCAGGCCCAACTCCGCGCGCATAGACTTGACGGCGTCATCCCCAGTCGGCCGAAAACGCGGTTCCACACCCAGGTAGGTTACGTGGATCCGCGCCGGATCGACTCCCAGTTCTGTCGCTATCTCAGCGGCGCTAAAGCGCGAGATGGTGATGATGGCGTCGGAGCGGGCCGCCGAACGCGGCAGGAAACGGCGGAGCCGCCGCAGATTGCCCGGCTCGGCGTACCGGGGGAAGCGCAGATACGACATATCGTGAATGGTAATCACGGATCGCCGGCCCCGGCGCAACGGCGGCGAGACGAAATTGGGGAAATGATAAATATCGGAATCGGTCCCGGCCAGTGCGGTGAAATCCGGCCAGGGTAAATAACGCCACACCCCTTCAACCAAACGGCCGGGCAGGAGGCGGAACGGTCGGAGATCGGCACCCGGAACCGCCGGAGGCGACCCTTTTCCTTGGAAATCAAAGTAAAACAGTCGTAACCGATCTCCGGAGGACGCGGCCAGCGGCGCCAGGTGTTGGGCCAGGTTCCGGGTATAACGTCCGACCCCGGCGGCCCGGCTGACCGCCGCCTGGATGTTGAGACAGACTTCCACGGTTTGAGTTCCTCCGGTATCGCGGCAATTATCCTGCCGGCAATAATCCCACGAATGACACAAAAGGGATAGAAAAAGTTCCCTGGTATCCCAGGGAGCGGCGCTATTTGCCAGGGAGCGCTCCGGCCGGAATCCGACAGGGCCGTCATCATTCTCTGTGACCGGCCAACCGTACCCGAAAACGTAATTGTTCGGCCCGGTTCTTGCCATACGCCCCGGGTTGTGAGAAGATTACCCCGGTTGCCATCCCCGGGAACGCCCGGAACAGGGCCCCCCGACGGTATTCAAATCCTGATCGGTGACTTATGCGTCATACAGCCTTTTTCAGTTCAATTTCGGGAAAGATCTTAACTACCCCGCTAAACCGGGGGCGTTTCGGACTCCCCGTGCTCATCTTCTGCGGTATGCTGGCGGCGGCAGGCTGCCGCGATCCCGGGCAGACTGAGCGGGACCGGCACCGGCTGACCGTGGAGGAGCTGACCGGCGGACATACCCGGGTGGTCTGGACCCAGGATACCGAGGAACTCCGGGATGTCTTCGGCGGGGGTTCCCGGCTCCGCCTGATGGGCTACGACAGCCGCGACGGCCGGGGGGAGCGGATTATCCTCCCCGGTCCGGCCCCGATCCTCAAACCCCTGTTCACCCCGGACGGGGAGCAGGTTGTCTACTCCGTGATCGAGGAAGACGCGACCTACATCGTCAACTGGGACGGCGGCGGTCACCGCCGCCTGGCGGACGGGATGGCCGTGGCCACCTGGCGCGATCCCGCCGACGGCCGGGACTGGCTGTATATCGGCCGCGACGTGCGCGATGAGCGGGGGTTTTGTTTTCCCCGGATCGTCCGCGCCCCGCTCGACCAGATCAAGGCCGAAGAGACCGTCTGGGACGGGCCTTTGATGGCGATGGACAATATCCAGCTCTCCGCCGACGGCCGGCGGGCTTCCAGCTTATTCCCCTGGCCGAAGTCCGGGGTGGCTCATTTTCCCAACGGCGGGTTCGACCGGATCGGGCGCGGCTGCTGGACCGCGATGGCCCCGGATGATTCGGGTATTATGTGGACCCTGGACGGGGCACACCGCAACCTGCTGATGGCGGACACCCGGGGCGATGACCGCTGGACGATCAACCTCAGCCAGGCCCCGGTGATCGGCGGACACGAGATTTATCACCCTCGCTGGAGCAATCATCCTTACCTGATGGTGCTTTCGGGCCCCTACACCATCCGGGCCGGGGGCAATAATATCCGCGGAGGAGGCCCCGAGGTGGAGATCCAGATCGGCCGGTTCAGCCGGGATCGCCGTTCCATCGAGGAATGGGCTCAGGTCAGTAAAAATGACTACCTGAATGTCTACCCCGACCTCTGGGTTAAACCAGCCGCCCCGATCCCCCGTCCCTCCCCGGCCGGCGCCCGGGTCCGGAACGGTGAACCGGAAACGGCCTGGCCGGCGGTTACCGATCACCTGGCCTACCTGTGGCGAAACCGGGACGCGGCCAACCGGGTCGAAACCGGGGACGGCGAGATTCGGGATTGCAACCCCGAACCGGCGGGCTCGGCCCGGTACGGTCGACACCTCGGTATGGACCTCCGGCGGGGTTACTTCGTCGATCGCGACGCCGGCCCCGCCGTGGCGGAGGAGATGGGGGAGACGGGCGAGTTCACCTTCCAGGCCTGGCTGACTCCCGAGGGCGAGGGGGACCGGGCGGCGGCCATCTGGGGGGTGGGTGAGGGTGATACGGATGTCCGGGCCGGCCTGTCGATTGTCGACGGCCAGCTCTGCCTGCGCTGGCGGACGGAGTCGGCCAGGCTGAACGGCGTCGAGGAGGGCGGCGGACCAAGACACCTGGCGGTAACTTGCGCGGCGGGGAGGGTTTCAGTTTACCGTGACGGGGAACCGGTCGGTGAAGCGGACCTGCCCTCGTTTCACCCGGGTTCCTGGGCGGGCGGTCCGATCTATTTCGGGGGTACTCCGCTGGAGGGAACGAACTGGAGCGGGTTTATGGAAGGCGTCGCCTGGCATACCCGGGCACTCTCGCCGGGGGAGATCTCCCGGGAGGCCGCCGCCTACCGCGCGACGGCCGGCGGGCGGCCGGCGGCCGAAACGGTTACCGTCCGGGCGGAACTGACCGAGGCGTCCGCGATCCCCTCCCCGGCGGATATCGCGCCCTACCGGCGGGGACTGGTGGTCAACGAATACCGGGTCATCGAGGTGCTGAACGGGGACCTGGAGGCCGAGAAGATCCTGGCGGCCCACTGGGTGATTATGGACGGCCGGACCCTAAAGACGGCCCGGAGGGAACCCGGCCGGGAATACACGATGCGTCTCGAACCGTATGAAGGCCGGCCGGAACTGCAGGGCGAACGCCTCTCGATGGACACGGAGAATATCCTCCTGGCCACCTACTTCGATATCGATTCGTGATTTTCATCACCGGCCGGACTGGATAACAGATAACCGGTTATGGTCTTCAGTTCCAACCTCTTTATCTTCTATTTTATCCCCCTGGCGCTGCTGGGTTATTACCTGGCCCCGCGCCGCGGCAAGCACCTGGTGCTGACCGGGCTCAGTTACGCCTTTTACGGCTGGGCCAACCCGGCCTTCGGCATCCTGCTCGCCTTCTCCACGGTGGTGGACTACTTCTGCGGGCTGGTGATCGTCGGCCGCAACCCGTTCAACGGGCGGTACGACGCCGCTCCCCTGCCCCCCGACACGCCCCGCACCCGGGCCCAGAAGACCGCCGTCGCCGTATCCGTGATCACCAACCTCTCCTTGCTTGGATTCTTCAAGTACTTCAACTTCGCCGTCGAAAATTACGACTCGCTGATCGGACTCCTCGGCATCGAGGGATTCCAGCTCGATCTCGCTCTCCGGGTCACCCTGCCCCTGGGCATAAGTTTCTATACCTTCCAGTCGATGAGCTACACGATCGACGTCTACCGGGGACACGCCCGGGTCCTGCGCAACTTCATCGACTTCGCCTGTTATGTCTCGATGTTCCCCCAGCTGGTCGCCGGGCCGATCATCCGGTTCTCCGAGATCTCGGAACAGCTCCGCACCCGCTCCCACACCCTGACCAAGTTCGCCCGGGGCGCGGCCTTCATCTCCCTGGGACTGGCCAAGAAGATCCTGATCGCCAACCCCTGCGGCAAGATCGCCGATGTAGCCTTCGACGCCGGGGCGATCGGGGTGCTCGATTCCTGGTACGGCGTGGTCGCCTACGCCTTCCAGATCTACTTCGACTTCAGCGCCTACACGGATATGGCCATCGGCCTGGGACTGATGCTGGGCTTCGTCTTCCCCAAGAACTTCGACTCCCCCTACCTCGCGAAGTCGATCACGGAATTCTGGAAACGCTGGCATATCTCCCTCTCCTCCTGGCTGCGCGACTATCTCTACATCCCGCTCGGCGGCAACCGCAAGGGGAAGCGGCGAACTTACGTCAACCTGGCGCTGGTTATGCTCCTCGGCGGCCTCTGGCACGGGGCGGCCTGGAACTTCGTCATCTGGGGCGGCTTCCACGGCCTCCTGCTCGGCCTCGAGCGGATGGGAGGGAAGCATTCCGCCTACCGCCGCCTGCCCGGTCCGGTTCGGGTGGCCCTGACCTTCTTCCTGATCTGTATCTCCTGGGTCTTCTTCCGGGCCGCCGACCTGCCGGCGGCCCTGGCCTACCTGGGGGCGATGTTCGGCCTGGTCCCGGGCACGGCCACGGCCCCGCTGCTCGGCGGCCTGATCTACCAGCCCTATTACCTGGGGACATTCATCCTGGCCGGGATGATAACCTGGGGAGCCCCCCAGACCTGGGACTGGACCCGCCGGCTGCCGGCCTGGAAGATCGTCATCTGTCTCGCTCTCTTCCTGATCTCGATCCTGATTCTCGCCACCCAAGCCTATAACCCGTTCATCTACTTTATCTTCTGATATGAAAGTAACCCAGGAGCAACTGAGCCGGGAAGAACAAGCCTGGCGTGAGGTAGGTCATACGACCATCCGGCGGAAGTCGGCCCGGGTATTGTCCGGCTGCTTTCTGGCGGTGATTTTCGCGGTACCGCTCTACCAGTTGGCCGCCGAATACCTCGAGGCGCGGCGGACGGGACAAACCTGGCGGCCGCAGATTCTGGAACTGGCCCGCCGGATACCGGACGTGCTCGCCCCGATCCGCGATGGAGGTTTACGGCCGGCAAACATCGTCCGGGCCAACCGCAACCTGCTCCGCGAAATCAACGATTTTGAAGACCGCCTGAACGACGCCTCGCTCCTCGGGCAGTATATCCGCCCGCGGGTGCAGGAATGGTTCAGCGGCTGGCCGGGGGTGGGAAATGAGCAGGCCTACGTGGGGCGCGACGGCTGGCTCTTCTATCGGCCCGGCCTGGACTATCTCACCGGCCCCGGCTTCCTTGACCCCCGTCAGCTCAGACGGCGGGCCGGAGGCGGGGACGAGTGGCACGCTCCCCCCCAGCCGGATCCCCGGCCGGCCATCATCGATTTCAACGATCAACTGCGGGAACGCGGCATCGGACTGATTGTCGTTCCCGTACCCGTCAAGCCCTCGATCCACCCGGAAAAATTCTCGGCCCGCTATGAAGGGACCCGGCGCCAGGAGGAAATTCCGCTCCAAAACGCTTCCTACTCCAGGCTGATGGCCGACCTGGCGGCGGCCGGGGTGACCGTCTTCGACCCCTCGGAACTCCTGGCGGCCCGGGCGGATCGGCCCCGGTTCCTGGCCACCGACACCCACTGGCGCCCAGAAGCGATGGAGGCCGTGGCGGTCCGGCTGGCGGCGCGGATCGCCGACGTGCTCGGTGCCCCGGGACCCGGGGACGGCGGCCTCCGGCGCCGGCCGCTCGAACTGGCCGGACTCGGCGACATCGCCTTGATGCTGGATCTTCCGAAAGGGCAGACCCGGTTCCCGCCGGAATCGGTGACCATCCGGCAGGTGCTGACCGCCGACGGGCAGTTCTGGCGGGCGTCAAAAGAGGCCGAGGTTTTGGTCCTGGGCGACAGTTTCAGCAACAATTACTCGCTCGAACCGATGGGCTGGGGCGAGTCAGCGGGGCTGGTGGAGCAGCTGAGCTACTTTCTCCACGCTCCGGTGGACCGGCTGGTCCGGAACGACAGCGGCGCCTGGGCCACCCGGGCGATGCTGGCCCGGGAGCTGGCCCGAGGGCACGATCGCCTGGCGGGAAAACGGGTGGTGGTCTGGCAGTTCGCCGCCCGCGAGCTGGTCGTCGGCGACTGGCGGATCATACCGCTGCGCCCGGGAGAGCCGCCGCCGGCCCGGTTCGTGGTCCCCCAACCCGGCCGTCCCCTCACCGTCAACGGGACCGTCCGGGAGGCGGCGCCGGTTCCCCGCCCCGGCACGGTCCCCTACCGCGATCACGTGACCGCTGTCCACCTGGTCGACCTCCCCGAAAACGGGGAGGCGGTGGTCTATATGTTCGGAATGGAAGACAACGAGTGGACCCGGGCGGCCCGCCTCCGGCCGGGCGAGGAGATCACGGTCCGGCTGGTCCCCTGGGCCGAGGTCGCCGACCGCTACGGCGGGATTAACCGCGGCGAGCTCAGCGACCTGGAACTCCAGCTCCAGGAACCCTGCTGGGGGGAATGGGTCGACTGAAAGAGCGCCGGGCGGGAAACCGGCCCCGAGACGTTCGCCCCCCCCATCCCGCCCGGCCGGCCACCGGACTCTCAGACCGGGACAACCGTCTCAAACAGCGGTTGGCGACTCAAGCCGGTTTTATGGAGAAGATACCTGGCAACGGTATGCAAAATACTGAACCCGTAGCGCACTCCCTTGCTGAAAGGCATCTGGGAATTCTCGTCAAGGTACCGGGTGGCGTGCGGAACTTCGGCGATTCTCTGCTTGCGGATGGCGGCTTGGATAATAATGTCGGTGTCAAAATCAAATTTTTCGCTCAACAGCTCCAGCGGAACCTGCCTCAGGAACCGGGTGGAATAGGCCCGGTAACCGTTATGATAATCGGTCAGGTTGGTTTGAAAGACTAAATTCTCCAGATGGGTGAGAAAGCGATTCGGGATATATTTCCAGAGGGGCATACCCTGACGGAGGACATCGCCTAAAACCATCCGGGTCCCGGTGACGACGTCATAACCCTCGTCGCGGATCTTGGCGATAAACAGGGGCACCATCGCGGGATCGTACTGGTTGTCACCGTGAACCATTACAGCGATGTCCGCGCCCCGATTGATCGCTTCCTGATACCCGGTCTTCTGAGCGCCGCCATATCCCCGGTTTTGCTTATGGCTGACCACGGTCAACCCCAGGGACCGGGCGAGATCCGCCGTCCCGTCCGTACTGCCGTCATCGACCACGATGATTTCATCCCCGCAACCCGGCGGGATGGATTTAACGGCCTGGCCGAGAACCGGGGCGACATTGTAAGCGGGTATGATTATAATAACTTTCATAATTTCCTTGCAACTCCGGAAAATTTTATATAAATGAAGCTGGTTGATAACGAAAACCGCCGCGAATCGAGCCGCGATGGTCTCTCCGCGCTCGGGCGGCGCCGGCCGGAGGGTCTTCCTCTTCCCCCGGCCAGATTTCACCCCGATAAGCAAAAACGAACAAAATAGCACTGCTATGCGATTTAATCACTCTTTTTTTTCGTATCTGGCGGCAGCCGGCCTGGCCGGCGGCCTTTCCCTCTGGGCCGCCAAAGCTATTTACCGCTCGACGGCGATGTCTTCCGACGAGAACAGTTACGTGTTTCAAGCCCACTGCTTCGCCGAGGGGCGGATCAGCCGCCCTTATCCCGAGCCCTTTGCCCGCGCCTTCGCCAGCTATATGATCATCCTCGATCGGGAACACGGCTGGCTGTCCCGTTATCCGCCCGGACATCCCCTTTGGCTGGCTCCCGGCATCTGGCTGGGGGAACCGCGCCTGATGGTAATCCTGGCGGCCGGACTGTCGGTCATCCTGCTGGGCAGCGCCGCGAAACAGATCGCAATCTCTCCCTGGGCGGTCATAGTGCCGCTGCTGGTCTCGCCTTACTTCATAAGTATGTACGGCACCCTGCTCAGTCACACCAGCGGCTTTCTCTATGTCTCCGCCCTGCTCGCCGCCTATCTGGCCTGGAAACGAACCCGGCGGCCACTTTACGCCGCCCTGGCGGGACTGGCCTGGTCGCTGTTATTTCTCAACCGTACCTTTGCCGCCGGGCTGGTCGCCCTGCCGCTGGGGTTAGACGCGCTGGTTACCGGGGCCCGGCGTTGGAACCGGCGGGCGCTGGCGGGACTGTTCCTGTTGGCCGTCGCTTCAACCGCCGGCGTTTTCGCCTACTTCGAATACAACCGGCGGGCGGTCGGGGACCCCCTCACCCCGACCTATCTGTATTACGAATCCAGCGAGAAACTGGGGTTCGGCCCCCGTCACACCCAGGGAAAAACCATCTACCATACCCCCGAAAAGGGGATGCTGGAGATGCGGGACAACCTGCTTGACCTGGACCTGTGGCTGGGGGGATTCCGGGGATCGCTGGCGGTCGCGCTCCTGCTGGCGCTCCTGGCCTGGAACCCCAACTACACCCCCTTGCTGCTGGGTTCGGCGTTTTCCGTCTGGCTGGGCTATGTCTTCTTCTGGTTCCGGGGCATCCCCGAGGTGGGCGGACCGGTTTATTACTTTGAATCCCTGCCGATGATCTTTTTGGCCGCCGGGAGCGGTTTGGGGAAACTGCACGAACGGTTGATCCGCCGATTTCCCCGCCGGCGCCTGGTCTGGCCGCTGCTGGCCGTCCTGGCGGGGCTGAACACCGCCCTGGTCCTGCAGGGACAGGTCCGGAAGCTGAGCGCTCCCCAGGCACAACGGCGCGCGCTGCTGGATACACTGGCCGACGCTCCCCCGAAGTCCCTGGTATTTCTGGAGAACATTGACTTTCCCCGAGAAGGGGAAATAGTCTACAATCCCCGGGGGCTCGAGAGCGACCCCCTGCTGGCCCGCGGCGGCGGGGGGAGAATGGCCAACGCCTGGCTCTGGCACCAGGCCTTCCGGGACCGCTCCGCCTTCCTTCTCGACGGACGGACCCCCGGCCGGCTGATCCCCCTGAACCTGGAAGAGGAACCGGTCGAGATCTTCTGGGACGCGTCCCGGACTCACCGCCAAGTCGGGGCCAACGAAACCGACGGCGAGGGGCGCAGTTTCCGAGTGGCCTACCCCGGAAGTGAAACGGGGTTTATGGTTTTCGGAAGTTACCTGGCCCTGATTCCGGAAAGCCGTTACCGCGCTTCATTCGAAGTCCGGACGGACGAACGGGGAGCGGCGATCCGCCTGGATGTGACCATCGATCACGGCCGAAAGATAATTGCCGAACAGGACCTTGAACTGGCGCCGGGAGAAGACCGGTTATGTATCCTGGAATTCGTGACGCCGCCGAGGATGGTCTGGGGCGAACCGAGGGTCAAGTATCTCGGGGGCGGGAAAGTGATGATCGGTCGGCTGGGTTTGGAAAAACTGGCGCCGGTTGCTCCTTGACGGCGGACTCGGCCCGTGTTTAGACTGCCTCGATGAGAAGATTTAAGGGAAGACTGGCTCCGGTTCTATTTCTGCTCCCGGCCTTGCTGGCGGGCGGAACCCCCTCCCCGGCTGCGGAGCGGCTGCTGGAGCGGAGCGGCGAACTGGCGCGGGCAGCGGAGGAAGAGGGCCGGACCGTGGTAGAAGGCCGCGACGGTTGGCTCTTTCTCGTCTCCGAACTCCGGCATCTGGCCGCCGGGCCGTTCTGGGGCGAGGCGGCCCGGACCGCCAGCCGGGCCAAGCGGGCCGAGGCCCGCGATCCCCTGCCCGCGATACTTGACTTCCACCGGGAGCTGAAGGCCAAGGGAATCGAACTGATCCTGGTCCCGGTTCCGGCCAAGGCCGCGGTCTATCCCCATTACCTGCCCGGCGATCCCGGAGCCGAAAGCGGAGTCCGACCCGATCCCCATCACCGGGAGTTCTATTCCCTGCTCCGCGCCGAGGGGGTCAAGGTCCTGGACCTGACCGACCGGTTCCGGGAAGGGCCGGATCCGGCCAGGGGCCCATACTACTGCCGCCAGGACTCCCACTGGTCGGGGACGGGCTGCGTCCGGGCGGCCGAGATTCTGGCCGATAAAGTCCGGCCGCTGCTTCCCCGAACCACCGAGAGAAGTTATCCGGCGGCCTGGAAAGAAATCGAGATCGACGGCGACCTGCGCCGGATGCTGGACGATCCCGGGGTGCCGCCGGAGATTCTGGCGGTCCGCGCGGTCGAGGGGGAGACTCTCGACCCGGACAGTCCCCTCCTCGTTTTAGGGGACAGCCATACCCTGGTCTTTCACGCCGGGGGGGATATGCACACCCGGGGGGCCGGGCTGGCCGATCAGCTCGCCCGGGAACTGGGCCGGCCGGTCGAGCTGGTCGGCGTCCGCGGATCCGGCGCCACGCCGGCTCGGCTCAACCTGTTCCGGAAGGCCCGGGGGGACCCCGAATACTGGAACCGCAAACGGGCGGTGGTCTGGATATTCTCCGCCCGCGAATTCACCGAGAGCGACGGCTGGCGCCTGGTCCCGCTCGGCCCTTAACCCTTGAATCGGACCGGGTAATCAGCGGCCGGCGGAGGGGAGGGGGTCGACCGGGAGGTACGCTGAGCCGGCGGTCCGGGAGGAAGCTATGACCAACGTCTTTGTTACGGGAGCAACAGGTTTTCTCGGCGGCCACCTGGCGAGGACGCTGGCCCGGCGGGGTTATTCAGTCCGGGCCCTGGTCCGCCGGCCGGGCCGGGGAACCATCGGTGAAGAGCCGGGGATTGAGCTGATCGAGGGCGATCTGGCCCGGCCCGAGGACGTGCTCGCGGCCTCCGCGGGCTGCTCCACCTTTTACCACATCGCCGCCTTATACCGGTCGGCCAAAGAGCCGGACAGCGTCTACCACGACGTCAACGTGGGTGGAACCGCCAACGTCCTCGAGGCCGCACGACGGCACGGACCCGACCGGGTGGTCCACTGCAGCACGATCGGCGTTCACGGCGACGTGGCCGAGATTCCCGCCGTCGAGAACTCCTCCTTCCGGCCGCACGATGTCTACCAGAGGACGAAGCTGGAGGGAGAACTACTCGCCCGGGCCGCGGCCCGGGAAGGGATGCCGGTGACCGTCTTCCGGCCGGCCGCCATCTACGGGCCGGGCGATACCCGTTTCCTCAAGCTCTTCAAGAGCGTCAACACCGGCCGGTTCCGGATGTTCGGTTCCGGTCAGATTCTCTACCATATGACCTATGTCACGGACCTGGTCGCGGGAATAATTCTCTGCGGCGAACACCCCGCCGCCGAAGGAGAAACCTATATCCTGGCCGGGCCCCGCTACACGACGATCGCGGAACTGGTGGCCGTCGTCGCCCAGGCGCTCGGCCGCCCCGTTCCCCGCGGGCGGCTCCCGCTGCGACCTCTCCAGCTCGCCGCCCGGGCCTGCGAGCTGATCTGCCGCCCCCTGGGGATCGAGCCGCCCCTTCACCGGCGGCGGCTGGATTTCTTCACCGTGAACCGGGCTTTCTCGATCGAGAAGGCGCGGCGGGAACTGGGCTACCGGCCCCAAGTCGATATCCTCCAAGGCTGCCGCCTGACCGCGCGATGGTACCGGGAGAACGGTCTGTTGAAGTAATCCAGAAAACCGGGGCACCAGTGTAGTGTCTCAGAAATATAAAGTATGCCTAATGTCATTGCGATCCGGCTTTTTTATCCGGCTTTAGACGGAAGACGGAGAAGCAATCTTTATTCATAGCAGTGGAATAGATTGCTTCGTCGCTGCGCTCCTCTCAATGACGTTATTATTCAAATTACTTCCGAGACACGATACTAATACGTCCGGCCGCGCCAGCGCCGGATCCGGTAGCCCAGCAGGTTCCAGAGATAGACCAGGAAGCCGATCTCGCCGCTGCTCATCCTCAGTCGGAAGATGTGCGTGTACCCCTTGAAAACACGGTAGATTACGTTGAAGGCAATGTTGCTCGGCCAGCGGATCAGCCGCCGCGACAACTTCATCAGGGCCGGAAATTCAATGACCAGCGCGAAGAACTTGTGCAGATTCTCGAATTCGCGCTTGGTCAGCCCCGTATTGATCGGAGACTCGACCTGATATGACGCGTGCTGAATATGCGACGGGTTCAGGTAACCTTTCTCGAGGCAGTAGGCGTGCATCTCCGTGCGGGGGTAAGGCTGGAAGATGGAGACCCAGGCGTAGGCGGGCTTCACCGCAATGTTGATCTTGATCGTTTCGTAAGCGTTCTCGATGCTCTCCTCCGGCAGACCCACCATATTCTGGGTCATAATCGAGATGCCATACTTATGGAACAGTCGGGCGGCCCCGACGATCTGATCGTTGCTCATATCGCGCTTGAGAATCCGTCGGCGGATGGTCTCGTTGCCGCTTTCCACGCCCATCGCGATGGTGACGCAGTTGGCCTCCTTGAGCAAGCGCGCCACCTCCTCGGTAACCAGGTTGGCCCGAACGTAGCAGATCAACGGCAGGCCGACCCGGTCCCGGTAGGCGGCGGAGAACTCCTGGAGCCACCGCCGGTTGACGATGAAAATATCGTCGTGAAAGTAGACGACCTTCAGGGGATAGCGGCGGCGCACCTCTTCAATCTCCCGGATCACGCTCTCGACGCTGCGCAGACGGCAGTATCGCGCGTCCCCGGCCTCATCCCGGTACAGCTTCTTTAAAAGATGGTTGAAGCAGTAGGTGCAATCGTACGGGCAGCCGCGGGTGGCGAGGAAATGCTTCACGCTGCTGTGGGCATAGGCGTAGTACTTGAGAAAGGACGCCCGGTCCGGGTAGGGAAGCGTATCCAGGTCGCGGATCAGCGGACGCATCGGGTTCTTGATCACCCGGCCGTCCTTCTTCAGCCAGAGATTGCGGACCCCGGAGTAATCCCGACCGTCCCGCAGGCAGTCGAGCAGGTCGACCAGCGCCTCGTCGCCCTCGCCGCGGCAGATGACATCCACCTCCTCGTTCTCCACGAACTCGGGAAAGAATGTGGGGTGCGGCCCGCCCACTACCGAGAGAAAATCCACCTGCCGCCGCAAGCGTCGGATCAGTTCCAGGTAGTAATCCTCGGAGCCGCTGGTCAGGGAAAACCCGATCACGTCGGGCTGATAGTCCTTAACGGCGGCAAATAAATCCTTCTCCAGATTCGTCAACAGCAGGTCGGCGTCGTGGCCGTGCTTCTTAACATTGGCGATCAGGCTCATAATCCCCATCGGATCGGTAATATCCAGGGATGCCGTCCTGTAGACGAAAAGGCATTTCATAAGCAAAATTCCATCTCTCGTAAGCAATTCGGGTTAAGTAGATTTTTCATTATGGATAAAGGGACCGGTAAAGGCAACCTGAAAGTATAGCCGGCGGGAAAGGCGACGGAACTCCGGTTCGCCCGGCGGCCCGGAAGGATCGCCCTCCGGGCTGACGGACTAAATATAGTTTGTCGCTCGGCCGAAGGTGACTATAATGTTTCGGCAACGGGAAACCAGGCGGAGCAGGCGGGTGCCGGGGGCGGGTTCAGTGCCGCCCGGCCGACCGAACCCGCGGGAGACGACGACGAGATACCAGGTGAAGAACTTGAGAACAAACCGGAAGCGGAAAAGCCGCGGACTGCGATTCCTCCAACTCTCCCTTCTCCCGATGGTCTCCCTGCTCGTCTGCCTGATCGTCCTGGAAGGCGCGCTGGGCGCCTACCGGGCGCTGCGGCGGGGGCGGAACCCTTACGGAGCGGGGGTTCTGGCCGACTACCGTTCGCTCCTGGAAAATGTGACCGCCTCAGCGGACCGGGCCGACGCCCAGCTGCCTTCCATAGCTCCCCACCCCTACCTGGGGTACGTGGCCAACTACGACGCCCGGAAGTCGCACAAGGGGATGCCCGTCAACCGCTTCGGATTTTTCAGCGAAGTCGAGGCGCTCTACCGGCCAGATCCCGAGGAAGAATTCGCGGTCGTCGTTCTCGGCGGCTCCGTGGCGGCGCAGCTCTGCATCGTGGGAGCCGACGCCCTCCGCCGGGGCCTGGAGAGCCTGCCGATCACCGGAGGCCGGCGAGTGGTCATCAACAGCTTGTGCCAGGGCGGCTACAAGCAGCCCCATCAGCTCCTGATCCTATCCTATTTCCTCTCCCTCGGTCTCCACGCGGATCTGCTGATCAACATTGACGGGGTCAACGAAATGGCCTTCTTCCAGCTCAACGCCCGGCAGAACAAGATCGATCCTTCCTTTCCCTGGAACTGGCTGACCCTGACCGACGCGGACCGGCCCGACCGGGAAGCGATGCGCGCCCGGCTGGCCATCATCCGGCAGCGGGAAAGCCGGGCCCGCCTGGCTTCCGTCCTGCTCCGCACCGGGCTTTACCGCAGCGTCCTTGTCCGTTATCTGCGGGAACGCCTCGACCGGATGTCGATTCACCGGGAGGGGCGGGCCGAACACCGGCTCGAGGAGCGGCTACGGGACACCAGCCGGCAGACCCCTTCCTACGGTCGGACCGGGCCGGTCTACTGGTCCGGCGAAGACCTGGACGAAGCCCTGCTGGAATCGGCCCGCCTCTGGCGGCGGGCTTCCATCGCTTTAAGTGATCTGGCCCGGGAGCAGGGCATCCCCTATGTTCACGGACTCCAGCCCAACCAGTACTTTTTCCGGGAAACCCCGCCTCCGGAAAGACCCGACAGCGGGGTTTACAACACCGAATCCCGATTTTACCGGGCGCTGACCCGCGGTTACGCCTGTTTTATCAGCCAGTCCGAAATATTGCGGGCCAACGGCGTGCCGTTTGTCGATTATAACGAATCCTTCTTCGGTCACGTCCCGGAAACCATCTACGAGGACGATTTTGCCCATCTCAACCAGCGGGGCAACGAGATGCTGGCCGACGCCGTTGTCGAATCCGTGGCGCGCCTGGTCTCCCCCCCGACAGGTCCCGAGCAGGGCGAATAAAGGCCCGGCCGCCCGGCCGAGGTCAGACTTCCTGGGAGCAGCGCCCGCCCCTCTCCGCCTCCGCGCGCAAAGACGGCGCGGGCCGGCCTAGCGGCCAAAGAACCGCGGCCGCATCAGAGCGAATACGGCAAAAAGGCCGACGGCAACCAGGGCGGAGACAATCCCGATCGACGCCCCGGCCAGGGCCAGTGAGGGGCCCAGGGCAATCAGCACGGAGGGAACCGCGATGCGGATGAGCTGCCGCGCGGCCCGCCGCACCGGTGATTTCAGCAGCAGCCGCACCCCCAGGCTGAAGAAGACGCATTCGCTGAGGCCGGTGGCGATGGCGGCTCCCATCGCCCCGAAACGGGGGATCAGGAGCAGGTTGGCGGAGATATTGATGAGGGCGACGGCCAGCATCAGCGGGGGCAGCTTTTTCTCGGCGCCGGTCGCCAGCAGGTATTCTTCGTTGATGCTGCCGAACATCTTCACGGCCAACCCGGGCAGGAGAACGGCCAGCAGGCCCACGGACGCGAGATAGGCGTTTCCGAAGAGGAACGGGATCAGGAGCGGCTGAAGGAACCCGGCGGCGAGCAGGGCGGGCAGGCCGAGGAGCAGGAGAACGCGGACAGCCCGGTAAATATGCCGCGGCATCCGGGCGGGGTCCTGGACGTGGCACTGGGCGAAGCGGGTAAAGGCGACGTAGAAGACCACCCGGGGTAAGGCCGCGAAGATCTCCAGCACCCGGTAGGCGGCCCCATAGTAACCGACTTCGATCTCCGGGGCCATCGCCTTGAGCATAATCATATCGACCTGGTAATAGAGGACCCAGAGCAGGCCGTGCAGGGCAAAGGGGAGCGCCCGCCGCCAGGTTTCGGTCCAGGCGGGGGTCTGGCGGTCGGCGGTGAGCTTAAAGCGGCGGCCGAGGCCGACGCCGGTGACGACGTTGTCTATGATCCGGGCGAAGACAAGCGTGGCGGTGGTCAGGACCAGGCTGCCGGTCGTGAAGAGCACGGCGCCGGCCAGGAGGGCCGAGAAGAGGCGTTCGGCAAAGACACTGAGGGATTCGAGGTGGAACCAGGAGTGCCCCTTCATAATACTGCGCCAGAGCATCTTCACGCTCCGGCAGAGTTCGGCGAAGACCATCAGGTAGCAGAGCGCCGCGCCCTGGCGGGAGAATCCCATCAGGTGGATCAGCAGGGGGAGGATCAGCAGGACGGGAATGGTGTGAATCAGCTGGATGGCGATGAATTGCCGGGTCTGTCGGGTTCCCTCCCGGGGATCGGCAGCCACGTTGCGGGTGAGGAGGACGGGCAGACCGAACTGGATCAAGACCCCGAGAATACCGCCGAGGGCGACGGCGGCGGAGAACATCCCATAGGGACCGGGCCCGACGGCGCGGGCGATCAGCACGTAAAAAACAAATGTAATGGCCAGGGTGGACTCCCCGAGCAGGGCGAAGAAATACGAGAAGTCCAATCGGGCCAGCCGATCCAGCCAGTTCCAGTTGGGGCGAGGCGGCCAGGCCTTCTTTTCCGGTTTGTCGGGGTCGGTATCGCGCATAGTTCGGTGATGAAACGGATAATCAGTCAGGACCGGGCAACCTTTCTCACCTCGAAGCAGACGCGGCAGCTCTTCTTGGTTATCGTTTCGGCCATTTTCCCGCCAGCGCTTGCCCGTAGCGGATCCTTAGAATCGTCCGGAGTTTCCGGCGGCCGGCCCCGGGCAGGCGGCGGGTGAACTCGCCGCTGATCCGGACGATGGCCGCCGGATCCTGCCCGGGGACCACCAGGGGATGGCGGGGCCTGGTTCCGGTCCAGAACCCCTGATAACCGACCTGGCGGGCCAGGGCCAGCGCGGCCGGGGCGGTGTAGTAGCGGGGCCAGGCCAGGTGCCGAACGGTTTTGTCGAGCCGTTCTTCCAGCACGGCGCGGGCCCGGCGGAGGTCTTCTTCCATTGAGAGCGGCCGGCCTCTCCGGGCGGCGGCCAGGGTTTCGTCGATCCCCGCCAGGGGGAGAGGCCGGGGCCAGTAATCCAGCGAGCGGTGGACCCAGGTGTGGGATTGGATGTCAACGAGTCCCGAGCCGGCCATCTCCCGAAGTTCCTCCCAGGTGCAGGGACGGCGTTCCCGCGCCGTTTCTTCGGCCGACCGGCGGTGCAGGCCCGGAGCGATGAAGAGAACGCACCGGCGGTTGTATTGCCGGAGAAGCGGAAAGGCGGTTTCATAGAAATTCACGGCCCCATCATCGAAGGTCAGCACCACCGTCGGTTCCGGCAAAGTCTTCCGGTTCCCGACGTATTCCAGAAGTTCGTCCGCGCCGGTCGTGCGATAACCATTGGCGGCGAGGAACCGCAGGTCCGCTTCAAACGATACCGGGTCCGCCAGGTGGTAGCAGAATACGACCACCCCTCCCCGGAAGGGGGGCGGGCGGGGAGCCGTGACGAAGGCCGGTATACCCCCGGTGAGCAGCGCCCGCAACTCGGGCCAGTTCTTGGCAATAGTTTCTTGAAGAAATCCCATCAGATTTCCGCCATAACCGAGAAATAAATCCGCTCGAGTTTCTTGATGTGGGTTCGGATGTCGAATGACAGCGCGCGCGAGCGCGCCGCCCGGGAAAATGACCCCCTTAAGGAACTGTCCTGGAGCAGACGGATGAGGGCCGCCTCGATTTCCTGGGGCCGGCCGGGGGTGGTGAGGATGCCCGAGCGGTTGTCTTCCACGACTTCGGGCAGGCCGCCGATCCGGGGGCAGACGACCGGAACACCGGCGGCCAGCGCCTCGATGGCCGCCAGGCTGAGCCCTTCGCTGGAAGACGTGATCACCATCAGGTCGCTGATCGCCAGCAGCTCCGGGATGTCTTCGCGCTGACCGGTGAAGATAACCGGACTGCCCCGTTCCTCGGCCAACCGGGACCACTCCTCCTTTTTCGGGCCGTCGCCGACGATCAGAAGCCGCGCCCGGGGAACCGCGGCCGCCACCGACCGCATCGCCAGGATCGCCTGGGACTGCTGTTTGACGGAATCGATCCGGCCGACGGTGACGATCACCGGGGCATCCGGCGGGAGGCCGAGCGAACTCTTCAGGGAGTTTTTTTCCTCCGCCGACCGTTCGACGGCGTAGGGCCGGAGATCGATACCGTTATACAGGGTGACGATCCGCCGGGCGGGGATGCCGAAGTGTTCGCGGGCGAACTCGCCGACGGCGTCGGAGATCACCAGGGCCCGATCCGTCCAGGACGCCATCGAGCGCTGTAGAATCCGGATGGGCGCCGACTGGGGCAGCATATCGTGGAGGTGGATCACACACTTGCGGCCGGTCGCCCGCGCGGCGGCCCGTCCGGTCAGGATACCTTTCATCCCGGCGGTATGCACGAGATCGATCCGCTGCTTCCGGATCAGCCGGATCAGGGTCACGGTGACGGCAAGGTCCCAGCGGGGGCGGTTTAAGAACAGCGGTTTGACCCCCTGCCGTTCGAGCAGCGCCGCGGCGGGATGCCGGTTTCGGAGAAAACAGACGGTCAGGGGAAACCCGGCCCGACGGAGACGGGGCAGGACCGAGAGGAAATAGCTGGTAGCGCCGTGGATCCGGCTGCCGCCGTGACCGAGGTGATCGCTGAGGAAAAGAATATTCGGGCGATTCTCTGGCATAGAGCCCTGACAAGATTATCGTAAGATTGTGTTCTCCGCCGCCCGTAAGTGCCCGCCGGAAGCGGCCCCGGCGGCGGATTGTGACTCCGATCGGATAAGAGACGGCTTTCCCCGGAGTTGGTGCCGGCTTTCCGGTTTCCGGATTGCCCGGACCCAGATATATGTCGATTCCCGCGGGTCCATCATTACCCGGGAACAACGATAGCGTTTGCGGAAAACCGCCACGTATATCCGGCTGAGCAAGGCCCGCAGCGCCCCGCCGGGGAGAAGCTGGGCCGCGCCGAAAACGCGCCAGGGCGTCCAGGCCAGATAACTCCAGTAGGTCGTCAGCCGGGGAGAAAAAAACCCGAAGCATTGCTTCACCACCCAACCGTGATCTTCCAGCAACGCTCTCCATTGCTCCGCCGTGAACGAGTGGCGAACGATCAGGCGGCGGTCCAGCGCCCGGGAGTAGCGTTGCGCCCAGTCGGGACGCCCGATATGATGAAAAAACCTCGTCAGCCAGCAATGCCGGGCATAAAGGTCGGTATTGACGGTAAGACAAAGCTGGCCGTCCGGCACCAGGACGCGGCGAGCTTCCCGCAGGGCATCGCCCAGCCCCGGATCGATGGCGAACAAGCTGGCGTTAAACATCACGGTCCGGAACGATCGGTCGACAAACGGCAGGTCGGTCGCGCTGGCGTTGATCATTCCGCCGTATCGCCGGCGCGCCTCCGGTCCGGCCCGTTTCAAGGCGTCCCGGTTGACCTCGATCCCGAACATCCGGGGACGGGTCCCGAAGGCGTCGGTCAGCAGGACGCCGAACGATCCGTCGTAGCAGCCCACATCCAGCGCCGGTTCGTCCAGGTGGACGCCGGAGGCCAGATAGGCCCGCAGGTGGAAGGCATTGAAGAAAGCCGCCAGCGGCTTGTAGAAATACTGGCGGGAAGCTAATCTCAGCAAATCGATATCGAACGTCATTTTACCCCCCACCGCCGCTTTCCTTCAGAAATCAAGGTAAAACAACCGCGATTGGTGGCCGGCCGCAGCGGCCTGCGGACCCAGGTGTTCCACCAGGTTCCTGGTAGAGCGGCCGACTCCATAGAACCGGGTTATACCGCCGCCTGGATATCAAGACAGACTCGCACACTGAAAGTCCCGATCGCGGCTGATTGATTCCGGGGAATAATCCCACGAATGCGGGGAAAGCGACAGGAAAAAGTTGATTCCATATTCCATAATCTTCTTGTGTCTCCCGGGGGAGCCGATTATTGTTAATCCAGTTCGATGGCCGGAGCAGCTATCGGGAACCGCGGGTCAGCCCGATCGAACCGGCAGCCGGGATGCGGGGTGAGGAATCAGCACGATGAAAAGACTTAAGCTACTGATTTTATCGTTGGGGATATCGCTGCTCGTCTGGTCGATCTGGAGCTGGCCGCTGCCCCGCAATGTCTCGCGGGGAATCCCGATGACCCATTCGGGCGGCCAGGGCTGGACGGTCCGATTTATGGTGGCCGGCGACCATCTCCAGCTGCTGTACTACTTCTGGCTGTTCGGCGATATGCTCTCCGGCGACACCCCCTGGATGTACAACCCCTACGAGTTCAACACCGGGGACGAGACGGCGCGCTACGAACCCGGGCCCTATTACGCTCCTTTCTCCTGGCTCTACTGCCTGCTGGCCCCGATCAGCAACCGCGCCTTCGCCTATAACCTGACGGGTTTTTTCTCGATCTGGCTCACCTATCTCTTTACCTGGCTGCTGGTCCGCCGCTACCTCTCCTCGGACGGTTTGGCCGCCGCCGGGGCCTTAATCGCCATTATCCTGCCCTACCGCTGGATCACCCTGCTCGGGGGGAGCCCGACGGGGTTCGCGATGGCCGCCACCCCCCTGCTCCTCTGGGGGCTTGACCGGGCCGTGCGCGACAGATCCCTCGCCGGCGGTTTCTGGGCCGCCGTGGCCATCGTCTTCAGCTACACCAGCGATCTGCATATTTTCTTCTTCAATGTCCTGCTGACTCCCGCCTGGTGCCTGGTCGCCCTGGCCGCCGGGGGACTGAATTGGCGCTCGCCGAAAGCCTATCGAAGGTCGGCGGCGGCAATCCTCCCGGTCGTCGCCGGGGTCGCGGTGACCGTGCTCTACAGCCTCGCCGTCAGCGAGAAACTGGCCGGTACCGTGATGGCGGAGGGCCGGACCCTGGACGAGGTGGCGATTTTTTCTCCCCGGCCCCGCGGATTTCTCGGAGGGCAGACCCATCAAGTTTCGGACCAGGTTTTTCTCGGCTACCCGCTGCTCGTTCTCCTCCTGGCCGGGGCGGGAGCAATCGGCATCCGCCTCGTCCGGGAACGGCCCCGCCCTTACCGGGACGCCCGGTTTTACCTGCTTTTGCTCGCCGCAGTGGCGGTGATCGCGATGCTGGCCACCGGACCCTTCGGCCCCCACGGCGGCGTCTTCTGGCGGAAAGCCCGGGAATGGATTCCCCACTACGAGATGATCCGTCAGACGGGCAAGGTTTACGGGATCCTGCCGCCGATCCTGGCCCTGCTGGCCGCGCTGGCCGCGGCAGCCATCGCCCGGGCCGTCCGCCTCCGCGCGGCCGGTTACCTGGCCGCCGCGGCGTGCTTGCTCCTCTCGGGCGTTGAGTACCGCCACCGGTTTGAACCGGTCATCTGCCTGCTGTCCTTCGAACAACCGGCCTACGCGGCCGTCGCGGAAGATGCCGCGGAACGGGGGATCCGGCCGCATATTCTGGCGATCCCGCTCTGGCCGGGGGATTCCCACTATGCTTCAATCTATCAATATTACTGTTCGCTCTACCGCATCCGGATGCTGAACGGCTATACCCCGGCCGTCGGAGGCGCCTACTTCGACGAGATCTTCCTCCCCTACCAGAGCATCAACCAGGGATGGCTCACCGATGAGCAGGCCGATTCACTTATAGACCGGGGAATCACCCACCTGGTCCTTCACGAAGATATCTTTCCCGACAAGGTCAGCCCCTTTCCCCACAGCCATACGCTGGCGGCTCTGCTGGACAGCCCCCGCCTGGAACTGCTCCGGCGGGACGGCCCGGTCTGGGCATTCCGTATCCGGGAGGAACCTGCCCCAGCCGTCGGTGCCGTTCCCGGAACCGATCTCTACTTCCCCTCCCGGCATTGGCTGTTCGATCCGGCCGCGGAGGAGTCGGAGGGGCAGACCGCGGTCCGCGATGACCGGACCGCCAGCCGGGGACGTTATCTCGAACTCTCTCCAGGCGCCGCCGTCCTGATCAGCCCGACCGATGCCCCCCCGGCGCCGGATCTGCGCTGGATGATTCGCCTCCGGGGCCGGGGACGGCTGCTGGCGGAGGTCATAATCGATGATCGGGTCAGCCCCGCGGAGGCCATACCCGTTAATTCGGCGGACTGGTCCTGGGTGTCGGTTCCCGCCCCGACTGATGATTTTTCCCGGCTGTCGCTGCGGCTGACCCTGCAATCCGGGAGCGCCGACCTCTGCTCCGCCCTGTTGACCGCCGGGGGTACGGTCCGGCCGGGGGAGGAGGATATCCTCGTCCTCCCGGCCTACCGGTTCTTTCATCGGGGCAGTTCAGATCCCGATCAGCAGGACGTTCACTTCCGCGGCGGGATCGACCAACCCGGCTGGGCGCTCTGGGGCCCCCAACTCCCGCTCCCGGCCGGCCGCTACGAGGTCAGCCTCCACTTTGACAGCCCCGCCCCCCCGGGCACCGTCCTCGGCAGCTTCCATTTTGAACAGTTCTTTACCGAGGCCGGGCGCGTTGGAATCCCGGTGACCGCCGGCGCCCCGGCCGGCATCAAATTCACCATCCAGGAAAATCTGCCCTGGAAAGCCGCTTGTTACTTTTACGGCAACGCCGATCTCACCATCCGGGACCTGGCAATCCGGCGGCGGGACCGAGAGGAGCAAACCGATTATGGGCAGTAGCAAGCAGTATAAGTTCAAGGACAGCCTGGTCGACAGTGCCACACCGGCCTTCCGGCAATACCGGGATCTCTGTTACGGCCGGACCTCCCTCTGGTATTTCCTCAAAGCCGAGCTGATCGTCACCCTGACCGCCGGCCTCTCCGGGGCGCTCGGCCTGGCCCTCCGCCGCTGGCTCTACCCGTCCCTCTTCAAATCCTGCGGCCGCAAGGTGATATTCGGGAAAAACCTCACGCTCCGCCACGCCCGGAAAATATCCCTGGGGGACAATGTGGTCCTCGACGACAACGCGGTGGTCGACGCCAAGGGCGAAACCAACCGGGGAATCACGATCGGCGACAACGTCTTCGTGGGCCGCCATACCGTCATCTATTGCAAGAACGGGGACCTGGTACTGGAACGCGACGTCAACATCTCGTCCAACAGCCTGCTTTTCTCCTGCAACCGTCTCACGATCGGGGAAGGGACCGTGATCGCCTCCTTCAACGAGATTCTCAGCGGCGGCCAATACGACACCTCCGGCCAGGCCCGGCCGTTTTCGGAACAGAGCGGAATGATCACCCGGGGCCCGACGACCGTGGGCCCCAACTGCTGGCTGGCGGCCCAGGTGGTGATCGCGGACGGAGTGACCATCGGCGAACATTGCGTGATCGGGGCCGGTTCCGTGGTTATGGACGACATCCCCCCCAACAGCCTGGCCGTTGGCAGGCCCGCCAGACCGGTGCGGTCGCTGTAAATTCCCAACGGCGCCTTTTCCCTGGTGGCCGCCGGCGACGGATCCGCTCCGATTTCCTTTCCTTAACCCCGTCGACGCCGAGGCCGGCGGGAAATCATCCCGGGTTCGGGAGTGATTCGTAGACCCGCCGCAGACGCCGTTTGAACTCGCCGAAATTATAAGTAGTGCCGATCAGTTCCTTCCCCCGGCAGGCCAGACGTTCACGGCCCACAGGGTCGGATATCAGACGGCAGACACCAACGCTGAAGGCTTCCGGGTCGGGACGGACGAAGCAGGCGGACTCCTCGCAGAGGATCTGGCGGTTGGCCCGGTTATCCGTCGCCAGGATGCAGCGGCCGGCTTTGAGATAGTCCAGCAGCTTGAGCGGGGTGTTGGTTCCGGCCAGCCGGGGTGAGAGGAGGAGGTCGGACGCGGCCAGGTAATCCGGGAGACGGTCCGGGGGCACCTTCCCCGGGAAACTCACCGCCCCTTCCGCCCCGGCGGCGCGCAGCTGACGCTTCCGGGCTTCAATCTCTTCCGGCGTGCCGCCGATGATGATGAACCGGGCCCGGGGCTCCCGGCGGACGATCCGGGGAATGGCGTCGAAGAGCAGTTCAATCCCCTGGTAAACGGCGAACGAACCGACATAGGTGATCAGGATCTCGCCGGCCCGCCGGCGCAGGGATTTCTTCAGCTCCCGGACCCGTTTCGGGTCCGGCTCGACCAGCGACGAGGGGATATCGAAGATATGATAAATCGGCTTCTCCGGGACGATGGACCGCGCCTGCTCAACCAGGCTCTCCCCCGTCCCGATTACGGCATCGGCGTGTCGAATCGCGTGGGCCTCGGCCCGGCTGTAGAGCGTCATAATCAGGTTGCGCATCCCGCCCCCGCGATAGGAGTCGGGATCGGAGTGTTTCTCGAAGATCAGCCTGGCCCGGCTGAACCGGGCCAGGGAGACCGCGAAGATCCCGGCGTCCTCCACCGCGTGAATGACATCGTAGGGCCGCTCCCGGATCAGTTTCCGGGCCCGGATCCAGAGCTTGGCGGCAAAGACGAACTTCCAGATTGAGGGCCCGATCGGGATATTTTCCCGTCCGCAGACATTGGCCACCCGGATGATCCGGAGACCGGGCAGGGGGTAATCCTCGCCGAAGGGCAGGGTCAGCAGGTCGATCTCGCAGCCCAGCTCCGAGAGCGCCAGCAAATTGAAGCCCACGCGAATCGGCGACCCGCGCCACTGGAAGAACGGCTGAGGGGAGATGAAGAGAACTCTGGAAGGAGGAGCGGTCATCTCGGAGCCGGGCTCCGGCGGTTATGCCGAAAGAGACGGCCGCCCGCCCGCCAGGGCGGGTTCCGCCGGCCGATCGGCCGACGGGAAGCGGCCGGGTCGACGAGCAGGCGGCGGAGCGAGGAGAGGGGACGGCGGCGATCGAAATCTCCCTCGATCCGGACCCCGTAACGCCCCGCTTCCGACTCCTCGCCCGCCAGCGGCAGCGGGTCCGACCCGGCCAGGATCACCCGGTCCGGGTCGCGCATCGGCGCCGGCCTCGGCCAACCGAGGGGGCGGAGGGAGGTGTCGCCAAGGAGCAGGAGACCGGGGCCGAAGTCCTCAAGGAGGCGTCCGACTACCCCGGCGCGCTTGAACATCCACTTCCCCGGCGCCCAGGCCAGGACCGGCACCCCCCCCCGGTCGAGCACGGCTTGCACGGCCGCCGACGCCTCCAGCCCATCTTCGATCTCTCCCGTCAGCGCCAGGGCCAAAATCTCAACCCGTTCGGCCGTCACCAGCTGGCGGCCGGCCAGGATCCAGGCGCTCTCCCCCTCGTCCCAGGTCACCCGGACCGATCCGGGCTCGGCCGCTCCCTCGACTTTGAATGACCCGGGAAGCCCGTGGGTCCCGGACAGGAGTCGATCGAAGAAATGAATCCCGCGGCCTTCGGCCAGAAACAGGACCGGGACCGCGGCCGGAGACGGGGCGGCGCGGAGCAGCCGCCGGGCAGCGCCCCGGATCAGGGCCGCCGCGTCGTGAACCGGGTAGATATGGATATGAGTGTCGGCGGCAATCTCCAAGCTTCACCTCTTTCTCCGGCCGGATTTCCTTGTCAGGACGGCGCCGGATAGTTTACTGTTAGCACAATGCAGGCCAGCGAGTCCACCACAATCACCCCGCCGCCGTCCGCCGAAACTCCGTTCCGGGAGACGGCGGATATCGAAACCTCTTCCGACGGTTACGCCCGGCGCTTCGCCGGACCGACCGGCCGGTGGATGCTGGCCGTTCAGGAAGAGCGGACCCGAGCGCTGCTCCGTCCCTACGGCCCGGGAAGGTCCATCCTCGATGTCGGCGGCGGCCACGGGCAGCTGGCGATCCCGTTCTGCCGGGAGGGCCACCGGGTGACCGTGCTCGGCAGCGCTCCGGAGTGCTCGACCCGGATCCGGGAAGCCGTCGAGCACGGGACCTGCCGGTTCTGCGTCGGCAACGTAATCTCGCTGCCGTTTCCCGACCGGTCGTTCGACCTGGCGATCTCTTTTCGCCTGCTGACCCACTGCGGCCGCTGGCCGGCCCTGGTCGCCGAACTCTGCCGGGTGGCCCGCCGGGCCGTGATCGTCGATTACCCAACCAGCCAGAGCGTCAACCGTCTGGCCCCGAGACTCTTCGCGGCCAAGAAGAAACTGGAAGGCGATACCCGGACCTGGAAGCTCTTTACCCACGCCGAAGTCCGCGAGGTCTTTGCCGACCAAGGTTTCCGGGAAAGTCAGAGGTACAAGCAATTCTTCCTGCCGATGGTCGCGCACCGGATGCTGAAATGCCGTCCGCTCTCCGCCGGTCTGGAAGCCCTGGCCCGGGCGGCCGGGCTCACCCGTCTGGCCGGTTCCCCGGTGATCGGCTGTTACGAGCCGGTTGGGAGCGGAAGAGATACACGGTGAAATTACCGTCGCGGGCGGCGGGGTCGGCATAGCGGGGCAGGCGATCGTTCCTTCTCTCCCAGAGGGGCGAGTGAAATACCATCCTGTCCGTTAAAAGCCAACCGGCCCCCAAACCGGGCGGCTGGTCCCGGTCGCGCAGCCAGTACACCCTTCCCGCGGCCCGGGCGGCGGGAGCGGCCAATTTTTCGAAGACCGGCTCCAGGCTGTCCGAACCGTAGTAAACCGGCATAACCTTCAGGCCGTAAATCAAGTCAAGCGGCGTCGGTATCTTGTCGACGAACTCGCCTTCCACGAATACTATTTCGGCACCGGCGAGCTTCCCGGAGAGTTCTTCCATAAATTCGGCCGCCCCCCGGTACTCGCGGTGAAAGAAGAGGGGGCGGCTGTTGAGGATGGAAGCTCCCAGCAGCAGGAGGAAAACAACCCGGGCGATCCAACGGCCTCCCCTCCCCCTTCGGAAAGCTACTATCAAGGGGTACATCGAGAAGGCAATCAGCCCGGGGATCACCGCTTCGGCCAATCGGCGGGACGCCCACATATAATTATAGTGGACCATCTTGCGGGATATGAACACCGCGGCCGGGACGGCGATGATCAGGAAGAAGAGCCAGCCCGCCGGGGACCGTTCCCGGCCGATGAAGAGGAGGATCCCCACTACAGCGGCCGCCAGCAGCCAGGGACCCAGCAACCAGCCGATCTCCACCAGGTTGTTGCTATCCGGGGTCCGGTCCCCGATAAGTGGCCGGAGAAAATAAGCGTAGCCAAATAGTCCGGCCGCCGCCGCGGCCAGCAGCCGACGGCCGGAAGAACCGCCGAAGGCCCGGGATATCCCTTCGCGACGGCGGAAGGGAAGCAGCCGCAAGCCGACGGCCAGGAAGATCCCGGCCCCCGCCAGGACCAACCCCGGCTTCGAGGCGGCCCCGGCAAAGCGGAACTGGGCCGCGCTCTTGGTAAAGTAGCGCCAGTCCCCGAAGAGCTGGGGGAGAAAGGAGATCAGGGTAAAGAGGATCAGAGGGATGATGAGATAGAGATCGTCCTTCCTGACTCTCTTCCACCACCGGCAATAAAAGAAGATCACCACCGGCGGCCAGATCAGGAGTGAGGTGATCCGGCAGAGCATAAACAGGCCCCAGACCGCGGCGGCGGTTATCGCCCAGAAAGGCTTGCCCTGCCGCAAATAGTTAAAGGCCGCCGCCGCTCCGGCAAAAAGGAGAAACTGGCTGAGCATCTCGGCGGTGGGATAACGGGCCTGCCAGATCTGGGCCACGTTGAAGACCAGGAGCAATCCGGCCGCCAGGGCGGCCCGGGCTCCCCACAACTCTCTCAACGCCAGATAGAAGGCCGCCAACGCGGCCAGGCCGGCCAGGGGGGTCAGGCAGAACAGGCCGCCCAGGCCCGCCCAGGAGTAAAATACGGCCATCCAGACGGGAAAGAGGTGATAGAATTCCGGGATCAGACGACCGGTCGCCGGCAAGGAGTAGCGAAACCCGGGGTACTTCTCCGGGTAACCGGCGGAGTGTCGCCAGGCGAGGCGGAGGACCTCTCCCGGCTCCAGGTCGGCAGCCGTGGGATCGACAGGAAAGATGGTTCCTTCCCGCGCCAGATGCCCGGCGGTATTGACGTAGACCCCGGGATCTAAGCCCCCGAAGATATAGGGGACCGGCCGGAAGAAAAGCGCCGCGCCGAGGCCGAGCAGGAGGAGCGGCGCCAGCAGGCACCCGGCCCGGGACGGAGAGAAAACCGGCCGGGCCCCGGAACGGATCAGGACCGGGACAAACGCCAGGGAAAAGAGCAGGGCCAGGAGGGCCAGCCGGGGCACCGAGAACGCTCCCAGGTAAGCCAGGATTAGGCCTGAGATTGAAGAGAAGGCAAAAGAGATGAGTCCGGCATAGAAGGACATCTCCCCGGGGCCCCGAAACTCGGCCCGTTTCCCGCGGCCGGCGGCCACCGTCAGCAACGCCCCGGGGAGAAAGAGAATCAACACCGCCTGGACCACAATCAGGAATCGGGAGATAATCATAAGCGAATACTAAAGCAAAGGATTGACCGGGGCAACGGCAAAGTGCCCGCGGCCCGAGGCGGCTTTATCCGGTCTTCTCCTCCGGAAACCGGCGGAGTTCGTTCTTGCATTATCCGGTCTTTTCCCCGAAAATTATCCAGCCTCCTTTTCCAGCGGGGAGATGGCTGAAAGTCGAAAATATCCAAAAGGCGGGGTCCCAAACAATCAAAGGAGGGACGGTCGGAATGGACATATCAATCGTGGTGCCGGTATTCAACGAAGTCGAAAGCATCGAGGCGCTCGGCCGGAGTTTGCACGAAACCCTCTCCCGGAGCGGGCGGACCTATGAAATCATCCTGGTTGATGACGGAAGCACGGACGGGTCTTTTGAAGCAATGGCCACCCTGCGGAGCGAACTCCCCCATCTCCGGGTCATCCAGTTCCGGCGGAATTTCGGCCAGACCGCGGCCATCAGCGCCGGCTTCACCCAGGCCCGGGGCGAGGTGGTGGTCACGATGGACGCCGACCTGCAGAACGATCCCGGAGATATCCCCCGGTTACTGGAAGAGATGACCGCCGACACCGACGTGGTCAGCGGCTGGCGGAAGAAGCGGCAGGACGCATTCTTCAGCCGGCGGGTGCCCTCGCAACTGGCCAACGCCCTGATCAGCGCCATTACCGGGGTCAAGCTCCACGACTACGGCTGCACGCTCAAGGCCTACCGGCGCGACATCGTCCGCGATATCCGTCTCTACGGCGAGATGCACCGGTTCCTGCCCGCCCTGGCCAGCTGGGTGGGCGGAAGGGTGAAGGAAATCCCCGTCACTCATCACCCGCGCCGGTTCGGAACCTCTAAATACGGCCTTTCGCGGATCTCGCGGGTCGTGCTGGACCTGATGACCGTCAAATTCCTGATGCGGTTCAGCACCAGGCCGATTCACGTCTTCGGAAAATGGGGCCTGATCTCCGCCGCCGCCGGCCTGGCCGTTATCGCCGTTATGGTGATCCCGCACCTGTCGTTTCAGCTCTTCGGCACCACCTTCGCCGCCGACCTGATCAAGCGGCCGTTCTGGATTATGTCGGCCTTTATGCTGATCTTCTTCTCCCTCCAGTTTATCAGCATCGGGCTGCTGGCCGAGCTGCAGATCCGCACCTATCACGAATCCCAGAACAAGCCGATCTACGTCATCCGCACGATACTGGGCTAAAGGCTTTCCCGGGGGACCTCTCTCAGCGCGATTCCCTCCGGGGGACGGTTTGCCCGCCTTCCCAAAGCCCATCGGAATACCTCCCCAGGAATTCATCCAACCAGGATAAGCGTTCCAGCGCTTCGCGACGCAGTCCGGCCCAGGCCTCTTCCCGGGTGATGCCCCGGGCGTAGCGGTCTCCCCAGACGGAGGAATCCCATTCGGCATATCCGGAAAGTCGCCGGTTCATCCCATCGATCCTCGCCGTGACGGAAGCCTCGCTCAACGGCCCCGGACGCAGCTGACGCCACCGCGCCGCCAGGGCGTTTTGATAGTCGGGATGATCTCGCCAGAGGCGGTCGGTTAACGCATTCGAAAGCCAGGGAGAACTCTGCCTCCCGCGGAAGGTCCCGTCATAATCCCAGGGAATGAAATAGAAACGGGAATCGGCCCCAACGCCGCGGGCTAAATACATATTGGTGCTGATCCCGTCACGGTTGTCGGTGTAATTGACCAGCAACTGCCAATCGATCGCGGAGTCGAGATTCACTATCCGCTCGATCCGATCGCCGAATTCTTGCGCCGAAGCTCCGCGGAGAAAGTCCATCAGCTCCTCATAGGGTTCGCAATGCAAACCATAAAATTGCGGCGGATATTTGACCGAATACGCAACGGAGCATTCTTCCCCTAATTGGAGAAACTTATAGAGCAGGGCCGGCTCAGTCTCTTCGGGGTCGTAGCGGTCCCAGCCGAGCAGGTGCCGGTCGACCCGGGTTCCCAGTTCGTAAAGACCCCGGTAGCGGCCGTTGACGAAGACCTCCGCCCAGTCGATGTCCGGGGCCGGGCGCGGTTCACCCCCGACTTCCCCCATCGCCTTGAAGAGATCATAAGAGAGTTTGTTGCGCAAAAACGAGATGTCGCTGTAACCGCCGCCCAGATAGAAATGATGGGTATTTGAATCGTTCAATATCCGGTGAGGCTCTTCACAGCGCACCGAAAAGGGTATCTTCCGCAACGTCCAGTCGTGCTCATCAGTGCGATTGACCTGCCAGAAATTCGTGTTCCCTCGAAACTTGACCCCCGCCCGCTCTCCCTGGAACGCGCGATATTTCACCGGGGAGAAGACGTCCCGGGGGTAGTGCTCGAACCGGAGATCAACCCTCCCGGTCTTCCGGAGCGGCTCGTTGACGTAGA
>JAVCCZ010000118.1 GCA_030765265.1 Candidatus Erginobacter occultus
CCGGCCGGGGGACTATTCCTTGTTGATCGCCACGTATTCGGGGGAGAAGTCACAGGTATAATAGACATCCCTCCCCTCCCCCAGACCGAGATCGACCTTCAGGGAGATTCTCTCCCGACCCAGCTCTTCCTCGGCCCGGCCTGGCTCAAGCTCGACCAGCAAACCGGAGCGGACCACCTGGAGGTCCCCGGCCCAGACAGCGATCCGGTCTTCTGCCAGCTCCGCCCCGGAATAACCGAGGGCGGCCAGGAGCCGGCCCCAATTCGGGGTTTCCCCGTAGAGGGCGCACTTAAAGAGCGGTGAGTTGGCAACCGCCGCCGCCGACCGGCGGGCGTCATCATCGCTGGCGGCCCCGGACACTTCGATCGAGACGAACTTGCCCGCGCCCTCGCCGTCGGCGACGATCATCCAGGCCAGTTCCCGGGTGACCCGGTCCAGGGCTTCCCGGAAGACCGCCGACCCGGCCGTCCCCGCCTCCACCTTGGCCTCCGAGCTGCCGTTGGCCAGGAGGATCACCGTGTCGTTGGTGCTGGTATCGGCGTCCACCGTGATCCGGTTGAACGACTGTTCCAGGGCGGCGGCGAGGGCGGTCCGGAGGAAACCCGCTTCCGCTTCCAGGTCGGTGAGGAGAAAGCAAAACATCGTGGCGTGGGGCGGACCGGCCACCCGCATCTTCAGATAAATCATCCCCGCGCCCTTGGCCATCCCCCAGATCCGGACCGGTCTTCCCTCGACCTCGAACTGATAGGCAATCTCTTTCGGGCGGGTGTCGGTGGTCATAATCGCCGCCGCCGCGGAACCGTTGCCGCCCCGGCGGACGACGGCGGCCAGTTCCTCGATCCCCCGTTCGATCTTCTCGATCGGGAGAAAGCGGCCGATCCGTCCGGTCGAGGCCACCGCGACCAGGGCAGGGTCGATCCCCAGGGCTTCCGCGGCCCGGGCCGCCATCCTCCGGGCGTCGATATCGCCCCTCTCCCCGGTGGCGGCGTTGGCGCCGCCGCTGTTGGCGATCACCGCCCGGCAGCGGCCGCCGGACGCCACTTCCCGGCTCAGCTTGACCGGGGCGGCCGCCACCCGGTTGGTGGTGAAGGAAGCGGCAATTGCCGCCTCCGACTCGGAGTAAAGCAGGGCGAGATCGGGTCCCCCGTCCTTCTTGATCCCGCAGACCCCGCCGCCGGCGATGAACCCCCGGGGGAGTTGGGGGGGAAATAACTTGGTCAGCTTGGTTTCCACAATTATTAGCCAGGGCAGGATATAGATTGCATTCCCGAAAAATGTCATTGCGAGCGCAGCGAAGCAATCTCTTCTTAGGCAGTAAGTTTAGATTGCTTCGTCGCTGCGCTCCTCGCAATGACACGTAACCTATTTTATGCTCCCCTTAATAAGGTTTGTGTCCCCGGAATTAGATCAAGCCTTCGGTTTCGGGGAGGGATTCCATTATGTTCATATTCTGCACCGCCTGACCGGCGGCGCCTTTTAACAGGTTGTCGATGGCGCTGACCACGATCAGGTTCCCGGTCCGGGGGTTGACCTTGAAGCCGAGGAGGCAGTTGTTGGTTCCGACGGCGTCTTTCAGCTCCGGGAGCTGCCCGGGGGGGTAGACCCGGACAAAGGGTTCCCGGCCGTATTGCTCCCGGTAGAGGTCATAAACCTCCTCTTCACTGACCTCCTTTTCCAGTTTCAGGTAGATGGTGGAGAGGATCCCCCGGTTGACCGGAAGAAGGTGGGGGGCGAACTCCAGGCGGACGTCCCGGCCGACGGCCCGGGAGAGGACGCCTTCCATCTCCGGGGTATGCTTGTGGCCGGCCAGGCTGTAAGCCTTGAAGTTTTCGTTCACCTCGGGGAAGAGCAGGGGCAGGCTGGCCTTCCGGCCGGCCCCGGTCACCCCGGTCTTGGCGTCGACAACGATCCCTTCCGGTCCGGCCAGGCCGGCCCGGAGGGCCGGGTAGCAGGCCAGGATCGTCGCCGTCGGGTAGCAGCCGGGGTTGGCCAGGAGCCGGGCGTCGGCGATCTCCTTTCGGAACAGTTCGGGGAGACCATAAACGGCCCCCTCGACGCCTTCCGGATCCCGGTGGGGGGCGCCGTACCACTTTTCGAATTCGACCGGGGAGGGAAACCGGTAATCGGCGCTGAGGTCGATCACCTTCTTCCCCGCTGCCAGAAAGCGAGGGGCAAAGAGCATCGAGACGGTATGGGGGAGAGCAAGAAAAACCAGGTCGGCCTTCCCGCAGACGTCGTCAACGTCGAGATTGGAACATTCCATCTCCAGCCGGCCCATCAGCCGGGGAAAGACCCGGTCGATGGCGATGGTTTCGTCCACCTTGGCCGTCAGGGAGACGAGCTCCGCCCCCCGGTGATTTAACAGCAGCTTGACGATCTCGAGGCCGGTATACCCCGTGGCCCCAACGACCGCCGTCTTGATCGGATTCCGATTCATTTATATTTTCCCTCGATTAATTATAGCAAGCCGGCCGAAAACCGGAGATGAAAAAAGCAGGCTTTACGCCTGCTTTTTTCGTCTCGAAGAGACAATCGAACCTGGAAAGGAGGATTATCTTTTCGAGAACTGGAATTTCTTTCGCGCCCCCGGTTGTCCGTATTTCTTCCGTTCTTTCTTCCTCGGGTCACGGGTCAGAAGGCCGGCGGCCTTCAAGGGAGACCGCAGTGAAGCGTTAGCCTCGACCAGTGCCCGGGCGATCCCGTGGGAGAGGGCCCCGGCCTGGCCGCATTTGCCGCCCCCGGAGACCTGGGCGATCACGTCGTACTGCCCCATATTGTCGGTGACCTGGAGCGGTGACTTGACTTTCTTCACCAGGGTATCGCGGTGGAAATATTCCTCCAGACCCTGATTGCTGTTGACGCTGAACTTGCCCACCCCGGGGCGGATCCAGACCTTGGCCACGGCCGTCTTTCTCCGCCCGGTGGCGTAATACCGTACCATATCGCTCATATCAAACCTTTTAAGAGATTTTCAGAAGTTCCGGTTGCTGGGACTCGTGCGGATGCATCGGCCCGGCGTAAACCTTGAGTTTCTTGATTATCGCCCGGCCCAGGCGGTTATGGGGGATCATCCCCCGGACCGCGTGCTCGACGATTCGTTCCGGGTGGGTCTTGAGCATCCGCTGGAAGGGAATCTTCTTCAAGCCTCCGGGATACCCGCTGTAGCGCTGGTACTCCTTCTGCTCGGCTTTCTTCCCGGTGACCACGACTTTCTCGGCGTTGATCACGACCACGAAATCCCCGGTATCCATATGGGGAGTATAGATCGGCTTGTCCTTGCCCCGGAGGATATCGGCGATCCGGGTCGCCATCCGGCCCAGAACCTGGCCTTCGGCATCCACCAGGTACCATTTCTTCTCAATATCCGCCGGTTTGGCGGAAAATGTTTTCATACTCACGGTTAATCTCTCTTCGCTGGTTAATACCGTGCCGGCGCCGGTTAAACGAGCGGACGGACGGGACCGCCGCCGGGTCATCCGGAGCGGTAAATTACAGGGGAGGAAAGCTACCACCGGGAGATCGGTCCCGTCAAGAGGAAAATACCGTTTTCCTCCGGAAATCTCCCTCTCGGTTTTCCCGAATGTTATTGCCTCCTGCCGGGATAATCAATATAATGACCTTTGTCGGTTTTTAGACAAGGAAAATCACTTATGAGCCGCAAAATTTTCCCTCGCTCGCCGTGGATCGGACTGACCGCGGCACTGGCGGTAGCGGTGCTGGGCGGGGCCTGGTTCTACCGGACCCAGAAGCTTCAGCATCTCCACGCGGCCGAAGCGAATCTGAGAACAACCGCCCGGCTCAAGGCCGACCAGATCTACCGCTGGCGGAACGAGCGGCTGGGTGACGGCAAGGTCCTGATGAAAAGCCGGCCTCTGGGCGAGGGATTGTCCGATCCGGCGACGGACCGGGAAAGCCTGCTCGACTTTCTCGAGATCTACCGGGAGGGTTACTCCTACTCCGATGTCCTGCTCACCGACCCGGAAGGAAATATCCTGATCAGCCTGGCCGGCGGAGCCGGCGAACTCCATCCGGCCGGCCTGGCCGCCCTGACCCAGGCCGTCCGGGAGCGCCGGGCGGTCCTGACCGACCTCCACTACGGATCCGGCGACGGGGAAATTCATATCGCCGTGATTGTCCCGCTCTTCGCCCCCGGGGGCGAGGTCGCCAGGGTGGTCTTTCTCCAGTCCAATGCCCGGGATTTCCTCTTCCCCCTGATCCAGGACTCCACGGTGACGAGCGAGACCGCCGAGACCCTCCTGGTCCGGCGGGACGGCGACGACGTCCTCTTCTTAAACGATCTCCGCCACCGGGATGGAACCGCCCTCGCCCTCCGCCTCCCCCTTGACCGTCCGGACCTGCCGGCGGCACTGGCGATCTCCGGGCAGGAGGGGACAGTCCGGGGGAAAGACTACCGAGATGAACCGGTGCTCGCCGTCCTCCAGCCGGTCCCGGGATCGGAGTGGTTTGTAATCTCCAAGGTGGACACCGCGGAAGTCCTATCCGCCTTCCGGCCCCGGGCCCTCCTCTTCCCGATCCTCGCCGTCGCCCTGCTCCTGATCGCCGCCGCCCTGGCCGGAATGATCCAGCAGCGGAACCAGAAATCCTACTACCGGACCCTGGCCCGGGTCCAGGAGGAACGCGACCAAACGGCCCAGGAACACCTCCAGCTCCTGGAGAATATGATCAACGCTTTCGCCATCTTCGAGTCGGTCTTCAACGAAGATGGCGAATTCACCAGCTACCGTTTCGAGTACATCAACGCGGCCTACGAGCGGATCACCGGGATCGCCCGGGACGAGGTCCGGGGCCGGACCGTCCACCAGGTCTGGCCGGGGACGGAGCCGAGCTGGGGCGAAGCTTACGGCTCGGTGGCGGTCAGCGGGACCCCCCGGGAGTTCGAGATGTACCACGATCCGACCGGGAAACTCTACCACTGCTACGTCTACCGCCCCTGGGAGAGCCGCAACCGCTTCTGCGTCGTCTTCGACGACATCACCGACCGCAAGCGAACGGAGGGGGAACTGCGGAGACTAAACCGGGAACTGGAGGACCGGGTGGCCGAGCGGACCAAAGAACTGGAGTCCTCCAACCGGGAATTAGAGGCCTTCGCTTACTCGGTCTCCCACGATCTGAGGGCGCCGCTGCGGGCGATCGAGGGTTTCTCCCGGATCCTGGAGGAGGATTACGGGAAACGTTTCGACGGCGAGGGGAAAAGACTGCTCCGGATCGTCCGCGACAACACCCGGAAGATGGATCGGCTGATCACCGACCTACTGGAACTCTCCCGGGCCGGGCGGACGGAGATGGATTTTTCCCGGGTAGAGATGGGTGACCTGGCTACGGAGATCTTCCGGGAAATCGCCTCCCCGGAAATCCGAGAAAAATTCGACTTCATCATCGGTCCCCTCCCCCCGGCCCGGGGTGACCGAGTCCTCCTGGGACAGGTCTGGCGCAACCTGATTGACAACGCGATCAAGTACACCCTCCCCGGACCCGTTCGCCGGATCGAGATCGCGGGCCGGAGGGAGGGGGAGTGGAACGTATACTCGGTCCGGGACAGCGGGGTCGGTTTCGATCCCCGCTACGCCGACAAACTCTTCGGCGTCTTCCAGCGCCTCCATACCTCCGCCGAATTTCCGGGGACCGGGATCGGACTGGCCCTGGTCGAGCGGATTATCCGCCGGCACGGGGGGCGGATCGAAGCCGAGAGCGAACCGGACCAGGGCGCCCTCTTCCGCTTCTATCTCCCGGCCGGGCAGAAATCCACCCGGATGAAACAAACATCTGAACCGCAAGGAGACAAGCAATGAATCGAGCCGAGGAAGTCGAGATCCTCCTGGTCGAGGACAACCCCGAGGACGCCGAACTGACCCTCCGAGCCCTGGAGAAGATCAATCTCGCCAACCGGGTGGCCCACGTCGCCGACGGGGAGGCGGCTTTGAATTTCCTCCTCGCCCGAGGAGAATTCAGCGTTCGGAAGTCCGAATCCCAGCCCCAGGTTGTGATCCTGGACCTGAAGCTCCCCAAGGTGAGCGGACAGGAAGTGCTCCGAACCCTGAAATCCAACCCCCGGACCCAAGCCATCCCGGTGGTCGTCTTCACCTCCTCCGCCTAGGAGCAGGACATCATCGAGAGCTACCAGCTGGGGGTGAACAGCTACATCGTCAAACCGGTCGACTTCGATAAGTTTGCCGAGGCCGTCCGCGAACTCGGCCTTTACTGGCTGCTTCTGAACAAGCCGCCCCTCCGAAATTCCGGAAGGGATAAATTAGCCTGAATCCTGAAACTCGGGAGGAGACTATGAAACCACCGGCTCCGCTCCGGATTCTTTTCGTCGAAGACGTCGCCGCCGCCGCCGAACTGGCCGAGCGGGCCCTGAAGAAGGAAGGGATCGTCTCCGTCTCCACCCGGGTGGAGACAGAGACGGATTTTCTTCTGCGGTTGAACGACTTCCGCCCCGACCTGATCATCTCCGACTACGCCCTTCCCCACTTCAACGGGATGCGGGCTCTGGAATTAACCCGGAAAGAAAATCTCTACCTACCCTTCATCCTCCTGACCGGATCGATAAACGAAGAGACCGCAGTCGAATGCATCAAGGCCGGGGCGGACGATTACATTTTGAAGAGCAAACTGGCCCGGCTGCCCTTCTCGATCCGGGAGGCCCTCAAACACACAAATGATAGGGAAGAACGGTCCCGGGCCGAAAAGGCACTCCGGGAGAGCGAGGACAAACTCCAGAGCATATTCTCGGCGGCGCCGGTGGGGATCGGGCTGATCCGGGACCGGGTGATCCTGGAGACCAACGATTATCTGCTGACAATGACCGGCTACCACCGGGAGGAGATGGTCGACCGCGACGCCCGCTTTCTCTACCCGACCGAGGAGGACTACCTCTACGTGGGGCGGGAAAAATACCGCCAGCTGGAGGAAAAGGGGAGCGGCACGGTGGAGACCCGCTGGAAGAGAAAGGACGGCCGGATAGTCGATGTCCTCATCAGCTCGGCCTACCTCGACCCCGGGAACCCGGAGCGGGGGGCGACCTTCATCGCCCTGGATATCACCGAACGGAAGCGTTCCGAAGACGAGCGGCGCCGGAGCGAAAAGAGCTTCCGCCTCCTGGCCGAGAACACCCTGGACGTGATCTGGTCGATGGACCTGGAAACCCGCTTTATCTACGTCAACCCGGCTATCCGGGAGATGTTCGGCTGCGAGCCGGAAGAATGGGAGGGGACCCTGCTGGAGGAGAACTGCGACCGGGAACACTGGGAGCAGATGCGGGGTATCATCGAACGGGCGCGGCGGCAAACGGACGGACACCGGGGGGTGATCTTCGAGACCGAGATGCTCCACCGGGACGGCCATCCGATCCCGGTCGAGGTTCACGGGGCCCTGATTTTTGATGCCGACCGTCGGCCGTGCGGCCTCCAGGGGGTGACCCGGGATATCAGCGAGCGAAAGCGGGCCGAAACCGAACGGGAGAAACTGCGGGAACAGCTCAACCAGTCCCAGAAACTGGAATCGGTCGGACGGCTGGCCGGGGCGATGGCCCACGACTTCAACAATATGCTCCAGACCATCCTCGGCAACGCCGAACTGGCCCTGAGAAAGTCTTCCCCCTCCGACCCGCTCCGGGAATATTTCGAGGACATCCTGGGAGCGGGGGAGCTTTCGGTCGATCTGATCAGCTCCCTGATGGCCTTCGCCCGCAAACAGGTGATCACCCCCCGGAAACTCGACCTCAACAAGGCGGTGGCGGGGATGATAAAGATGCTCAAACCGATGCTGGGAGAGGATATCGAACTGGCCTGGGAACCCGGCCCCGGACCGGCCCGGGTCAATCTCGACCCCACCCAGCTCAGCCAGATCCTGGCCAACCTCCTGGCTAACGCCCGCGACGCAATCGCCGGGGTGGGGAAAGTCACCATCGCGATCGAAGAAGCCCGGTTCAACCGGGAGTGGTGCCGGGCCCGCCCTGAATACCGGGTCGGGCGCTGGATCGCCCTGGAGGTCAGGGACGACGGCCTGGGGATGGACCGGGAGGTGCTCTCCCACCTCTTCGAGCCTTTCTTCACGACCAAGGAGGAAGGCCGGGGGACCGGCCTGGGCCTGGCCACGATTTACGGCATCGTCACCCAGAACGAGGGGTTTATCCTCGCCGAAAGCGAACCCGGCCGGGGGAGCGCCTTCCGGATCTTCTTCCCCCCCGCCCCGGAACCGCCCCGGGGAACGGAAGGGAAAGATCAGTCCGGCCCGATGCCCGGCGGGACGGAGACCGTGCTTCTGGCCGAGGACGATCAGTCGATCCTCAAGCTGTCCCGCCGGTACCTGGAACAGCTCGGCTACACCGTCCTCGCCGCCGACTCGCCGGCGACGTCCTTGAGCCTGGCGGATGACCATCCCGGGAAGATAGACCTTTTAATTACCGACGTGGTGATGCCGGGGCTGAACGGCCGGGATCTCTGGGAGAAACTGCTTGAGGGCCGTCCGGGTCTGGCCTGCCTCTTTGTCTCCGGCTTCACCGCCGACGTCATCGCCCGCCGCCAGATCCTTGAGGAAGGGGTGAATTTCCTCCCCAAGCCCTTCTCCCTGGAAGAGCTGGCCCGCGCCGTCCGCTCCGCCCTCCCGGCGAAAACGGTGTGACTTGATTTCTCAGTTTCGGGGGGTGAGGGCGAGGAGGAGGTAGCCGGGGGAGTCTTCGGCGATCCGCCAGGACTGATGGCGGGCGTCGAAGATCCCGGAGGCGGGGTCGACCAGGAAGGTTTGGCCGTCGAGACGGACCCAGGCGCAAGCGTGCTTGACCGGGCGGCCGGACTGATCGCGGTCGACCAGGACGTAGCGGGCGTCGAGACCGAGGTCCCGGGCCAGAGCGATGAAGAGCCGGGTCTGGCCGCCGCACTTCCCCCGGCGGTTTTCAAAGACCTTCCGGGCGGAAGCAACCCCGAAGTTATCCTCGTAGTCGATATTCTCCACCACCCAGTCAAAGATCCCCCGGGCTAGCTGCTCCTCCGAGGTATAGAAACGGCGGTAGAGGATATCCTCGACCAGAGTCCGCATCTCGGCGGTGAGGTGGTAATAATCGTAGCCGGGGGCGGTATTCAGACCCAGGGTCCATCCGGCCGGTAGGGCAGGGGCGGCGGCCAGGGCGACGAACATCAGGGCGGAGGCACAAGCAACCAGGATAGGATATTTTTTTCTCATCTCGCCTCTCTATAGCGCAGATTGCGTGCCAGGAGGAGAGACCGGGCGGCCAGGCGGCCCCGCAGAGGAGGGGCTTGTTGATGTCTGTATTTATAATTTACTTATAACCAAATAGTTACCGTAATTCTACCGACTTGGTCTATCGCCAATAAATTTGTTTGCTGTTCCGCTGATTACTCAATATCCAACGATATATTGTTATATATACGGCACCAATATCGACGTATATTGAACAATTAATTTGACGGCTGTGTCGGAGAGAGATAGACTGATCCGAGAATGAATAATCCCGCCTCTAAAACTGGAAATGGTCCCGTCATCCTGGTGGTGGACGACGACCCGAGAATCCTCAACCTCTACCGGCGGCTGCTGGCCGATTACCCGGGGGGGCTTTACGCCGCCACCGGAACGGAGGCACTGGAGATGATCGACGGAGCGGCGGATATCGACCTGGCCCTGATCGACTTCGACCTCCCCGGGGCGAGCGGGATCGAGGTGGTCGAAAAGATGAAAAGAACCTTCCCCCGGGCCGAGGTGGTGGTGGTTACCGCGATCTACGACGTCCAGGCGGCGGTGGAGTCGATCCAGGCGGGGGCGGCCCGCTTCATCACCAAGCCCTTTCAGGCCGAGGATATCCTCAACCTGGCGGAGAAGATCCTCAAGGAGCATCGGCTGAGAAAGGAACTGGCCGGGATCAAGCTCCGGCTGGGAAAGGAGGGCCGTTCCTTTATGGTGGTGGGGAAGAGCAAGGAGATGCGTCGGGCAATGGACCTGGTCGAGTCCACCTCCGGACTTGATGTCACAGTCCTGATCCTCGGGGAGACCGGGACCGGGAAGGACCTGCTGGCCCGGGTGATCCACGAAAACAGCCCCCGGGCGGAGGGACCATTCGTGATCACCGATTGCGCGGTGCTCCGGGAGCAGCTGATCGCGAGCGACCTCTTCGGCCACCAAAAAGGGGCCTTCACCGGGGCCAGCGAACTGCGGAAGGGCAAGTTCGAGCGGGCCGACGGGGGGACGATCTTCCTCAACGAGATCGGAACCCTCCCCGGGGAAGCCCAGGCCAAGCTGCTGAGGGTTTTGGAGGCGGGGGAGATCGAGCGGGTCGGGGGGAACTGTCCGATTCCGGTCGATGTCCGGATAATCGCCGCCACCAACCGGAACCTGGAGAGCGCGGTCGAGGAAGGGAGTTTCCGCCGCGACCTCTTCCACCGGATCAATGTCGTTACCCTCTACCTCCCGCCGCTGCGGGACCGGCTGGAGGACATCCCCATCCTGAGCGAACACTTCCTTGCCCAGGCGGCCAAGAAGCTGGGCAAGAAGGGGCTGAGGATCGACGAGGAGGTTTACCGGATCTTCTTTTCCTACCCCTGGCCGGGGAACATCCGGGAGCTGGAGAACACGATCGAGCGGGCGGCAATCACCGCCCGGGGGGAGAAGATCACCTCCGACAATCTCCCCCCCCTCCTCTTGAAGGGGACGGAAAAGGGCGAGGAGCCGGGGTTAAAATCCCGCCGGCTGGACGAGAACGAGGCGGATCTGATCCGCCGGGCCCTTAAGGAGAGCGAGGGCAACATCTCCCGGGCCGCCGAAATCCTGGGGATCGCCCGGGGGACGCTCTACAGCAAGATGAAGAAGCACGGGATAAAATAGCGGGCTTTGCCGGA
>JAVCCZ010000023.1 GCA_030765265.1 Candidatus Erginobacter occultus
ATCCGGAGGAGTCGGTCGGGGAGAGCCGGTCGGTCAGGTTCGTCCTCAACATTACCCCCCCGTTGGGATTGGCTTACCTCGGCGCGGTCCTGGAGCGGGCCGGACACCGGGTAAAGATCGTCGATTACACCGCCCGCTTCCCCTACCCTCCCCTCCCCGATCTGCTGAAAGAATTCCCGCCGAACCTGGTCGGCCTGACCGCCACCACCCCTTCTTTCGAGTCCGCCCGCCGGCTGGCGGGGCAGTTGCGGAAGATGGCCCCGGCCGTCCCGATCGTCCTCGGCGGCGCCCACGTCACCTGTGTCCCGGAAGCGGTGGCAGCCGACGGCCTCTTCGCCGGCGGCATCATCGGCGAGGGGGAAGAGACAATGGTCGAGTTGGCGGAACGTCTCCAGGGCGGGTGTTTCTCCGGGCTGACCGAGGTTAAGGGGATCGTTTACCCGGAAGGAAACTCTGTCCGAAAGACCCCGGTCCGTCCGTTTATCTCCGACCTCGACTCCCTTCCCTTCCCCGCCTACGGACTCCTCCCCCCGCTAAAGCACTACCACCCCACCCCGGCCTCCTACCGGAAACTCCCGGTGGGGATATTGATGACCAGCCGGGGCTGCCCCTTCAAGTGCACCTTCTGCGACCGCTCGATCTTTGGCAACACCACCCGCTTCCACAGCCCCGACCGGGTGCTGGCCGAGGTGGAGTGGATGATCAGAAAGCTGGGCGCGAGAGAGATCCGCTTCTTCGACGACACCTTCACCCTGCGTAAGGACCGGGTCCAGGAGATCTGCGCCGGGATCCGGGAGCGAAAACTGAAATTCCCCTGGACCTGCCTGACCGCGGTCAAGACAGTCACCCCGGAACTCTTGAAAGAGATGCGGGCGGCCGGATGCCGGCAGGTACTCTATGGTTTAGAGTCGGGGGACGACCGGATGCTGAAACTGCTGGGGAAGGGAAACACCGTCGAGGATAACCGCAAAGCCGTCCGCTGGGCGAAGGCAGCCGGGCTGGAGGTCCGGGGAGATTTCATCGTCGGGACCCCTGGGGAGACGATGGAGAGCCTGGAGAAGACCCTGAAATTCACCCTGGAGAGCGGGCTCGACTACGCCCACTTCAACAAGTTCACCCCCTTCCCCGGCACTGAACTCTACCGGAGGCTGGCGGCCAAAGGATATTCATTCGATTTCTCCCACGGCTGCTCGATCCTCGACCACGGGGCGTTGCTCTTCGTCCCGGAGTCGCTGGACCGGGAGGAATATCGCCGCTGGCTCGACCGGGCCTTCAAGAAGTTCTACCTCCGCCCCTCCCACGTTTTCCAACGCCTGCTGGCCATCCGGACCTGGACCCAGTTCCGGGGCCAGATCCGCGGCGCCCTGGCCATCGCCGGCTTGTAAGACAGTTTGACACCAGAGCAAAAGACAACCTTCCGCCGGCTTGCTTCAACATAATGAGTTTCAGCATTGCCAATTAACGACCGTCGTGATACTTTGTCTTACGATGAATACGATTACCGTCAGAATACCGAAAGAGATGCGGGCCGATCTCCAAAAGGTCAGCCGGGAGATGAGAAAACCGGTCAGCGACGTAGTGAGGGAATCGATCCGGCGTTACGTCGTCGTGGAGAAGTTCCGCTCCCTGCGGAAAAAGACTCTCCCCTTCGCTGAAGCCCGGGGTTATCTCACCGACGAGGACATCTTCCAGGCAATCTCGTGAAATTGGTGCTCGACGCCAACGTCGTGGTGGCGGCATTTGCTTCCCACGGGTTGTGTGAAGCCGTCTTCGAACTCTGCCTCGACAGCCACCATCTCTTGGTCAGCGAAGAACTGCTGGGGGAGATCTACCGCAATCTGCGGGAGAAGATCGGGTTACCCGAGTCAACAGCCGGTCAGATAGATGGGCTGCTTCGGGATACCTGTGAATTATTAACCCCTCTTCCTGCCGTCACGGATGTCTGTCGTGACCCTGACGATCTCCACGTTATCGGCCTGGCCGCGGCCGGCAACGCGGATTTCCTGATAACCGGCGATAACGATCTGCTCATTCTAAAAAATATTGGCCGGTGCCGGATATTGACTCCCCGCCAGTTTGCCGACTTCATCCATAAGTCATAAGCCGGACTATCCGCCATCTCTTTCTGGCCATCTCCGGATTATAAAAATCGTAACACTTTAGCCTTTCCAAATACAGACTTGATAGGGGTAGGGAGGACCGGTTGTTTACCCGGTCCCCCCTCCCTCCGAACCGGACGTGCGGTTCTCCCGCATCCGGCTCTCCGGTTGGTAGTTTTACCTCCGAGAGGATTAGCACGCTAAACTATGGGCTGTTACCATCGAGAGCAACCCAATGTCGCGAAAGTAAACATTTGGCCATCTTTGATGATCGATACCGCGGCCACGCCCCTTCCCGTGGTGACGCTTACGTAATATACTGCGCAAGCACATTCTTACCCACGAGTCTATCGAAGGAAATGACGTATAGTGGCTGTGTTTAAAGTATTCGAACCACCCCCGCGACGTTCGGTTGATTGACTCCACGATCCTCTCCATAGAGTGGCCGTTGCATCGCTTGGTCTTCATTCTGATCGAAGCTTTGAATTTCTTCAGGCTTTTCTTGCTCGGCCATCTGTAGCCTCGCTCGAAGTGATAGCCCAGGAAATCAAACCCCCCGCTCTGCGCGGCGTCCGTTATTTTTGTCTTCTCCGGATGTAATGTCAATCCAGCGTCTCTCATCCAATCCTTTACCAGGGCGAGAGCTCGGTGAGCGTCTTGCTCACTCCGACACAAAATCACGAAATCATCCGCATACCGAACCATCTCAAATCCCTCTTCCGTCATTTTATGGTCGAGGGGATTGAGATAGATATTTGCCAGCAGTGGACTTATTACTGCCCCTTGGGGCGTCCCCCGCTCCGGCCCCCAGCTGCTCAGACCAGAAAGAATTCCTTGCTGTACGAAGGATTCAATAAGTGCCAGAACCCTCCCATCGGCTATTTTCTCTCTTACGCACTCCATAAGTTGATTATGCGGTATCGTGTCAAAGAAACTTTTGATATCCGCATCCACAACCCAGGTATATCCGGCATTCAGGAGAGAACTTACCTTCCCCAGTGCCTGTTTACACCCGCGACCAGGACGAAACCCATAACTGTTCTTCGAGAATATTTGCTCGAATATCGGCTCGATAACGTTCTTAATGGCTCCCTGTACCACCCGATCCCGGATGGTGGGAATCATCAGTGTCCGTTCTTTCCTTGTTCCCGGCTCCCTTATTGTCTTTAGCCGGGTTGGTTGGGGCGTATACGTTTCTTTCTTTAGCCCCTTCTCCAGCCAACTCAGATTTTCGTCCAGCCGCTTTTCAAACTGCTCAACCGTGACTCGATCTATCCCGGCTGCCCCGTGGTTGCACTTGGTCTTTCTAAAAGCTGCTTCCAAATTGGACTGCCGATAGATCTTATCGATCAAACTGAACCATTTGTTTCCTTTCACTCCCTTTTCAAGAGCTGCCAACATACGATCCGTCCATACCGCCGGTTCCGTCCAGGGAAATCTCTCCCGGACTTCTCCACCTTGCTTAGAGCTTCCGCCCACTAACGATGGTTTTGTTTCCTTTGTCATGGCTTTTCGTATCTACCTTCCTAGCACCCTTTGCTCCGCACCCATTACGGTGCATCGACGCTACTATGGTGCCTCTGACTCCCGATGGGGTCTC
>JAVCCZ010000156.1 GCA_030765265.1 Candidatus Erginobacter occultus
CCGGATATCTTCCGGCAGTCCGGAGAGCAGGCCGGCCCGGTCGAGCCCGTCAAAGACCGGACCTGTCAGCCGGTTGGCCCGGGCCAGCCGGCGGACCTTCCCCCAATCGACCCCCGCCAACGAAGGCAAAGACTCCCTCCCGGCCTCCCCGGTCAACTCGACTATCAGGCGTTCTTCCGGTCCCATATCCCGATAATCTTACCTTAGAACCCCATTTTTGATAGCAAAATTGAAGGTTTAAGGCCTCCAGGAGGGCCTGAATTTTATTATCGCACTGTCAATCAGGGACTTCCGTAGGTCCGACCCCATCTTTCCAGGGCCATTCCACGCAGCCCTTGATTTCCGGGAACAGTACGCAATCCGCCTCTCCCCTGAACACCAACGTGACTGTCTTGACCTGTTTATAGCACTTTCTGGCCGCGGCCAGCGTGGCGCCGGTAATAGCCACGTCGTCGACCAGGAGCACGGTCTTCACATCCTCGTCAAGCACCGGCGCGGACTTCACTTCGGGTTCAGCAAAAAGAGTTTCGTTTCCGGGTCCCCTGAAGCTTATCCTCATCAGCCTCAGCGGCGCGTCTAATCGATACGCCACCAGGGCGGCCGGCACGGTGCCCCCGCGGGAGATGCCGATAACCAGGTCCGCCCGGGGGATATCCGTCTCCGATAACCTCCGGACAATACTGTTGAAACTAAGTTTCTTCATCAATGCGGTAGCATCACGGCCGGCTCCTGAATCAAGCTAAGGTTTGATTTATTCCGCCGGCTTTCGGGAGAGACGGCGCTCGCGGGAGGCGGAGTAGAGGACGGGGACGGTGAACCAGGTGAAGACGGCCAGGGTCATCCCCCCGATGATCGGCAGGGCCATCGGGAGCAACAGGTCGGCCCCGCGGCCGGTGGCGGTGAGGACCGGCAGGAGGGCTAAGATGGTGGTGGCCGAGGTCATCAGGCAGGGACGGATCCTCCGGTGGCCGGCCTCGATCACCGCCCGGCGGATCTCCTCCCGGGTGGCGGGGCGGTCCTTTTCGAAGCGCTGGGTGAGGTAAGTGGTCATCACCACCCCGTCATCGACGGCGATCCCGAACAGGGCCAGAAATCCCACCCAGACGGCCACCGAGAGGTTGATCGGGTGGAGCTGGAAGAGATCGCGCATATTCACCCCGAAGACGGCAAAGTTGACAAACCACCCCTGTCCGTAAAACCAGATCATCGTGAAACCCCCCGCCCAGGCGACCGCGATCCCGCTGAAGACGATCAGGGTCACCGGCACGGAGCGGAACTGGAAATAGAGGATCAGGAAGATGATCCCCAGCGCCAGGGGGAGGACCACCGAGAGGGTGGCCGCCGCCCGCAGCTGGTGCTCGTAGGTGCCGGCGAACTTCCAGCTTACCCCCGGGGGGACGGTCATCTCCCCCCGCTCGATCGCCGCCGCCAGGAAGGCCCGGGCGCTCTCGACCACCTCCACCTCGGCCGCGCCGGCCGCACCCCCGAAGGTGACGTAGGCGGTGAGGAAGGTGTCCTCGCTCCGGATCATCTGCGGCCCCCGGACGTAACGGACCTCGGCCAGCTCCCTTAAGGGGACCTGGGTCCCGTCCATCGCCGCCGCCAGCACCCGGCCGATCGATTCGGGATCGTCGCGCAGCTCCCGGGGATAGCGGACCCTCACCGGGTAGCGCTCCCGACCTTCCACGGTGGTGGTGACGGCCATCCCCCCGACGGCGGCGGCGATCGTCTCCTGGATATCGACGATATTCAGGCCGTACCGGGAGATCGCCTCCCGGTCGATCTCGATCTCCAGGTAGGGCTTCCCCACCACCCGCTCGGCGTTGACCGTCTCCGGGCGGATCCGGGGGACCCGGCGGAGCAACCTCTCCAGGTCCATCGCCGCTCTTTCCAGCGACTCCAGGTCGGGGCCCCGGACCTTGATCCCCATCGGGGCCCGCATCCCGGTCTGGAGCATCACCAGCCGGGTCTCGATCGGCTGGAGCTTCGGCGCCGAGGTGGTCCCGGGGATAGCGGCGGCGCGGACGATCTCGTCCCAGATATCGTCGGGGGAACGGATATGGTCGCGCCACTGCCGGTAGGGCCGGCCCCGGGGGTCGGGGATCAGGTCTCCGGCATCGTCCCGGACGAATTCGCCCCGGCCGCGGTGGTAGCGGAAGTTCTGCCGCCGGCCGGCATCATCCGTCCTGTATTCGGGTTTGTAATGAATCATGGTCTCGATCATCGAGACCGGCGCCGGATCGAGAGCGCTCTCGGCCCGGCCGAGCTTGCCGACCACCATCTCCACCTCGGGGACCGCGCCGATCGCCCGGTCCTGGTAGGACATCACCTCCAGGACCTCCCCGATCGAGGCGTGGGGCATCGTGGTCGGCATCCAGAGGAAGGAGCCCTCGTCGAGCGGGGGCATAAACTCCCGGCCCAGGCCGGGGAACATATGGACCGCCCGTGACCAGGGCCGGCTTTGCCGCAGCCCCGCCGCGCTTAAGCCCGACGCCTCCAGGGCCGCGGGGATGAAGGAAAAGACGGAGGCGAAACCCAGCCAGACGACCAGCCCCAGCACGACGAGAAAGGCCGGCAGGGAAAGGAAGAGCGCCTTGTGGGCCAGGCACCAGCCGAGCAGGCGGCGGTAGAAGCGCAGCAGAAGTCCGAAGGCGCCCAGCAGCCCGCCGATCAGGATGACGATAAAGACGACGTTGCGGACCATCCCCCGTTCCGGCCCCAGCGGCTCCCAGACCCGGGCCAGGATCAGGACCACCGCGAACAGGGCGGCCGCCGAAGCCCCCCAGCGCCCAACCCCCCGGGCCCAGCGGGCCGAACGGCCGGCCAGGGCGGCTCCCAACCGGCTCCGCCGGATCAGTGAAGCCGGCCGCGCCCCCAGAAGTCGCCCGGCGCAGACCGTCAGCAGGACCAACCCCGCCAGCCAACCGAAGGTCCAGCCCCGGGCAAGGCTCACCGCGCCCGCGATCACCGCCGCCAGGCCCAGGCCGAAGTAAAAACCGCGTTTGAGCCGCTGGAAGTCGAACCGCCCGGCGACCAGCAGCTGCACGGCGGCGGGGACCACCGTCAGGGCCAGGAAGACGGAGGCGATCAGGACGAAGGTCTTGGTAAAGGCCAGGGGGATGAACATCTTTCCCTCGGCCCCGGTCATCGTGAAGACCGGGAGGAAACTGACCACGGTGGTGGCGATCGCGGTCAGGATCGCCGGACTGACCTCGGAAGCGGAACGATAGACCACCTTCAGCCGGCTCTCGGCCGGGTCGGCCTCGCCCAGATGCTTGAAGGCGTTCTCGGTCATAATGATCCCCATATCCACTATCGAGCCGATGGCGATGGCGATACCGGCCAGGGAGACCAGGTTGGAGTCGATCCGGAAGAGCTTCATCAGGATGAAGCAGAGAAGCACCGCCAGGGGAAGCATCGAGCTGATTACCAGGGCCGCCCGCAGGTGCATTATCATCACGATGACCACGATCACGGTGATCAGGATCTGCTGGATCAGGGCATCGTTGAGGGTGGCCAGGGTCTCGTGGATCAGGCTGGTCCGGTCGTAAAAGGGGACAATCTCCAGCCGGCTGACCGTGATCCACTCCGGCCACTCCCGGCGAGGAGTTCCCCGCAGCCATTCCAGCCAGCCTTCCTGATCCAGCTCCGGACCGGCGAAGGCGGCGAAACCCCGGACGGAGGCAAAGGCTTCCGCCTCCCCCGGCGAGACCTTTTCCCAGTCGACCACCGCCCGCTCGGGCAGTCCGGGGCTGATCTCGGCGATCCTGGCCTTGACGTTGTGGATGGCGGCGAGCGGGTTGTGGCCCTCCCGGACCACCACCACTCCCCCGACCGCCTCGGCCCCGAACTTGGTCAGGGCGCCGCGGCGCTGGGCCGGACCGCGTCCGACCCGGGCCACGTCCTTCACCCGGATCGGGAGCTGATCGGGGCTGACCCGGACCACCGCCTCCTCGATATCCTTGAGGTCCCGGATGAAGCCCCGGCCCCGGACGATGTACTCGACCCGGTTGATCTCGGTGACCCTCGCCCCGACGTCGAGGTTGCTCTTGCGCACGGCGTTGAGGACCTGGCCCAGGGTAACCCGGTGGGCCCGGAGGGCGTCAGGGTCGACATCGACCTGGTATTCCATCACGAAGCCGCCGACCGAGGCAACCTCGCTGATCCCTTCGGCCGAGAGCAGCCCGTAACGGACGTACCAGTCCTGGATCGACCGCAGTTCGTGGAGGTCCCAGCCCCCGGCCGGGTTGCCGTCCGGGTCGCGGCCCTCGATCGTGTACCAGAAGACCTGGCCGAGCGCGGTGGCGTCCGGCCCCAGGGCGGGGCGGGCGTCACCGGGGAGGAGACCGGCGGGAAGGCTGTTGAGCTTCTCCAGGATCCGGGACCGGGCCCAGTAGAACTCGATCCCGTCCTCGAAGATCAGAAAGACGATCGAGGCGCCGAACATCGAGGTCGACCGCACCTCCCGCACCCCCGGGATCCCCAGCAGGGAGACGGTCAGGGGATAGGTGACCTGGTCCTCGACGTCCTGGGGCGAGCGGCCCGGCCAATCGGTGAAGACGATCTGCTGGTTCTCGCCCAGGTTGGGGATGGCGTCGACCGGTATCGGGGCCCGGGGGAGCCAGGGGATATCCCAGTCAAAGGGAGCCACGGAGATCCCCCAGAGAATGATGGCCGCCAGGAGGAGAAAGACGACCAGCTTCTGTTCCAGGAAAAATCGGACAAGGCGGGCCAGCGGGCCGTCCTTTTTCTCTTTCGTTGCTGTATCCATAGCCGGCGGCACCATCTTTGCTGGATCAGTGCGAGTGAGCGGGGGGATACGGCGCGGCGGGATCGGGCCCCGGCGCCGGGCCGCCGTGGTCGTGAACCGGAGGCGGCCCGCCCTCCGGAGACATCATACTGGGACGTCCCCGGATCTGGAGTTCGCTGTCGATCTTGAACTGGCCGTGGACGACCACGATCTCGCCTTCCTCCAACCCCTCCCGGACGACATAATAATCGCCGGCCCGGGGGCCGAGGAGGACCTCCCGCGGCTCGAAGGTCGGCTGCATGGCGCCGGGGACCCGGACATAAACCAGGGAACGGCGGCCGGTAAAGAGGGGGGCGGTAGCGGGAATCACCAGCGGTGCGGAAGGGTGCCCGTGGTCCGGGAAAACGGCCGTTTCAGAAACCGGTATGGAGATTTCACCCCGGGCGAAGAGACCGGGCTTGAGCCGGCCGGCGGGGTTGGCCGCCTCGACCCGCAAACCCACCGTCCGCGTTTTTTCGTTGAGGACCGGATCGACCCAGACCACCTCGCCTTCGAAACTCTCGCCGGGGTAGGCCGGGAGGGTGAAGCGGACGGTCTGCCCGGCGGCGACTCCGGCCAGCTCGGTCTCGTAGGCTTCGAAGCGGATCCAGACCGTCGAAAGATCGGCCACCCGGGCCAGGAGGCCTCCCTCCCCCAGCCGGTCGCCTTCCCTCCCGCCTAAAACCTGGACCACGCCGTCAATCGGGCTCAGGACCCGGTAGGTCCTTGGGACTTCGCCGGAGTCGAGGATCTCCTCGATCTGGCCGGGAGAGATTCCCAGGCGGGAGAGGCGGCCGCGGGCCGCCGCCAGCGTGGCCCCGCCGGACCCCCGGGCCACCAGCAGTTCCTCCATCGCCGTCACCGCCTCCGGGCTGTAGATCTCGGCGATCGGCTCGCCCGCTTTCACGGCCCGCCCGGCATAATCGGCTTTCAGGCTCTCGATGTAGCCCGGGGAGAAGAGGACGACGTCATTGAGCAGCGATTCGTTGAAATCGACCCGGCCGAAGAGCCGCAGCTCGACCTCGACCTCGCGCCGCTCCACCGGCCGGGTCCGGATCTCCATCAGGGCGGCCGCCCGTTCGCTGACCCGCAGACGCGGCAGCTCCCCCTCTCCCGGATCGTCTTCTTCATCCATCGGTACCGGGATCAGTTCCATCCCGCAGATCGGGCAGCGTTCGTCCGGGTCGAAGGATCGGACCTGGGGGTGCATCGAACAGGTATATACCTGCCGCCCGCCCGGCTCGGCTCCGGCCGGACCGGCCAGAATGAATCCCGCCGCGAGCAGAACGGCAGCGGCCAGGACCGCGGTTAAACCCCGGGTAAAGTTTGTTCTTTCTTTCATCGTCGGCTCCTTTAATCCAACAACCCCGTCGCCAGCTCGCTTTCATCCCAGGGGGCGATCTCCGCTTCCAGGCGGGCGATCTCGGCCGCCAGCCGGGCCCGGGCCCGGTAATCCTCCAGCTCGGTATCCAGCAGTACCTTCTGGGACTCGATCAGCTCCAGAAACCCCGTCCGCCCCGACTCGTAGGCCGCCCGGCTGGAGGCCACCAGTTCCCCGGCCCGGGGGAGGAGGACCTCGCGGTAGAGTTTGACGGTCCGCTCCGCGGTCTCCGCCCGGGTATGGATCTCCCGGACCTCGAGCAGGAGCATATCCACCTCGTTCTCCAGCATCGCCTCGGCCCGGGCCAACTCGGCCCGGGCCCGCCGCTCGCCGGCCCGGTACTTCCCGCTCCAGATCCAGGGGATATTTATCCCCACCCCGGTATCGAGTTCGCGGAGATCGCCGCCGTCCCGATCCTGCTTGGCCGCCACCCAGAATTCAAAGTCCGGCGCCCAATCCAGCCTGGCCTCCCGGACGGTCTCCGCCGCCGCCGCCATCTCCTTTTGCCAAGAAACCAACAGGCAGCAATAGAGCCGGGCCGCCGCCAGGGCCTCTTCCAGGGTCCAATTCAACTCGGGAAGTCGGGGGGCGGCGGGGGGGGCGCGGGGGGTCGACTCCGGTTGGCTCAAAAGCCGGTTGACGGCCGCCGCCGCCACCTCCAGCTCCCGCTCCCGGGTGATCAGGTCGTTGGCCAGCCGCGCGGTCTCGACCTCGGCCCGCAAAAGACCGGCCAACAGCCCTTCACCGGAGGCGTAGCGCCGGCGGGCGATGGTCTCGAACTCCCGGAGCAGTTCCAGGTTCTTCCGGTAGGTTTTAACCGCCGCCGACGCCGCCCACAGGTTCCAGTAGGCCGCCGTCACCTCGGCCCGGACCTTCCGCCTCGCCTTGAGGTAGCGGAACCCAGCCGCCTCGGCCCTCAGTCCGGCGGCGGAGGAGGCGGCGCCGAGCTTCCCGAACCAGGGGACCCGCTGGGAGGCCATATACTTCACCAGATCGAAATCGTCGACCCGGGTATCCATCCTCATCAGCTCAACCCCGATCATCGGGTCGGGCAGCGACCGCGCGGCAGCCGGACTCTCCCCGGCCGCCTCCCAGAGGTTCCGGGCGGCGATCACTTCCCGGTTATTCTCCAGCGCCTCAGCTACCCATCCCTCCAGCCCGTCGGCGGCGGCGGGTAACGCGGCGGCGGCCAGGATTAAGGCCGCCGCCGTTGCCCAAACCGCGGGCCGGGTAAGTTGTCTCCACGGAGTCCTGATATTAACCTCCCGGAAGACTTCTCATTTCCGGCCGCACATTCAGCGGCGGCAACCGGGGCTGCAGCCCCGGGCCCGCGCGGGGGCCGCACTCGCGCCGCACCCCGTTTTAGCGGGGGCCGCTTTCTCACCGGCTTCGGCTTCCGGTTTTTCCTGGTGCTGATCGAGAACGGCCAGATACTTCTCCGGATCGGACTGGAACGTCGCGATACAACCCCCGCAGCAGAAACGGATCAGCCGCCCTTCGTGCATATAATCGACCGGGGTCCCCATCGAACCCAGTTTCTGGCCGCTGACCACGCAGTAATCGATCGGATAAGCCTCGATATCGGCGGCCTCCTGGCCCAACGCCGGGAAACCGGCCGCCAGCATCAATAACGCCGAAACTATCGCCACATTGGTAAAAATCCTCATCTTTTAGCCTCCTTGCGGACTTTTCCGCTTTGTTTGCCGCCCGATTGACGTCATCGGTCAATCCGGGTAGGCAGATCTACATATAAATACTGTTGGACATTCATATACCATTTATGTTAACAGGTGGCAATGGCAAATCCCCGAATATTTTCACCCCCTGAGGGCTGGTCTGAAATTTCTCTAAGCTCCGGCTCGATATCTCTTTCTCCAGCAGGAAGGTTGACCAGCCGGCCCTGACCGGGGCGGAGGCAGTGTACTCGGATCGGCACCTTCCCGGAGCGAAAGTCGATAATTCAGAATCCGCCCGGCGCAAGAAGTTAGCGGGAGGAGTCAGGACGTGGAGATGATAGATGATAGGTATTCTGGTTGGCAAACCCGGCCGGTTGCGGTAATATTTCATCGTCAGGTACACCAGCCAATGGAGGTGAGCTTATGAAGAAATTAGTGCCGGTGTTCCCGCTTCTGCTGATGGTTGCTTTCGCGGCGCGGGCCGAATTCAGGCTCCCGGCGGGGGTATACAGGATGGATGAACTTGGGGATGCCAGGAACCGGGCGGCGCGGATGAGGAAACCGATCGCGTTTCTCCTCAGCGATGAGAGTTCTTCCTGCCCGGTCACCAACAAGGTCAGCCTGGAGGCGATTAAAAAATTCCGCCTCCGGACCGTGGTCGTCTATGCCCACTCCAAAAACGACTGGAATAGTCTGCCCGAAACCGTCAGGAGAGCCTTCAGGACATCGGAGGCGGGCAGGTATATCCCTAAACTCGTCATCATCGACCCGGATTTCAAGGATGTCCTGGCGATTGTCCCCTGTGTTTCGGACGACCGCGACCGGGCGAAATTATTCCGGGAGAAGCTGCGAAGTTTCTAAGTTGGCCCGGTAGATCTCGCTCTTCGGGCGGCCGCGAAGACCGGCCACCAGTTTGATTGCTTCCATCCGGGAGATTTTCAGCTCCCGGATCGCTCTTGCGATCTGGTCGGCCGGGGTGATACCGCTCCAATCGGGGGGGGTGGACCGGCCGGCGAGCAGGAGCACGATCTCACCCTTGATCTTCTCCTTTTCTTTCAGCTTCCGGGACACTTCGGCGGCCGTCCCCCGGATAAACTCCTCGTAGATCTTGGTCAGCTCCCGGGCCACCACCACCGGCCGGTCGCCGAAGATCTTCTCCACCTCCCGCAATGTGGCCAGGATCCTCCGGGGGGACTCGTAAAAGATCATCGTCCGCTCCTCGGCCAGCAGGGAATAGAGCTTCTTCCTCCGGGCGGCCGACGCGGAAGGGAGGAAACCCTCGAAGGCAAACCGGTCGGTGGGGAGTCCGGATGCGGCCAGGGCGGCGACCGCCGCCGTGGCCCCGGGGATCGGGACCACCGGGATCCCGGCCGCCAGGGCGGCGGCGACCAGCCGGTAACCGGGATCGGAGATCCCCGGAGTGCCGGCCTCGGAGATCAGGGCCGCCGATTTACCCGACTCCAGCCGGGCGACAATCCCCGCGCTCTTGCTCCCCTCGGCGGCGTCGTAGTAGCTGACGACCGGGGTCTTGATCCCGTAGCGGTCAAGGAGTTTACGGGCGGTCCGGGTATCCTCGGCCGCGATCAGGTCGACTTCCTTGAGAACCCGGATCGCCCGAAGCGAAATATCCTCCAAATTCCCAATCGGAGTTGAGACTAAAAAAAAGGTGCCAGTCATTGAATATTGACATTTTTATTGGCTTGATGCATTCTGTTGCCTATGGGTAGGCAACTCCGCATAGAATACCCTGGAGCCATTTATCATATCATGGCCCGAGGGGACCGCAAAGAGCCGATTGTCCACGACGACGCGGATCGGCGGACATTTCTACGAACGTTGGAAGAGATGTGCGATCGGACCGGAATCCGCGTCTATGCTTACGCCCTGTTGAACAATCACTACCATTTCGTCCTCACTACCCCGGAGGGAAACCTGGTCAAGGGGATATCCTGGTTCCAGAACACTTATACCCACAGGTTCAATACCCGTCATAAGCTCTGGGGCCATCTTTTCGGCAGCCGCTATAAAGCGATCCTGATTGAACCGGCGGGAAATTACTTTAGAAGGGTTGTCGATTACGTTCACCTGAATCCCGTCCGAGCGGGATTGATAAGTCCGGCGACTGAGTTGGGCCACTACCCCTGGGGAAGTTTGAAGTTATTGCTAAGCTCTCCCGAAAGCCGACCTCCCTGGCTGGATACGGTCGATCTTCTCCAGGCCTTCGGCCTTGAAGATACGGATGGAGGAAGGAATGCTTACCGGGAGAGACTGGAGCAAATTATTCCCCGGGAAGGTCCGGAAAAAGCTGGCCGCGTGGACAGAGAAACCACACCTGCCCAAACTTTGCAGGCCACAATACGGCGGGGTTGGTATTTTGGTTCGGAAAAATTCAAGGAACAGATGCTGAACCGGTTAGATGTTTCACCGGATCGCTCCCGTCGACGCGGAGCAGACGGCTATCGGGGGCAGCAAATGCGGGATCATAGTGAGATGATGGCCCGGGAGATTATTCAGGAAGGCTGCAAATTCTTCCGAATTCAGCTGGATGAGTTGCGTTCCAGGAAGAAAAACAATATCGAAAAAATTCTCCTCGCGGAAGTCATCGCCTCGCATACTTCCGTCACGTTGGACTGGCTGCGAAATGAACTTTCTCTCGGTGACCGCAGTTACGCCAGCCGGCTTATCAATCAACTGCGACGAAGTATCTGCCAAGACCCCAGATTAATGCGGCTTAGATCTCAACTTTTGAAAAATGTCAATATTCAATGACTGGCACCTTTTTTACCATTGGTGGACGTTGCAGATGGGTTGGCCTTTGACTGATATCTGGAAGATCGGTTCCTTATCCGGCTTGAGGAGAGGGTCGATGTCTCGGAGGATGTAGATGCTGTAATCGTAGCGGGCGGAGGGATCGGCGGCGGCCTCGGGGCCGAGGACGGTGATGTCGGGGCGGAGATGCCAGCGGGGGATCTGTTCGGCGACCAGGGCCAGGACCGTGGAACCCTCGGGGGCGTGGCGATTCAGCCAGCGGCAGGCGGCCTGGTAGGCGTTGCCCCAGTTCTCCACCGAGAACCGCCCGAAAGCGCCCCGGGGACCTCCGACCAGGCCGTTGTAATAGATTGTGTAGTAGGGGTGATAGGAATAAGTTGAGATAAAGAGCAGCAGCAAGAGCAGGGCGGCAAACGCCCGGGCCGGACGGCGCCAGCCGGCCCGGAACCGGGCGAGGATAAAGTCCAGCCCGACTCCGGCGGTGACGCAGAAGGCGGGGACGACAAAGAGGAAGTGGCGGATTCCGCCGTAAACCCGCTGGCCGGGCAGCATAAAGGGGAGCAGGCCGATAATTATCCAGAGCAGGACCAGGCTGGCGCCGATTTTGTCCTTTTCGCCGGATTTTTTCCGGATCAAACCTCGAAACATCGCCCCGATTCCGACCAGAATCGACCCCAGGGTAAAGAGCGGGGTAGTGATTGTCAGCATTACCGGGACGTAATGCCAGGGGAGGGTAAGCCCGGGGATGTAATCCTGACCGAGATAACGGATTATGAGCTGGGCCTGGACCGGGTGTCGGAGATAAAAATCGAGCATTGACTGGAATTTTTCCAGGGGTGAGGTCCAGAAATAGGGCCAGAAGAGCATCCCCAGGGGGATGGTCAGGAGAAGCGCCAGGGGGATATCCCAGCAACCGGCAATCTTCGACCAAAATGACTTACCGGGACGGCTAATTATACTATTATATACTATCGTTAGTATTAATAACAATACTGGGGCTATAAGATATTGGATCCGGGTAGCGAAACCGATACCCCCGGCCAAAAGGAGCAGGAGACTGTAACCCCGTCTGCCGGTGATCAGCCTCCGGTAGGTGAACCAGAGGCAGAGGATAAAGACCAGGGCCAAGGGGATATCCTTGGGGTTATTGAAGGAGTGACCGACGAAGCGGGGAAAGGCGGCCAGAAAGAGGCCGGAAAAAATCCCGACCCTGGTCGAGAAGACCTCTCCGGCGAGAAGACTGGTAAAGAAGATGGTCAGTCCGCCGGCGAGGAGGAGGTGGAGGTGGCGGGCGTTGTCTTCCTTTAGCAGACCGAGCCGGAGGGTGAAAAGGCGGTGATTCAGCGACCCCCAGATATCGAAAAATGGACCGTAATATCGAATATCCTCTTCAAATTCCTGATCTGAAATTGAAACCGGCTTTTCCGGGTCGAGAATCCGGTCGAGGAAAAGGTCGCCGGCGGCAAAATGGAGCGGTTCGTCCCAGGTGACCCCGAAATCATCGATGGTGACCAGGCCGAAGAGGAAAAAAACCCCGGCGATCGCGGCGGCCGCGATCGCCGGGTGAAGATTCCCGCCGGATTTTCCGAACATAGTTAAAGCAGCCTTAATTCAAGCCGCGGGCTGAGATTGCCGACCATTAATTAATATACTTTATGCTACTATAGTATATTATTAACACTACCCGGGTAGCCTGCAGCCGATTGAGGGTATGACTTCCCGAGCCTTTCTCCCGGGACCGCCGGTCAGCCCACGGCCATCATCGTGAAGACCATTACGAAGAGGGCCACGGTCTCGATCACGCCGAGAACCATAATGTAGTTCCCGAAGCCCTTCCCGGTCTCAGCCAGGGCGTCCGAACCGCCGGCCCCGGCCTTACCCTGCATCAGGGCCGACATCCCGATCGCCAGGCCGGCCAGGATACCCGTTCCCCAGAAAAAGTTACCCTCGGCGACCTTGGCCGCCAGCTCGCCCTGAACGATCATCCCGTAGATCGTCTGGGAGAGGGGCGCGCCGACGAAGACGGTGAGCATAAAGGGCGCCGCCTTGTTCTGGGCGAAACATTTCTTCCAGGCCCCGATCGCCGCCATCCCGGCGATCCCGGTGCCCAGGGCGGAACCGACCGCGGCCAGGGCGAGGACCGCGGCGACGCCGAGGTCCTGAAACTGCATCAAGGTTGATGTCTCCATTTTCTGCTTCCTCCTTATTGATTGTTATTGCCGGATTTGGCTCCCTGAAAAGGTTTGAATGGCCGCCCGGTCCACTCGTTGCCGAGGTGGCCGGAGAATTCCAGGACGTTGAGCCGGACCCCGTGGACCAGGATCGCCATCCCGCCCAGGGCCATATTCAGGGAGTGGCCAAAGAGGAGGATGACGGCGGCGAAGAAGCCGGCCAGAACGGAAGACCACCCCAGCGAGGCGGCCATATTGTTGAAAGCGTCGGCGATGGCCACGGTGGCCAGGCCGACGGCGAAGAGTCGGATGTAGGAGACAACGTCGGCGAAGCTGCTGATCACGTTCAGGAAGAGGGCGAAGTTTCTCGGGACCAGCTCCCGGAAAAACTGCCGGGGGTGGATCGAGAAGACGATCACCAGAAGAAGCCCCGCCGCCCCGAGGACGCCGGCGAAGGTGGGGAAGGGATTCTTGAGGATAAACATCCCGGCGACGAAGAACATCGTCCAGATGATCATTATCCAGCCGAGGTCGGCCAGGGCAAGGACGGAGGGGGCTTTCCGGATCAACCTCCAGAGATGGGCGATCGAGAGCTGGACCGCCCCGATCAGGAAGCAGAGCCAGATCACGTTGTTCCTCTCCCTCAGCCAGGGGACGAGCCCGGTCACGGTCGGCGGGAGCCAGGCCTGGCCGAAGACCGTTCCGGTGAGTATCCCCCAGACGATCGTCGCCCCGCTTAAAAGGTAGAGGAGGAAGAGAAACTTCTTGTCGGCCATCCGGCGGCCGAACTTCCAGTGGACCAGGGCGGTGATGGCGAAGAAGATCAGACCATAGGCGGCGTCGCCGATCAGCATCGCGAAGAAGAGGGAGAAGAAGACCAGGAAGACGAAGCTGGAGTCGATCTCCCGGTAGCCGGGGACGGTGTCGATCAGCTTGAAGACCGGTTCGATGATCTTCACCCAGCGGGGGTTGGTGATCAGGGTCGGAGGCTCGTCTTCGGGAGACGGCTCTTCCATCAGCAGCCCCAAGTGGTTGCGCCGGGCCGCCGCTTCCAGCTCGGCCAGCTCGGGGAGGGGACAGTAGCCCCTCAGGTAAGCCAGCTTGCCCGTCCCCTCCATCCCCGATCTCGCCTCCTCGAACTCCAGCTCCCGGCTCCGGTGTTCCTCCTCTTGTTCCAGGAGAGGACGGAGACGGGCCAGACGGCTGAGTTCTTCGTTTACCTCCCGGGCCGACCTGGCGATCTCCTCGCCATCCCGGATCATCTCCGAGAGCCGCTTTGACGGGAGTTCGCGGGTCTTGAAGTTAAAATACTTCATCCCCCGGGAGATGATCCCGCAGTATACCATCCCGCCTTTCTTCGCCAGGATCTTAACCCCGACATCCCCGGGAAGATCGTCCAGCTTCCGCTCCGGAAGAACGGTCAGGTAAACCCAGATCCCCTTCCCATTCAGGCCCCGTAACAGCCCCGGGTCGAAATCTCCCCAGACCTCCCACTCCTCGACCAGCCGGCGGTTCTTCTCCGCCCGGTCCCGCAGCCGGGCCTGTTCCTCTTTCAGCTCCGACACCCGGGCGATCACCTCATCCAACTCCATCGGCGGCGGCTCCCCGGCGCCTTCCGCTTCCGGGGGGAGGGCGGCCAGGGTCTTTTTTGCCGCCTGGAGGCGCGCCTGGGCCTCCTCCAGGGACCGGCCGGCCGGCTCCCGGAGATGTTCGACGTGGACCAGGCCGAGGCCGGAGAGGCTGTCCAGGGTCTCCGCGCGGTCCTTTTCCTGGACCACGACGGTGATTTTCTTCATCTTGACGATCATCGTATTATGCGGCCTGGGCGGTTTCGATTTTTCTCTTGGCGATCTTGGAGCGGCAGACGGCGTTGGTATCCTGGTCCCCGAGGTAAATCCGGATGATCCGGATGTTCTCCCGGGCCTCGGGGATCATCACCTTCTCGAAGAGGTTGACCCGCTGCATCGTGATCCTCAGTTCCCGGTTGAGGAGACGGTACTGCTCGCGGAGAATCTCTACCTCGGTCAGCAGCTCGGACAGCTTCCGAATCTTCTCCACCGCCAGGTCGGCCCAGAGGGGAGTGGAATAGAGATCGTAATCGACGGGGGCGAACTCCACCCGATCGAGGACCGGGATCGTGACCCCGGCGATATTTTCGGTCCGGGTTTTCGCTTCCTTCGGGCGGACCCAGGGGGAGAGGTCGAAGTCGGTGTAGCCGAGGATCCCGACCCAGGAGTCCATATCCTCCTTCACCCGCTCGATCTCCACCTCTTTCTTGTAGAGGAGGGCGTCGATCCGGCGGACCTCCATCTGGAGCTGCTGCTGCTTGAGCTGGAGGGTGGGGAGGTAGCGCTCGAACCGTTCCCGGGCGTCGCGCTGCTTCTTCAGCTCCCCCTTGGTAAATTTTACTTTCTTCCGGGCCATAACCAGTTGTGAAGTCTCTTGTGCCGCCCCCTGCTATGTACGGGGCCAGTCAAGCTCATAATTTTTGCAGTATTGAATCTCGATCGCCGAGATCGTGCAGCCTGCTATTCGGTCGTCTCCAGCAATCTGGAGAGATCAGTTTGCTTAAACGCGGGGGACGGACTAAACTGCGGGACGGGTTTTTAGCCCACGGGGCGAAC
>JAVCCZ010000148.1 GCA_030765265.1 Candidatus Erginobacter occultus
GAGCGGGTCAAGGACGCCCTGGTCGAACTGGCGCGGGAATACGAGGACGAGGAGAGAAGCTTCACCATCCGCCAGGTGGCCGAGGGCTACCAGCTCCGGACCCGGGAGATTTACGCTTCCTGGATCAGGAAGCTCTACCAGACCCGCCGGAGCGTCTTTCTTTCCAAGCCGGCACTGGAGACCCTGGCGATCATCGCCTATAAACAGCCGGTCACCCGGGCGGAGATCGAGGCCATCCGGGGGGTGGCGGTGGACGGGCTCCTGAAGAGTCTCCTCGAACGGGAACTGATAAAAATCGCCGGCCAGAAAGACGTGGTGGGGAGGCCCTATCTTTACCGGACCTGCCGGAAATTCCTCGAACACTTCGGGCTCGGGTCGCTCTCCGATCTGCCCCCGCTGGGTTCGCGGGAAAAGCCGACCGGGAAGAAGATGCTCTCGGCCGCCCCCGCCGGCGCCCCTGCCGACGAGGCCGCCGAAGCGGAGACGGGAACCGGGGAGGAGAAAACTTGATGAACGCCAAAGAACGACGGGAGAAGATCGAGGCGATCGACAAAAAGCTGATCGCCCTGGTCAACCGGAGAAGCCGCCTGGCCGCCATCCCCACCGCGGGGAAGGGGAACCGGGCCGCCGGCTACAGCCCGGCGGCGGAAGAAAAGACCCTGCGCCGGGTCGGCCGCCTCAACCCCGGACCCCTGGACGATCGCGTTTTGCGCAACGTCTATCGGGAGATTCTCTCCGCCGGCCGTTCGTTGGCCGGCCCTCTCCGGATCGCCTATCTCGGCCCCGAAGCGACCTTCACCCACGCCGCTGCCCGGGAGAAGTTCGGGGCCGGGGCCGAATATATCCCTTCCGAGAGCATCGCCGGGGTCTTCCGGGACGTCGAGACTTCGGCGGTCGAGTTCGGGGTGGTCCCGATCGAAAATTCACTGGAGGGCGCGGTCACCTATACCCTGGATATGCTCCTCGATTCCCCGCTCCAGGTCTGCTCGGAGATTTTCCTCCGGGTCTCCCATTGCCTCCTCTCTAACTCCCCCCTCCCGGAGATCAAGGTGGTCTATTCCCACCCCCAGGTTTTCGGCCAGTGCCGGGGCTTTATTCAACAGCAACTGGCCGGAGTCGAGCTCCGGGAAGCCGCCAGCACCGCCCGGGCGGCCGAACTGGCCGCCGCCGGTCAAAAGACCGGGGCCCTGGCCGGGAAACTCGCCGCCGCCATCTACGGCTTGAAGATCCGGCGGCGGAACATCGAGGACAGCGCCGGCAACATCACCCGATTCCTGGTGATCGGGAAGCGTGCCTCCCCGCCCAGCGGCCGGGACCGCACCTCGCTCCTCTTCTCTCTGCCCCACCGGGCCGGTTCGCTCCATGATGCCCTCAACGCCTTCAAGTCCCGGGGGATCAACCTGACCAAGATCGAGTCGAGGCCCTCGAAGAAGAAAGCCTGGGAGTATTACTTCTTCGTCGACCTGGAGGGGCATCGGAATTCGAAGAAGGTTAAAGCCGCCCTGGAGGAACTGGAGAGCCAGGCCAAGTTTGTAAAAATCCTCGGCTCCTACCCGGTCGGGGAGGCGGGATAGCGATAGCGATTATCTTCCACATTCGCGGAGATTGGCGGAGATTCGTGGTTAATAAAAGGGGGCGAGGCGGGGGGGCAAAAAATTAATTAGTGTTCATTGGTGTAATTAGTGGAAAAAAAAGGGGCCGAGGTGGGGGGGAATCGATCCCGATAGCGATCCCGATAGCGATAGCGATTATCTTCCACATTCGCGGAGATTGGTGGAGATTCGTGGTTAATAAAAGGGGGCGAGGCAGGGGGGGGGCGAAAAATTAATTAGTGTTCATTGGTGTAATTAGTGGATAAAAAAAAGGGGCCGAGGTGGGGGATTTAAAAGCTATAAATGTCAATTAGTGGATTAAGGAGAGAGGCAATGGTCGGCAAGGAAATACGACTGGAAAGGATAATGAACCGGAACTCGGGCCGGACGATCATCGTCCCGATGGACCACGGGATCACCCTGGGCCCGATCCCCGGCCTGACCGATATGAGCCGGGCGATCGACGGGGCGGTCAACGGCGGGGCCAACGCCATTATTATGCATAAGGGGATGGTCAAGGCCGGGCACCGGGGCCGGGGTAAGGACGTCGGCCTGATCGTCCACCTCTCGGCGAGCACGGTGCTCAGTCCCGATCCCCACGACAAGGTCCTGGTCTGCACGGTGGAAGAGGCGGTCCGGCTGGGGGCCGACGCGGTCTCGATTCACGTCAACCTGGGCGCCCCCACCGACAGCCGGATGCTTGCTCTTCTGGGGGAGGTGGCCAGGCATTGCCGGGACTTCGGGATGCCCCTGCTGGCGATGATCTATACCCGGGGGGAGGGGATCGAGGACCAGTTCAACGTCCGTTACGTCAAGCACGCCGCCCGGGTGGGGGCCGAACTGGGAGCCGATATCGTGAAGGTTAATTACACCGGTACCGTCGACAGTTTCCGGGAGGTGATCGCCGGCTGCCCGGTCCCGGTGGTGATCGCCGGGGGGGAGAAGATGGAGACCGACGGGGAGCTTCTGACAATGGTCAAGGAATCGCTCCGGGCCGGCAGCTGTGGGGTCTCGATCGGGAGGAACGTCTTCCAACATATCGATCCGATCGCGATCATCAAGGCGATCGATCTCCTGGTCCACGAAGACCGGGAGATCGGCGAGGCGATGGAATTTCTAAAAGCCGAGAAGAAGAAAGATGAGTGAAGCGAAACAGGTCTGGGTTGACTGCCGTCCCTGGTCGAAGAAGCTGGTCTTAAGCGCGCTGGAAAGCGGGGCCGACGCGGTCATCGTCCCCGGGGGGAAGACGGCGGCGGTCCGGGAACTGGGCCGGCTGCGGACGGTGGCCGGGGACGGCGACCTGAAGCTGGGGCGGGACGTGGAGGAGATCGAGATCACCGGCCTCGCCGATCAGGAAGAGATTATCGCCCGGGGAAAAAACCGGACGGTGATCGTCTCCGGCCGGGATTGGAAGATCATCCCCCTGGAGAACATCATCGCCCGCTCGGGCAAGGTGATGGCGGTGGTGGAGACCCTCCCCGCCGCCCGGACCGCCCTGGGAATCCTGGAGAAGGGGGTGTCGGGGGTGGTGGTGAGAAGCCGCTCGACCGGGGTGATCGGCGAGATCGTCCGGCTGGTCAAGAGCGGCCGGGAGAAGCTGGAATTAACCCCGGTCAAGATCACTTCGATCCGGGAACTGGGGATGGGCGACCGGGTCTGCGTCGATACCTGCAGCGTATTCGGTCCGGGGGAGGGGATGCTGATCGGCAACACCGGTTCTGCCTTCTTCCTGGTCCACGCCGAAACGGTCGAGACCCCCTACGTCGCCCCCCGCCCCTTCCGGGTCAACGCCGGGGGGGTCCACGCCTATACCCTGCTGCCGGGGGGGAGGACCTGTTACCTCTCCGAGCTGAAGATCGCCGACGAGGTGATGCCGGTCGGTTTTCGGGGGGAAACCCGGACGGCGATTGTCGGCCGGGCCAAGGTGGAAAAACGCCCGATGCTGTTGGTCCGGGGGAAGAGCGGGAAGAAGGAAGTCAGCCTGATCCTCCAGAACGCCGAGACCATCCGGCTGGTCCGCCCCCGGGGGAAGCCGCTCTCGGTGGCCGTGTTGAAGAAGGGGGACGAGGTCCTGGCCCACTTCTCCTCCGGCGGCCGCCACTTCGGGACCAGGATCGAGGAGAGCATCGAGGAGAAATGACAGCCGGACATTATTACGAGAAAGTCACCATCGTCGGGGTCGGCCTGATGGGGGCTTCGCTGGGGATGGCCCTGAAGGGGAAGGGATTGGCGAAAGAGGTGGTCGGCTGGGGGAGAAACCAGGGCCGGCTCGACGAGGCGGCGGACCTGGGAGCGATCGACCGGGGGACCCGGGACCGGGCCGAGGCCCTGGCCGGCTGTAACCTCCTGGTCTTCGCCACCCCCGGGGAGGTAACCGCCAAGCTGGCCGGGGAATGGTTACCCCAGACCCCTCCCGGCTGCCGGATCACCGACCTGGTCTCGGTCAAGGGGAAGTTGGTCGAGACCTTGACCGGGCTGACCCCGCCCCGCCGTTCCTACGTCAGTTCCCACCCCCTCTGCGGCTCCGAGCGGACCGGGGCGGCCGCCGCCCGGCCCGATCTCTATCAGAATCAGCTCTGCCTGATCACCCCGGTGGCCGGGACGAAAAAAACCGCCCTCTCCGGGATCCAGAAGCTCTGGCAGGCCCTGGGGATGTCGGTGGTTTCAATGGCCCCCGCCCGCCACGACCGGGTGGTGGCCGCCGTCAGCCACCTCCCCCACCTGGTGGCGGCGGCCCTGATCAACCAGATCGGGGACGAGAAGCTGCTCGCTTTCGGAGGCACCGGGCTCAAGGACACCACCCGGATCGCCGGGGCCAGTCCGGCTCTCTGGGCGGAGATCGTGACCGAAAACCGCCGGGAGATCCTCTCCCAGATCGAGGGGATAATGGAGAACCTGATGCTGGTCAAGCAGCACGTCAAGTCCGGCGACCCGGCCCGGATCGGCCAGTGGCTGCGGAAAGCCGCGATGAGGAGAAAAAAACTCGATGAATAATGCCACGAACCTGGTGATCACGATGGACGGGACCTGCGGGTCGGGCAAGTCGACCATCGCCAAACGGCTGGCGGAACGGCTCGGTTTCATCTACCTCGACACCGGGGCGATGTACCGGGCGGTGACCTGGAAGGCGCTCCGCTCCCCGGTCGATCTCTCCGACCGGGAGGGTCTGATCGAACTGGCGGGGAAAACCGAGATCCGGCTGAGAAGAGGGGAGGAGGGGACAAAGGTTTTTGCCGACGGGCAGGAGGTGACCGAGGTGATCCGGACCCCGGAAGTGACCAACGCGGTCAAGTTTCTCGCCGACCTCCCCGAGGTACGCCGGCACCTGGTCGCCGAACAGCGGCGGATCGCCGCATCCCGCTCGGTGGTCGCCGAGGGCCGGGATACCGGGACCGTAGTCTTCCCCCAGGCCGACTACAAGTTTTTCGTCGATGCCCCGCTCGAGGTCAGGACCGAGCGCCGTTTTCGGGAATTCGAGAAGAAAGGGGTGAAGATTTCCCAAGGCGAGGTCCGGGACGACCTGGAAAAGAGGGATCACGCCGACCGCTCCCGCCCGGTCGGGGCGCTGCGCCTCGCCCCCGACGGGATCGTCATCGATACCGGGGATACCGAGGATATTGAGACTAACCTGAATAAGATCATCTCCTATATCAAAACAACTTAATCCGGGGAGCAACAATCGCCATCGGGATCGCTATCGGGATCGAAGGCCTGCCCCGGCCCCGCTCTTCCTTGAAGTCCTTCCTGTCCTGATCTGTCCCCCTGCAACCGATTACCTGTTGACCCCGCCCCGGACCAATGGTATTCTCCGCCCCAATTTTGAAACGTTAACCCGCGGACCGCCCCGGTCCGCCCAACCCCGGCGCTCGCCGAACCAGGCGCTCGCCACCAGAAAGAGGAATCTTGAAAATGACGGAACTTATCAACCAGGAAAACCAACTCGAACCGACCCCCGACCGGGAAGAATCGATTACCCCGGAAGAGGTCGTGACCCCGGATGAAAACCTGGCCGGGGAAGAGACCCTTTCCCGGGAAGAACCGGCCGCCGGGGAAGATACGGTGACCAGCGAAGAACTGGCGGAGATGGTCAACGCCACGATGCAGCACCTGGAAGAGGGCAAGATCGTCACCGGGAAAATCTACGGGATCCGCTCCGACTACGTGGTCGTCGATATCGGCTACAAGTCGGAAGGCCTGATCCCCTTGAACGAGTTCGAGAGCGAGACCAGTCTCCAGACCGGCGATACCATCGATGTCCTTCTGGAACGGATGGAAGACCGCGACGGGATGGTCTGCATCTCCAAGGAGAAAGCCGACAAGTTGAAAAACTGGGAGCGGATCATCTCCCAGTACCAGGAGGGCGATACCATTATCGGGACAATCTCCCAGCGGGTCAAGGGGGGGATGATGGTCGATATCGGGCTTCCCGCCTTCCTTCCCGCCTCCCAGATCGATATCCAGTATATTAAGGACAAGGACGCGCTGATCGGCCAGGAACACGAGTTCAAGATCATCAAGATCAACGAGCGGCGGCGCAACATCGTCCTCTCCCGCCGGGAACTTTTGGAAGAGGCGCGCAAGGAGGCCCGGGAGCAGCTGCTGTCCGAGATCAAGGAAGGCGACCTCCGCTCGGGTGTGGTCAAGAACATCACCGACTTCGGGGTCTTCATCGACCTCGGCGGTCTCGACGGGCTCCTCCATATCACCGATATGTCCTGGGGGAGGATCAGCCACCCCTCGGAACTGCTGGCGGTCGGCGACGAGGTCGATGTCAAGATCCTCAAATACGACAAGGACCGGCAGCGGGTCTCCCTGGGGTTGAAGCAGAAATCCGCCAACCCCTGGGAGTCGGTGGGTGAGAAGTACCCCTCGGGGATGAAGTGCCAGGGCCGGGTGGTCAACATTATGCCCTACGGCGCCTTCATCGAACTCGAAGACGGGGTCGAGGGCCTCTGCCATATCTCGGAGCTTTCCTGGACCCGGAAGATCAACCACCCCACCGAGATCCTGGCCATCGGGGACGTGGTCGAGATCGTGATTCTCCGCTCCCAACCCGAAGAGGAAAAGATTTCGCTGGGGATCAAGCAGTTGGAGGCCAACCCCTGGACCAAGGTCGCCGACAAGTTTCCGGTCGGGACCGTGGTCAAGGGCAAGGTCCGGAATATGACCTCCTACGGGGCTTTCCTCGAGGTCGAGGAAGGGATCGACGGCTTGATCCACGTCTCCGATATGTCCTGGACCAAGAAGATCGCCCACCCCTCCCAGCTCTTCAAGCGGGGCGACAAGATCGAGGCTCTGGTTTTGGCCATCGATCCCGCCAACAAGAAGATCTCGCTGGGAACCAAGCAGCTGGAGGCCGATCCCTGGCGGGAAGTGGCCTCCCGCTATACCCCCGGGGATATTGTCGAGGGGAAGGTTACCAAGCTGACCGGCTTCGGCGCCTTTGTCGAACTCGACTCCGGGGTCGAAGGTCTGGTCCATATCTCCCAGGTCAGCGACCGGCAGTTCTCCGATCTCAAGGACGTCATCTCTGAAGGAGACACCGTCCGGGCCCAGGTAATCAAGGTGGATCAGGCGGATCGGCGGATCGGGCTCAGCATCAAGAACGTCATCCTCGGCAAGGGGGTGGAAGACCTGCCCCCTGAGAAAGGGGAGGTCCCCCCGCCGCCACCGGTGGTGGATATCGACACCCGCCTCAAGGACGGATTGGAGAAGCTCGAAGAGGCGCTCAGCGATTCTCCCCCCGAAGGGGAGGAAGAGGACAAGGCTTAACCGCTCCTTAGGGTTTCCCCGATGGCAAAAGATCCGGTCGCCCAACAGATGGAGGTTATCCGGCGGGGAGCGGTGGCGATCGTCCCCGAAGCGGAACTGGAAGCCCGGCTCCGGGCGGCGATCGCCGAATCCCGTCCCCTGCGGGTGAAATACGGGGCCGACCCCTCGGCACCCGATATTCATCTCGGCCACACCGTGCCCCTGGGGAAGCTGAGACAGTTCCAGGACCTTGGCCACCTGGTGGTCTTCATTATCGGGGATTTCACCGCCCTGGTCGGCGACCCCTCCGGGCGCTCCAAGACCCGCCGCCGCCTCTCCCCCCAGGAGGTGAAGGAGAACGCCCTCACCTACCAGGATCAGGTCTTCAAGATCCTCGACCGGGAGCGGACCGAGGTGGTCTATAACAGCCACTGGCTCTCCCCGATGCGCTTCCCCGAGATTGTCGATCTCGCCTCCCGGGCCACGGTGGCCCGGATGCTGGAGCGGGACGATTTCGCCAAGCGCTACCGGGAGGGCAAGCCGATCTCCGTCCTCGAGTTTCTCTACCCCCTGATGCAGGGATATGACTCGGTGATGGTCCGGGCCGACGTCGAACTCGGGGGGACCGACCAGACCTTCAACCTTCTTCTCGCCCGGGAGATCCAGCGGGAGTACGGCCAGCCGCCCCAGGCGATCGTTACCCTGCCGCTATTGGAAGGGACCGACGGGGTCCAGAAGATGTCCAAGTCGCTGGGCAACTATATCGGTGTCAGCGAGCCTCCCCGGGATATCTTCGGGAAGGTGATGTCCGTCTCCGACGAGCTGATGTGGCGGTATTACGAATTACTCTCCCGGCTTTCCGCCCCGGAGATCGCGGCCGGCCGCGAAGAGTGCCGCCGGGGAACCAACCCGATCGTCTGGAAGAAGAAGCTGGCCTACGAGCTGGCCGCCCGGTTCTCCGATCCCGGCCAGGCCGCGGCCGCCCGGGACTACTTCGAAGAGGTCCACCAGAAGAAGGAAGTCCCCGAACGGATGCCGGAGGTCGAGGTCGGCGAAGAAGCGCTTTCCGGGGGAACCATCCCGATCATCGACCTGCTTCGCCTGGCCGGTCTCGTCCCCAGCAACGCCGAGGCCCGGAGGAAGATCGCCGAGGGCGCGGTCAGCTACGATGGCGAAAAGGTCAATGAACACGGGGCTTTGGTGCGAGTCAAAGATAACGGAGTCTTGAAATTGGGGAAGCGGAAATTCCGCCGGACCCGGCTCTCCGGCGGGCGGAAAAATAATTAATATTTTCTCTTGACTTACTATGGGTGGGGTAGTACATTGGTCACGATGAGATCAGGTAGTCCTTAACATCTAAGTCGACAACCTAATCTTCTGCAGGTTTAAGCGCGTCTGCGGATGCGCTTTTTTTGTTCTTTGAAAATTGAATGGTAAGATGGGCTCCAGTACGATAGCCGGATCAAGTCTTAATCAATGATTGAGAGTTTGATCCTGGCTCAGAACGAACGCTGGCGGCGTGGATTAGGCATGCAAGTCGAACGAGAATCCCGTGAACGGAAGCTTCGGCCGAAGGGATCGGGAGGACAGTGGCGAACGGGTGAGTAACGCGTAAGCAATCTGCCCTTGACTGGGGAATAACGTTTCGAAAGAGACGCTAATACCGCATA
>JAVCCZ010000224.1 GCA_030765265.1 Candidatus Erginobacter occultus
GGCCAGGAAACTTGTTATCTATCCCACTTCCCGGGCGCTGCGGCAGCTCCAGCGGCGGGCTCTGGAAAAAGATCCCTTCTTTGACGGGCGGGGGCGGATCTCGCTTTCGGCTTTTCTCGGCGGCTGCGAGGAGGCGGCCCGGCTGGCGGGACTGCTGAAGGACGAATCCGGTCGGCCGCTGGACCGGATCGACGACCTCAAGGGAGGGATCGCGGTGGTCGAGGCCGCGGAGCGGTTCTCCTCTGATCCGCCACTCGCCCCGGCCGTCCTCGGCCGACTCTCCCGGAAGGGGCTGGAGGAGACCCTGGAGCAGCTGATCGCCTATCTCTCCCCACTGGCCGGGCAGGCGGAGGCGCTGCTCGATCTGCTGGCCGCCGATCTTGATTCGGCGAAGAACCGGGAACTGGCCGCCCTCTACCGGGTTTACCGGGAAGTCTGCCGGGAGCTGGGGGTGGCCGACCCGGCCCGGATCAACGCCGCGACTCTCCGCCTCCTCGGCTCCGGGAGGGACGCCTGGCCGTCTTTTCTCCGTCCGGCCGGGTCGGTCACCCTGGCCGGGGTGCGCTGGGTGGGGCCGTTCGTGGAGCTGGTGATCCGGACGCTGGAGGCGGAACCCGACCCGGTCCCGGTCACGGTCAGCCACATCCTCGAGTCCCACGAGCAGGACTGGTGGGGCCGGGAACTGATGACGGGGACGGGGAAGCTGATCTTCGGGCGGGAGGAGGAGAGCGATTTTTCCCACTTCGAGCGCTCGACCCGGGAGGCCCTCGACCGGATCCGGGAGGGGTACGCGATGTGCGACCCCAACCTGGCCGGCCCCGGCCGCTTTCACATCGCCTTCTCCAGTTCGGTGGGGCGTTACGGGGAGGTGGAGGACCTGGCGCGGAGGATCGTCTGGGAGACCCGGCGGAAGGCGGACCCGCTCCGCCCGGAGGAGATCTGCCTGGCCGCCCGTGACCTCGGCCCCTACGCCGACGCCATCCGCTCGGTCTTTCCCCGGTTCGGGATTCCCTTCAACTTCCGCCGTGGGCTCCCGGTCCTCTCCTCCCCGGTGGTCAAGGTGGCGCTCCGCCTGCTCGAACTCTCGGCCACCGGCTCCCGGGATGCCTTCTGCGCCCTCCTGGAGAGCCCCTGGCCCGGCTGGGGGGATGGAATACCGGCCGCCCGCCTGGCCGACGATATCCGCCGCTCCGGGGTGGAGCCGGAGATCGCTTCGGACCGGGAACTGCGGGCGCGGCTCGCCGCCTATTACCGCCGCCGGCCCCCGGAGGGGGCGAAGCCGGAAGAAATGATCGCGGCGGCGGAGCGGGCCTGGCGCCGGGCCCGGGGGCCGGACTCCCCGGGGACGGCGGGGGAGGGGATCTCCGATCTCCTGAGGCGGCTGGAGGAAGAGTTCGAGATCCCCCGGCGGGTGGGGGAGCTGGCCTCCGAGACCGAGGGATCGGCCGACGGCCGCTGGGGCTACCTCTTCAACGGCCGGGCCTACGGGGCGGCCCGGAGAACCCTGGAGCTGCTCAAGGATTACTCCCCCGCCGGCCGCCCGGTCTCCTGGGAGGAGATATCCCGGCTGGTCTCCCGGGGGCTGGAGGGGCTGGATGTCTTCCCGCTCCCCCCCGACGAATCCGGGGTCTGGATTCTCAGTCCTCACGATATCGGGGGGCTGAAGTTCAAGCTGGTGATCGTCGCCGACCTCACCTCCGGCAGCTTCCCCCGGCTCCCCCTGGAGAGCCCGATCTTCTCCGACCGGGAGCTGGAGAAGTTCCGCGATCGGCTGGGAAAGGATCTCCCGGCGACCGCCCTGGCCGCTTCCCGGGGCCGGTCCGGCCAGGAGAACCTCCTCTTCCTGACCACCCTGGCCGCCGCCTCCGAGCGGATCGTGGTCTCCGCCGCCGCCCGCGACGAGCAGGGACGGGAGGTGGTCCCCTCGGTCTTTTACTCCACCCTCTGGCGGCTGGCCGGCTGGCCGGCCTTCCGGGACGAACTTCCCCCGCTCCCCCCCGACCCCTACGACCGCTACCGGGTGGAGTCCGGGACCGGGTACCTGGCCGAGCACTGGCTCAAGCAGCGGTTGCCCGGTCTCCACCCCGGGGAGAGGTCGCCCTTCCCCGGGGAGTCCTTTGCCGGGACGGTCCCGTTAGAGCTGGCGGTGACCGCCGCCGAGCGGCGGCGGGCGCTGGTCCGCCGGCCGGAGACGGCGGGGGGAGAGGAAGGAGAGCCGGGAACGGCCGAGAAGAACTGCGCCCGCGGGCTCCGGGTGGAGAGATGGCGGAGCGATTTTTTCCGGCGGCAGGCGGCGGCGGGGGAGAGTTCGCCGCCGGCGGTTTACCTCCCCGAAGAGGCCCGCTACAGCGGCGACCTCGGAGTAATGGCCCCCCCCGGACCGGACGGGGAGGAGTTCAGCGTCAGCGAACTCAACACCCTGGTCCGCTGTCCCTACGCCTTCTACCTGGAGCGGATCTTCCGGCTTGAGGAGGTGGAGACCAACGAGCTGGAGCCGAGCCCGCTCGATTACGGTTCCGCCGTCCACGCCATCCTCGAACGGGGGTTCGCCCATCTCCGGCCCGGGGATCGGGCGCCTTCCCCGGAGCGGATCCGGGAACTGGAAGAGAAGTACCGCTTTCTCCGTTCCCCGGCCTGGGCTCTCCGGGAGGGGGAGGGGTGGGCGCTGGTCCGGGGGGATCGCCCGGAAGGCGATGTCCTCCCCCTGGCCCTGATCGAACCGGCATCCCTGGAGGAGGCCGGACTCTACCTGGAGTTTTTCTCCGAGCTGGCCGAAAGGATCCTCGACCGGGCCGAAACCGAGAACTGGCGGCTGGGGGTGAAGGAACAGCTGGGGGTGGAACGCCGCCGGATCGTCCACGCCGTGAGGAGGATCGTCGCTCTCAATTTCCTCCCCCCGGGGTACCGGAATCACCCCCGGCTTTCCGGCCGGGACGGGCTGATCCGGGCGACCGGCCTGATCGAGTTTGCCTTCGGGGGGAAGGAGAACCCTATCCCCCCGGTCTTCCTGGCCGACCCGGGAGACCCGGGCCGTCGGATCGCCGTTCGGGGGAAGATCGACCGGGTGGACCTGATCTTCGCCGGCCGGAAGCTGGAAGCGCTGGCGGTGATCGATTACAAGGGCGCCTCCAAGGCCGGCCTGACCGCGAGCGGTCTGGGGGGGGAGATCGCCGCCGGGCTTAACTGTCAGCTCCCGGTTTACGGACTGGCCGCCCGCGATTTCTTCGGGAACGGCCCGGCGGTGATTATGCAGTATCTCTCCTACAGCCAGTCGAAAAAGGACCTCTCCCGGGCGGCGGTCAATCACTGGATCGGCCTGGAGAAGGAACCCCTGACCCCGGAGCAGTGGGGAGCGCTGGCCGCCGACCCGGCAGCGGGCCTGCTCGACCCCTTGCGGGCGGCGGTCTTCCGGGGGCTGGCCCGGTTGCGAGCCGGAAAGTTCCTGGTCGATCCGGCCGGGTGCGAGAGCTACTGCCGTTACCGGCACCTCTGCCGTTACGACCCCGGGGTCCTGGCGGCCCGGGAAGGGGGAGAGGATGAGTGAGAAGAGAAATAGCGTCCCGGCCGGCTCGATCCGGTTCATCGCTTCCGCCGGGACCGGGAAGACCCACCAGGTGACCTCGTTCTACACCGCCCTGATCCTGGGTCGGCCCTACCCGGAGGAAGAGCTGGGCCCGCTGGCGGCGGGGGCGGTCTTCCCCGGAGGGGACCGGGTCCCCTGCGAAGAGATCCTGATGCTGACCTTCGCCCGCAACGCCGCCTCCGAGATGCGCTGCCGGATCACCGCCGCCATCGAGCGGCAGCTCGACCGCGACCCCGACCGGGCCGATTTTTACTGGAGCCTCCTGAGGCGGATCTCCGGGGCGGTGATCTCCACCATCCATTCTTTCGGCCAGCGGCTGATCGCCCAGAACGCCCTCAACCTGGGGATCGCCCCCGATTTTTCGGTCCTGGAGGAGGAGGAGGCCGACCGGATTCTCAAGGAGGTGATGGCGGGCGAACTTCGCCGGACCCTCGCCCTCGGCCCTCCGGAGGAACGGGAGGCGCTGGAGACGCTCTGCCTGGGGCGCAAGCCGGGGAACCTGATCGGGGCCGCCGGCTCGTTTCTCCGCCGCTGCCAGAGCCTGGGCCTGGATATCTCGGTGTTGGCGGAGGAGGAACTGGTCCCCCTTCCCCCGGCCCC
>JAVCCZ010000167.1 GCA_030765265.1 Candidatus Erginobacter occultus
GGAAGCGGCGGACGGACCCGCCCTCCTGATCACCTTTCCCCCGGTGGAGATGACGGCCACCCCGGAGGCGGCGATCCGGCTGGCGGGCCGGATCGAACCGGGCCGGGAAGCCCGGGTCAACGGGGAGCCGGTCGAAGTTTATCCCGGCGGCTCCTTTGTCGCCCTGGTCCCCCTGGCCGGGGGGGAGAACACGATCACGGTCTCCGTCCTCGGCCGGAGGGGGGAGACCGTCTATCCCCTGGCGATCCGCCGGAAGGCCGCCGGACCGGGCAAGGCTCCGCGGCGGGAAGATTTCCCCCGGCCGCTCGCGGGTCGGGTGGCGGATCCGGTGCCGGTCGGCAACATCTCTTTTGACGCCGAAAAATCCCGGGCCTGGTTCTCCCTGGCCTCCCCGGTCCCGGCCCGGGTCGATTACCTCTCCCCGGAAGAACTGGACGTGGTCTTTCACAACGCGGTGTCGGCCGCGGAGACGATCGACCTCGGCGACTGGAAGGGGATCTGTCTCCCCGTTCCTTCCGGGGACGGGACCGCCCGCTTCCGCCTCCGCGGCGGGCTCGACTGCCATCGCTGGTCGCTGGAATACCTCCCCGGGGGCTGCCGGCTGAGCTGGCGGGGCCGCCCCCGGCGCGGGGAGGGACCGGTCTGCCTCGACCCCGGCCACGGGGGAGAGCAGCGGGGCGCGGTCAGCCCCTCCGGCGTGGCCGAGAAAGACGCCAACCTGGCCCTGGCCCGGGCGGTGGCGGCGGAACTGGAGAAGGCCGGGGTGGAGACGATATTGACCCGGGATGGCGACCAAACCCTCTCCCTCAACGAGCGGATCGAGATCGCCCGGCGGCGGGGGGCCGGGCTCTTCCTCTCCCTCCATTACAACGCGGGCGGATCCGGACGCGACCCCCGGGCCGGGAGCGGCTACACCGTCTTTTACTACCACCCGCCAGGGCGGGAGCTGGCCGGGGATATCCACCGGGCGCTGAAAGCGGCCGGGAGGGAGGGGAGCGGGGTCCGGCGCCGGAGCCTGGCCGTGATCCGCCCGACCGACCTGGTAACCGCGCTGCTGGAAACCGCCTTCCTCTCCCACCCGGAAGACGAGGCAAAAATCCTCGACCCCGCCGTCCGCCGACAGACCGCCCGGGCGATCGCGGAGGGCGTCACCGGCTATCTCAACCGTTGACAAACCCCGGCGAACTTTTTATTCGGCTTGCGGTGGCCAAAGCCGTTTACCGCTTCAGCATTGAATATATATTAAAATATGAAACTGATCGTCCAGATCCCCTGCCTCAACGAGGAAGCGAACGTCGGCGCCACCATCCGGGATATCCCCCGGGATCGACCAGGTCGACGCCGCACTGGCCGTCTCCTGAACGAACGGAGTAATCCTCATATATTTTAACACCAGTTTCTCAGGTGGGTCCGTTTCGCGTTAGCATTCACACCTTTTTTCTTGGCTGTCCGGAGCGGTTTCTTCTCCATAACACATACCTCCTTTGATCACTCGGGGAGTGATCTTACCTTTTTTTCTCTCCGGAGGCGATGTGTCTATTCATAGGAGGGGAGCAACACAGCAACAATAGAGACCGCGAAAACCGATGGCGCAGAGTTTGGAACGCTCCGCGCCATCGGATTGGCTCCCTGAGCGCCACTCCCGATTGTCACAGCTCGGGCCCGGTCACGGCGCGGAGATATTTTTTCGTCGTCTTCAGGGAGTCAAAGGTCGGGCCGCCGACATCAAATTCGATCACCCAGGCATTGGCGGGGGTAATGTCGAAGGTGGTCGATGTCCAGTAATTATCTTGCATCGAATTCGGGAAATAAGTTTCGTTAATGGAAGGATAGGTCCTGGAGTAGTCGACGATCGTTTGCAGCTCCTTTATGTTGGGCAGTCTCCAGTCGCTGCTTCCCGCGAAGCTGAGGTTATTGCACCAGTTGACCGCATGTTCCCAGTCGGTCTGCTGGCCGAAGGCGCAGCCCCGGGCGGTCCCGTCCGAGGCCCAGATCAGTCCGGTGTTGTTGTCGACCGTTATTTTGCTGCCGCTGATTGTGAAGATATCGAAATCGAAGGCCGCTCCCGCCTGCCTATCTCCGTCGTCGCCGGTCCGGTAGGAGAACGTCTGTCCGGTGACGTTGAGCTCGCATTGAAGGGGGCCGGCCCCCTTCCCCGGCGGGACCGCCGTGTCGGCGGAGCCCCCGAAATAAAATCGGGTGACGCCGCGGGCCGCCCAGAGACCGCTGCCGGGCCGGAAGACGGCGATGTCACCGGTCCCGTCGCCGTTGAGATCGCCCGGGACGGGGCTGTCCCCCGAAGAGCCGAAATAGACCCGGGTCACGCCCCGGACCGCCCAGAGGCCGCTGGCGGGACGGAAGATCGCTATCCGGTCCTTCCCCTCCCCCCGGAAATCCCCCGGCACGGGCGCGTCCCCGGCGCCTCCGAAGTAAACCCGGGTCAGGCCCCGCACCGCCCAGAGGCCGTTCGTCTCCCGGAAAACGGCGATATCCCCCATCCCGTCGCCGTTGAAGTCGGCGGAGAGAACAGACGCCGACCAGATGAAGAAAATAACAAGATTTAATGATAACGTTTTCATATTCTTCCTCCCTGAATCAACGGTCCGCGCTGATTTAATGATCGGCCGATTAACGACTCACTGCGGCCCGCGGACGGCCCGCAAACAAGCTGCTGATGGCTTCTGGACCTTCTCAATTCTCCCGGAGCTAAAGGCCAAACACCAGGCGGTGGTAGTATAATTTGTATATGAGCTCGAAGTCCAGTAGCGGAGGTTGGGAGTGTTCGGGAAATAGGTCGTATCGACGGAGGGATAACTCGTTCCGTAATCGCAGATCGACTGCAATTCCTTGGCGTTGGGGAGGCGCCAGTCGGTGTAGCTCCCGAAGGTGAGATTATTGCACCAGTCGATCGCCGTGTTCCAGTCGGTCTGGGCGCCGAAGAAGCAGCCCATCGAATCTCCGTCCGCAGCCCACATCAGGCCGGTATTGCGGTCGAGCGTGATCTGAGCGCCGGCCTTGATGAAGACCTGGAAACAGAAGGCGGAGCCGGCCTCGATCCAGCCGTCATCGCCGGTCGACCAGGTCTGAGTCTGGCCGGTGACCGGTAACTCACCCCGGCGGGTCCCCCTTCCGGGAGGAATCGCCTCGTCGGTGGAGGAGCCGAAATAGAGGCGCGAAAGCCCCCGGAAGGCCCAGAGGCCGGAGGACTTCCGGAAGATTCCCATCTCGTCCCTCCGGTCGCCGTTGAGATCCCCCGGGGCGGGTTCGTCGGTCGTCCTCCCGAAATATACCCGGGTTACGCCCCTGACCGCCCAGAGGCCGGAGGAAGAGCGGAAGATCGCCGGCCGGTCCTTTACCTCCCCCGCATAATCCCCTGGCACAAGCTGATCGCCCGCGCCGCCGAAGTAGAGGCGGGTTATCCCCCGTACCGCCCAGAGTCCGGAAGAAGGCCGGAACACCGCCGCGTCGCCGGTCCCGTCGCCGTTGAAGTCGGCGGCCGGCGATCCCGGCCCGATAATCAATCCAAAGACCAACAGATAAGCCGTTATCCATATTTTCATCTTATCTTTCCTCCGTGTTTTCGCCTGGGTTCATATTCTCCGCAAATCTGCGCAGCGTTCAGGAGATGGATAAGAAATCGCTTTCCGCGCCGGGCCGGGGAACAGCCCGTTACCGGAACACAAAACCGGATATCCGGACTGGATTATGACGGAAACGCCCAAAGAAGACAAGCAGAAATTTCGACCGGACGGGACGGGCGGAAACTGCGGACTCTGCTCACCTCGTCCCTATCCCGACTAATCGGGTCAGCGGGTGATCGGGATATCCCCGGACCCCCCGAAATACATTCGGGTCAGCCCCCGGACCGCCCAGAGCCCGCCCGCGCCCCGGAAAACCGCGAACCGGTCGGCCGCCGACCCGGAGTAAGCGGCCGGGACCGGGGAACAACCCGAGCCGCCGAAGTACAGCCGGGTCAGGGAACGAACCGCCCAGAGACCGCTGGAGGGCCGGAAGATCGCGGGCCGGGCGCTCCCGTCCCCGGCGTAATCGCCGGGAACCGTCCAGTCGCTTGAGTTCCCGAAGTAGACGCGGCTGACCCCCCTTAAGGCCCAGAGACCGCGGCTGGGGCGGAAGATGCCGATATCTTTCGCCCCGTCACCGGTATAGTCGCCGGAGACCGGACGATCGCCAGTTCCCCCGAAGTAACACCGGGTCAGCCCCCTCACTCCCCAGAGGCCGCTCTCCGGCCGGAAGACGGCGGCGTCGCAGTCGCCGTCGCCGTCATAATCTCCCGGGACCGGGAGGTAGGAGGAAGTGCCGTAATAGAACCGGGTCGCCCCGCGGACCGCCCAAAGACCGCTGGAGGAGCGGAAGATCGCGATCCCGGTCGTCCCGTCGCCGGTATAGTCGCCGGAGACCGGCTGGTCTCCCGAATTCCCGAAATAGGCGCGGGTAACGCCGCGCACCGCCCAGAGGCCGGCGGCGGGGCGGAAGACGGCGGGGTCGGAAGTCCCGTCACCGTCATAGTCGCCCGAGTCGCAGACGGGGGGGCCGGGTGGCGGCGGGGTCGGGGTCGGGATCGGGGTCGTCACCGGGATATCGAAAGCCTTCATCACCGCCATATGGTAGCACTGGGAGAGACGGGAATCCCCGGAGCGAATGGGAGGAACCGCGGAGAGCGGCACGAATACCTGGTCGTCAAAGACAATCCCTTCGCTGTAGGCCTGGCCCGGGATGCCGACGTAAAGAGTGGCGTGGTAGCCGTCTAAGAGCTGGTTGGGCATAATCCAGTCGTAGGGTTTGCTCCGGGGGGTGGTGGAATTGGTATCCCGGTCTCCGTTCCGGTCCGCCGGGCGTTGCGCGACGGCGTTGAGGTAGGACTTGAAGTAATTCAGGGTGGGCTCGGACTCCTGCTGGAGGTTCAAGTCTCCGCCGACGATAATGTACTGGCCGTTGTCGAAGTTGTTCTGGACGTAGGTCTTCAGCAGCTCGGCCTCGGCCCGGCGGGTGGTCAGGTCGCCGGACTCATCCCCGGCCTTGAGGTGGACGCTCGCCAGCTGGAGATCGACCAGCCCCGGGAGGTCGATGACCGCCCAGGCGAAATTCCGGTTGGAGACCTGCGGATCATTCCAGTATCCCTGGGCCGTGATCGGCCAGCGGCTGATCACGCCGTTGGGCATCGCCCAGTCCCCCCCCGTCTCCGGAGCGCAGTAGAAGTAATAGTCTTCGCCGAAAGCCTGATCGACAAAGGCCCGCCGGGTGGTGCCGGAATCGACAATGAACTCCTGGATCAGGACGATATCCGGTTGCAGCCCCTTGAAGATCCGGAGGCTGGCCTCGCGGTACCAATCGCTGGAGGGCGGCACGCCCGAGTTGAGGTTGGCGGTCATCACCGTGATCACCTCCGCCGCCGCCGCCGCCGGCAGCAGCAGGGCAATGGCAACCGTTAGGATTGCCCGGCAGCGCTGAAATCTTTTCATCTTCCCGATTCGTCTCATAGTTTCGCTCCCTGGCGGCCGGGGGGCCCGGCAGGCCGTGATCCGTTTGTTACTATTATATCACTTCCCGCGGGGAGATCGCCAGCTTTAACCGGCCCCATCTCCGCCGTTGACAATAACCGCCCCTCTCCTTATCCTGTTCTTGCTTGCGAACCGGTTAATCGCCCCCGCGGAAAAGTTTTTTTCAATATCTAAATTTTTCCCGAGGAACAATCTTCATATGAAACTGATCGTCCAGATCCCCTGCCTCAACGAGGAAGCGAACATCGGCGCCACCATCCGGGATATCCCCCGGGAAATCCCCGGGCTCGACCGGGTCGAGGTTCTGGTGATCGACGACGGCTCCACCGACCGCACGATTGAGGCGGCCCGGGAAGCCGGGGCCGATCACGTTGTCAGCTTCATCAACCGCAAGGGCCTGGCCCGGGCCTTTATGGCCGGGATCGACACCGCCCTGGCCCGGGGCGCCGATATCATCGTCAATACCGACGCCGACAACCAGTACCGGGGGGAGGATATCGCGGTTCTGATCGGCCCCATCCTCCGGGGGGAGGCCGACATCGTGGTCGGTGACCGGGAGGTGGAGACGATCGTGCACTTCTCCCCGGTCAAGAAAACCCTCCAGAAACTGGGGAGCTGGGTGGTCCGGAAGCTCTCCCATACCGCCGTCCCCGACGCCGCCAGCGGCTTTCGGGCCTACAACCGGGAGGCGGCCCTCTCGATCAACGTCGTCTCCGACTTCTCCTACACCCTGGAGACCCTGATCCAGGCCGGGACCGGCCGGCTGGCGGTCGGCCACGTCCCGATCCGGACCAACCCCCAGACCCGGCCGTCGCGGCTCTTCACCTCGACCTCCGGCTACCTCTCCCGTTCGGTGGCCACCCTGGTCCGGATCTACACGATGTACCAGCCGCTCAAGGTCTTCTCGGCCATCGGAGGCTTCTCCATCCTGATCGGGACGATCCTCTCCGGGCGGTTCCTCTACTACCTGATCACCGAGGGCGGACGGGGCAAGGTCCAGTCCCTGATCTTTGCCGCCGTCTTTTTGATCGTCGGCTTCCAGATCCTGGTGATCGGACTCTTGGCCGATACGATCGCCTCGAACCGCAAGCTGACCGACAACGTCCTCTACCGGGTCAAGAAGCTGGAGAGCCGGAGAGAGGACGATCGATGACCCCCTGGACCGCGAAACCGAAACTCGCTTTCGTGGTCAAGTACTACCGGCCGATGCCCCGGCTCTCGGGGATCCTCCGTTTCGTGATCGAGCTGGTCGAGGCCCTGGAGAAGGATTACGAGATCCGGGTATTCACCTGCCGCTACTCCCCCGGAGTCCCCGATTACGAGAAATGCCTCAACCACGAGATCGTCCGCCTCCCCGCCCCCTTTCCCTTCCGGGCCGGACAAGCGGTCCGGGAGTGGCGCCCCGACCTGACGGTCTTCGGCTCGGGTTTCTGGCGGCCCTGGTACCTCCTCCCGTACTGGGTCCTCTTCCGGCTTGGACTGCTTTCGGCCGGCGGTTCCGTCGTCCTGGCCCAGTTTACCACTATGACCGGCCGGCTCTTCGGCCTGCTCCGGCTCCTCCTGCCCCGCCCGGCGGCGGTGATCGCGCTGACCGAACCGCTCCGGGGACAGTGGGAAAAGATCCTCCCCGGCCGGGCTGCCTTTATCCCGGCCGGGATGGCCGTCCCCCCCGCGGAGAAGAAATTCCCCGTCCCGGAGATCCCCCCCTCCGCCTTCCGGATCGGGTTCTTCGGCCACCTCCAGCCCCACAAGGGCCCGGACATCCTGCTGAAGATCTTTAAGGAACTCAACCTCCCGGAATCCGATCTCCTGATCAACGGGGTGGGGGAGATGGAAGAAGAATTGCGGCGAGGTGCCCGGGGTTGGGGGAATATCACCATCCAAGGCTACGTCCCGGTGATCGACCCCTGGCTCCACTCCTGCCGGCTCCTGGTCTTTCCCTACCGCTCCTCCGTCTCGGTTCTCGGCTACTCCCGGGCCGCCCTCGACGGCCTGGCCGCCGGAATTCCCCTGGTCGTCACCCCCTCCCCCGCCCTCGCCCCCCTGGTCCGGGAGGGCGTAAACGGCTATGTCTGCCGGGACGAAGACGAAATCAAGGAAAAGATCCGGACCATCGCCGGCGACCCGGCGCTGCGGAAAAAGTTGGCCGAAGGCGCCCGGCGTTCCGCCGAAGAGTTCGAGATCACCCGGATCGCCGGATTGTGGTCCGAGGTGTTGGGGAATGGGGAATGGGGAATGGAAATCGGTGAGCGGTGAGCGGTGAGCAGTAAGCAGAGATGCGACCCTCGATTGAGCGATCAGGACATAGGTTACATTTCAGGCTCAAGACATAGGTAACACTTTTTCGGGTGTGTCGATAGTTTGTTCTTGAACGGAACAGATGAAAACCTCGGCTTTGAGGTCTATTTCACCCATCC
>JAVCCZ010000030.1 GCA_030765265.1 Candidatus Erginobacter occultus
CCGGGATATGGTTGAACACTACCTGACCCATGTCTTTCCGAACGGATACAAGGCCCAGGTGGTCGCCACCTCCCGGGCAGCGGCGGTGCGGTATAAAAATCATATCGATGATGCTCTGGCCTCCAGGATCTCCGAGCTGGAAGAATGCAATCCGAATAAGCTTGATATTGACCGACTGAAAGCGTTGCGGACTGACGTGATAATCTCCGGCAATAACAACGATCTGCCGCATCTGAAAAAATATGCCGACAGTTCCCAGCACAAGAGGAGTATCAAGAGTTTCAAGCTGGCCTTTGGCGGAGAGGAAGAAGGCGTTACCGGTGAGACGGGGATATTGATTGTCCGGGATATGCTGCTGACCGGATTTGACGCGCCGGTTGAGCAGGTGATGTACCTGGATAAGGTAGTTATTGCTCACAACCTGCTCCAGGCGATTGCCCGGGTGAATCGTGTCAGCGGTGATGCCAAGGAGAAGGGATTCGTGGTGGATTATGTCGGTATCGGCCATCATCTCAAGAAGGCGATCGACACCTACGACGAACGGGAGCGGAAAGAGATCCTCGACTCACTGAGCTTCCCTGAAAAAGAATTGCGGGATCTGAGAGAGAGCCATGCCGAAGTAATGAAGTTCCTCGATGAACACGGCCTGGCGGACCTGAACGATCACGATGCTTTCTTTGATGTCTTCTACGACGAAGATCTGCGCTTTGATTACATGCAGGCCTTTAAGAAACTCACCGGGTGCCTGAATGTTCTCTTCCCATCCCGGTACGCGCTTGACTACATGAACGACTACCAGGCTCTTACCGAGATAAACGTACTGGCGGCGAAACATTTCCGGGATCAGCGACTGAGCATGAAGGGCATCCCGCCAAAACTCCGGGCTATCACGGACCGGCATCTCGAATCGAAAGGGATCGATATCAAGATAGCCCCGATCTCCATCCTCGATGAGGACTTCGAGAAGGATGTCAGCCAGCGAACTCGTTCCAAAACCAGGGCGGCTGAAGTAGAGCACGCCATCCGCCATCATCTTGACGTGGAACTTGACGACGATCCCGACCTCCAGGCCTCCTTTGCCGAAGCGCTGGCGTTGATCTTTGAGGAGTTCCGCGAAAACTGGGATAAGATATACGAGGAACTGGAGAAGCTGCGGAAAAGGATAATCAACGCGAGAAAGGAGCCTACCTATGGTCTCCACCGGAAGAAACAGATGCCGTTTTTTCGGATGTTCAAGCGGGAATTAATCGATCGGAAGAACGGGGGAAGTGGATCCGGGAGGGAAGAAGTGCGGGAACCATCGGCACCCTACGGCATGGATGAAGATCAGATAAGCCGACTAGTCGATCTAACCCAGAAAGTGTTCCTGGTGGTCGAGCGCGAACTAAAGCTCACGGGATTCTGGGAGAGTATCCCGGCCCGAAACAAGCTGAAGGCGGAGATTCAAAGAGTTCTCCTCGAACCGGAGTCAGCGTCACTTCCCGGCCTGGTAGAGTACAGAGCCCGTATAGTCAGCCGGGTTATGGAGATCGCGGAGAAGAAACACGATATAATACTTTACGCGGATTAACAGCCTATGGAACTTGCATATACCATCAAGAGATCCGAAAAAAGGCGGAAGCTGACCATCACGGTGGAGCGGGATCGCAGTGTGGTTATACACGCGCCGGCAAGGACAACGGATGAAACTATACGCCGGGTTGTGGAATCGAAGCGACAGTGGATCTACGAGAAGGTTCGTCACCAGCAGAAGTATAAAAATCTTCCCCACCCTCCGGGCAAAGAGCTTGTTAACGGTGAATCGGCATTGTACCTGGGGCGGTTGTATCGAATCGAAATTGTTGATAGCGGGCTGGATGAGATCAGGTTCAATCAACGGTTCATTATTCCCTCATCAATAGAGAGTAGAAAAAGAGGGACTTTGCGCGAGTGGTATATCTCCCGCGCGAACGAGAAGATTCTGCCGCGAGTGAAGCGACACGCTCATCAATTAGGTGTGGAATATAGAAGAGCTAAGATTGTCGATAACCGCTATCGTTGGGGGTCCTGTACGGTTAAGGATAATGTTAACTTTAACTGGCGGTTGATCAAGGCCCCGATGTTTGTCATCGACTATGTGATAGTGCATGAACTGGCCCATCTTATCGAAGCGAATCACACCCCACAATTCTGGAATATCATTCGCGCGCAAATCCCGAAAATGGAGAAGGCTCGAAACTGGCTAAGCGAAAATGGGCAGGTATTGGAAGAGGAAATTTGAAGGCGAAAGGAGCAGGGGCACACCCCAAATACTAAGTTTTACTAATGGGGGTACAGTAAGGAACAGGGTCAACGCTTGCCTATTGACTAAATTGCATATCTCATTGATTTGTAACAGATTATATGGCTGGGGATATTAAAACTATTGATATATTCAGCATCAAAGAACGCGGTTTAGGCGATTAATCTGAAAATATCGGTAAGAGCATAATAGTGTACCAGCAGATCCGATCCGACCGCCGGGAAATCAATAATATTTAAGTAAGGTGTCCCCGGAATTAAAGTCCTGTAATACTCTTGAATATTCCTGGATTCACCATAGCCATTCTTTCCAAAATCTGAACTCAATAGTGCCACGTGGCACAATTTCGGGTCAAAAAAGCATAACCAATAGACAAGCCGTAAACCATGAAACAATATTATTTCGCCTGCCCGTTATGTGGAAATGATTCTGATAAGACCGATATAAAAAAAGGTTCTCAGTCATATTGTGTGGGTAAATATTCTTGAATATTTGAATGATAAGCTCTTATCCTTAATGTTAATTCACTCCGGAACTGATAATTTAACCTTTATTCGGGAAAATGGCGAAAGAACGGTTGAGTCAACTCCAAAAACTGATCTTATTGACGGCGGCGGAAGAGGAACGGGAATGGAATATCGCTGTCATCACTTATCGGGCTCTGGTCCTGAGAATCGCCCGGCGCTGCAACCTGATCCATGAGCGGTCCCGCTGGATGCTCCCCCGCTACCTTGCCTCCATCTCCAGGAGTATCCGGAACCTGGAGAAAAAGGGAATCATCACCCTCCAGTATAAAAGTGATTGGGAATGGAGCCGGAGAAAATCGCGGGTGGTCGGACACTTCAAACTGACTACCAAGGGTCGAAAGTTTATGAAGACTCTCGAAGCCGAAACCGACTGGCGGGAACTCCCCTGGGTAAAACGGAACCTGGAACGTAGTCGGGAGCGCCGCCAGAAAATCCGGGAGTTCGAGCGAAAAATCTGGGGAAAGGTCGAGCTGCCCTGATTTTTCTAATAAGGAAATAATTCCGTGGACACCATACGTAATTTGGCCGCATCACCGCCGGTGAAGAAGCAGTTGAGGTGATCGATGTCTCCCAGCATCCGCCCCCTTGGACCGTTGAAACGCGGACAAAACCCCCGGGTCCTTCCCTGATGGTTTCCATTACGGGTTTTCGGTTGTCTTCCGGGCGGGTTTCAGTAATAATGGAACCGGCGAACTTGTCCTTCACCTCATAAACGGGTCGACCGACGGGAAACCGCAAAAAGCAATTTCCTATCAATCTGCTTACCGCTCACTGATCTCCTCCACGATCACGGTAAAGTCCGCCTCCCGGGCCGGCGGGACGTCTTTCTCCCAGGACCGGAAATACTTCAGCGCGATCTCGCTCCGGCCTTCCTTCAACGCCCGGAAGGTCCAGAACTGCTTTCCCCCGGCGCCTTTAAGTCGGGTCTCCGGGGGCTGGAACCGGGAGTCGACCAGGGTGAGGATCTCGGGATCAAGTTTCTCCGCGAAATTCCAGGAATAGCCGGTGGTCGGGTTGGAGTCCAGCGCTATGGTGAACTCTGCTCCCGCCTCGATCTTAATGGTCACTTTGGGTTCGGTATATACCGGGGTCTGGTGCATAATTGTTGGCGTCGGCCCGCTCCGTCCCGCTCCGATCGTCGCCGCCAGGACGGCGGCGTAGAGGATAACTTGCTTCACAAAGTTCATAATTATTACTATCCTATAACATTATCGGCTTGAATTCGCAACAATCGCGGGGAGAGATGGGCTGGATGGGAAAAATTATCGGCGGGTCGGTCGGGTTTATGCTCGGCGGTCCGCTGGGGGCGATCGCCGGGGTGGCGCTCGGCTCTTTTTACGACTCGTCGACCGGCGCCCGGCGGGAGAACCTGAACCCGGGGGAGGAGGCGCATCTCCTCTACTTCACCGCCGCCTTCTCGATGCTGGCCAAGCTGGCCAAGGCCGACGGCGTGGTCTGCCGGTCCGAGGTCGAGACGATCGACCGGTTTATGCGCGAGGGGCTCCACCTCGACCCGTCGGCCCGGAAGCTGGCGATCCGGATCTTCAACCGGGCCAAGGACGCCCCCGACCGTTTCGAGGACTTTGCCGCTCAGTTCTACCGCTATTTCCATCACCAGCGGCAGGTTATCCTCAGTATGTATCAGATCCTGCTGGCGGTGGCCTCCGCCGACGGCACCGTCCATCCCAACGAAGATCGGCTCCTCAAGACCGCGGCCCGGATCTTCCGGATCAGCGACACCCGTTCCTCCCGGTTTCGCCGCGCCGCTGCCGGGGGCTCCGACCGTTACTACTCGGTGCTCGGCTGTTCCCGTTCCGACCCCGACGAGACGATCAAGAAACGGTACCGTAAACTCGCCGCCGACTTCCACCCCGACAAGATCGTCTCCAAGGGGTTGCCGGAAGAGTTCACCGAGTTCGCCAAGCAAAAGTTCCAGGAGATCCAGGAAGCCTACGTCGAGATCAAGAAGGAGCGGGGTATTTCCTGAAAACCCTGAAGGGAGGTTGGATATGCGGATCCGTTGCCGGTTCTTGACTACGTTGATTATGGCGCTGGGCGGGTTGGCGGTAAGTATCCCGGCCCCGGCCGGGCCGGAGTATTACGCCGGCTGGACGGTAGGTAACGCCCGGGACGGTTACGGCACGATCCTCAGATCGACCGACTCCGGGAGGTCCTGGTTTCGTCAGGGGGCGGGTCAACTGTCCGCCGCGGATCTTTCCGGGGTGGTCGCCGTCGATCCCGACACCGCCTGGGTGGTGGGAAATACCGACGGCTACGGGACGATCTATCACACCACTGACGGCGGCCGGACCTGGACCCGGAAGGGATCTCCGGCCGAGATCCCGGACCTCCAACTGAAGAAGGTTAGTTCCCCCGACGGCACCGCCGTCTGGGCGGTGGGGGGGGACGTGGGCGCGAACACCATCCTTCACACCAACGACGGCGGGCAGACCTGGAGCGAACAGATCCCGGCCGGATACGACGACTCCCAGCTCCAGGGGGTCTCCGCCCCGGACCCGGAGACCGTCTGGGTGACCGGTGGCTGCGTGGACGGATACCCGGTAATCCTGAAAAGTATCGACGCCGGGACGACCTGGACCCGCCAGAGCGGCGGGGATGTCGCCCTTCCCGGGAATAACCACATCCTGGGGATCTCCGCGGTCGACCGGGATACGGCCTGGGCGATCGGCGGGCAGAGCGTCAGCCAGGGATGGTTCATACTCAAGACCACCGACGGGGGCGCAATCTGGAAGATCCAGACCGAGGGGGCGCACGACGGCAACGAGATCCACGCCGTCGACGCCGATACCGTCTGGGCCGTGAGCGACTCCGTTATCTCCTGGACTGCCGACGGGGGTGGGACCTGGAGCGGACACAACTCCTACGAATATTCGATGGGAGTCAGCGCGGTCAATTCCCGTCAGGCCTGGGCGGTTACCACCAGCTGGAAAGGCAGTATCTGGCGCACGGAAGACGGCGGGACGAACTGGACGGTTCTGGAAGAACTAAGCGGGGAAGAACTCCCCGGACTCTGGACGGTCTCGTTCTCCACCCAGACCGTCCCTCCGCCTTTCCGCCTGGTGGTCGACGGTAAGGACTATAACGGGGACGGGACCGATGACGTCGCGGTTTGGGCGGTCGGTCGGGGGCGATGGTTGATCGATCCCGGTCCGTCCTCGCGCCCCCGGAGTCTCTACTACGGCGCCCCGGGCGACCTGCCGGCTTCCGGCGATTACGACGGCGACGGGACGGTCGACCCGGCCGTCTTCCGGGCGGCCTCCGGCCTCTGGGCGGTCCGGGGTGTAACCCGGGCTTATTTCGGAAGATCCGGGGACACCCCGGTTCCGGCCGATTTCTCCGGGGACGGCCGCACCGACCCGGCGGTCTTCCGGGAAGCGTCCGGCCTCTGGGCGGTTAGGGGGGTGACCCGGGCCTACTTCGGGGCCGCGGGCGATCTCCCGGTCCCCATTGACCCGGCCGGGGAGGGGACGGCTCAAATCGGGATCTTCCGTCCGGCGGTGGGATTATGGGCGGTCCGGGGATCGACCCGGTTCTACTTCGGCGCCGACGGTGATTACCCGGTTCCGGCGGACTACTCCGGCGGTGGAGCGGAATCCGCCATCTTCCGACCGGGGACGGGGTTGTGGGCGGTCCGGGAGCTGACCCGGCTCTACTTCGGGGCGGCCGGCGACTACCCCCAGCCGGGCGACTACCGGGGCGACGGGACCGTCCGGCCCGCGGTCTACCGCCCCGCCGCGGGATTATGGGCGATCCGGGGTTCATCCCGGCTCTACTGGGGCGGCGGCGATTACCTCCCGGTCTCCTGGTAAGGGGGACCGGCCGCCCATTAGGGATCGACCCCGGGGCCGCTGAGGAGTCCGCTGCTGCACCGGGCACCTGACGGCCGAGATCGCCGTCTTCCACCATCCACCGGCCTCGCTCACGGCTGCTATCGCTCTTCCTGATCGTCGTTCGGTGTATTGTGGGGAAAAATTTCGTGGTTTCCCCTTTGCCGATGTGGGGTCATATGTGATAATGATGCCGATAATCGTAAAGTCAATTCTAGAGGTATATGATGAATCGCAGGATCTTCTTGCTGGCGATAGTTCTGGCCGCCGCCCTGACCCTTCTCCCCGGTCAGGGCGTTCTGTTTTTCCGCCCCCTGTTGGCTTCCGGACTCGACCGGGAAGATGTCTCTTCCGGGGATAAGGCCGGCCGGGAAATATCCCGGACTCCGGGTCCGGTGCCGCAAAAGTTTCCCGCCGCCGGGGCGGCCGGGGATCTCCCTTGGCGGGAAGGCGTCCTGCGGATCAAGGTCACGGAGAAGGCCCGACCCGGACTCAAGGTTTCAGACGCCTCCGACGGGACCAAACTGCTCGGTCTTCCTTCCCTCGACGACCTCAACCGCCGCTTCGAGGCGTCCGCGATCCGCCCGGTCTTCTCCGCCGATCCCCGGCATCTCCGCCGCCACCGGAAATGGGGCCTGGACCGCTGGTTTGAGATCCGTCTGGACACGGCCGATCCCCTGCCGAAGGCGGTCGCCGCCTATCAGAATGACGGGAATGTCGAAATCGCCGAGCCGATCTACCGCAAAGAGCTCCACTGGCTCCCCGACGACCCCCGTGTCGGCGAGCAGTGGCACTACCGGAATACCGGCCAGACCGGCGGCACCCCCGGGGCCGACATCAAGCTCGAGGACGCCTGGGAGCTTGAACGGGGCGACCCCTCGGTGATTGTCCAGGTGGTCGATACCGGGATCGACCTCTCCCACCCCGATCTGGCGCCGATCTTGTGGGTCAACCCCGACCCCGATCCGGTAAAGAACGACATCCACGGCTGGAACTTCGCCGACGATAACAACAACCTCCAGGACGCCGAAGGCCACGGGAGCCACGTCTCGGGGACTGTGGCCGCGGTGACAAATAACGAAGTCGGCGTGGCCGGGGTGGCCGGCGGTTCCGGGACCGGCGACGGGGTCCGGATAATGGTCGGCCGGGTCTTCGGCGACGGTGCCGACGGCGGTTTTGCCGAGGCGATCGTTTACGGGGCCGACCACGGGGCCGTGATCTCCCAGCACAGCTGGGGTTACAACTCGCCCGGGGTTTACGAGCAGACGGTCCTCGACGCCATCGACTACTTCATCGCCGAGGCCGGCGACTATCCCGGATCCCCGATGCGGGGGGGGATCTTCGTCAACTCCGCCGGCAACTCCAACTCCTCCGCCGACTACTATCCCGGCTTCTACCCGCCGGCCCTGGCGGTGGCCGCCACCAACCACAACGACGTTAGATCCTATTACTCCAATTACGGGGACTGGGTCGATATCGCCGCCCCGGGCGGGGAGACCATCTTCAACCGGGAAGAGGGGGTCCTCTCCACGGTGATCTCCGGCTATGAATTCTACCAGGGGACCTCGATGGCCGCCCCCCACGTCTCGGGGGTCGCCGCCCTGATCGCCTCCCGCTACCCCGGCGAGACCAACGAGTTTGCCGAAGCCCTCCTGATCGGCTCCGCCGATAACATCGACGCCCTCAACCCGGAGTATTACGCGCTGCTTGGCGCCGGCCGCCTCAACGCCCACCGGGCGCTCACCCTGACCCTGGCGGTGATCCCGGGCCCGGGGTTCGTCTCCAGCGGTGAGTATGGCGGTCCCTTCAGCCCGGCTTCTCAAACTTATAACCTGATCAACGTCTCCGGGGCGGATCTTGACTGGACGGCGGAAGTAAGCGAAGCCTGGGTCGAGGTCGCGCCCGCCGGCGGGACTTTGGCCGCGGGGTCCGAGACGGATATCGAGGTCCGCCTGACCGCCTCCGCCGCCGCTCTCCCGGCCGGGGTTTACACCGACACCCTGACGGTGACCGATACCACCTCCGGCGACCAGTTCCAGCGCGGGGTCAGGCTGGTGGCCAACCCGACCCTCTGCGAAGCAGTCGACAACTGCGACCCGACCTGGAACACCGGCGGCGACGGGGACTGGTTCGGACAGATGGAGGAGTCCCACGACGGGGTCGACGCGGCCCAGAGCGGAGCGATCACTCACGATCAGGAGTCCTGGCTGGAGACCGAGGTGGCAGGGCCGGGGGTGGTGTATTTCTGGTGGAAGGCCTCCTCCGAAGAAGGCTACGACTACCTGGAGTTTTACATTGACGGTGTCCTCCAGGATGAAATCTCGGGGGAGACGGACTGGTCGGAACAGGGCTTTGAACTCGAAGCGGGGACGCGGACACTGCGCTGGGTATACAGCAAGGACGAATCGGTCAGTTCCGGCCGGGACTGCGGCTGGGTGGACCAGGTCCGGACCGATCCGCTCCTGGTCCCCGACGAGAGTTTCAGTTCGAACGGCGAGGAAGGCGGGCCTTTCTCCCCTGCGGCGAAGACCTACCGGCTGACCAACCTGGGAACGACTCCCTTCAACTGGGCCGCCGCCGTCTCCGAGGTCTGGCTGGAAGTTTCGCCCGCCGGCGGGACCCTGGATCCTTCGGGGGAAGTGGATGTCAGCGTCAGCCTCACCGCCCAGGCGGCCTCCCTCCCCTTGGGTCTTTATGCCGCCGTCATCGAGTTTTCCAACCTCTCCTCGGGGATCACGGTGGATCGTGCGGCCCGCCTGATCGTCGATGCCCCGCTGCTTCACGACAACGGGTCGATTGTCACCCATCCCGGCGGGGGTGCCGGCGGGGCCGATGTCAGCGTCCTCCAGGCCGTTCTGGGTCTGAGCACCTACGGGTTCGGCCACCAGATTTCCGCCGGTTACCGGGTGGCCGACGACTTCCCGGTTCCCGAACCCGACGGTTGGTATATCCAGTCACTTACCTTCCTGCCTTACCAGACCGGGTCCGGACTCGAATCCACCATCACCGGAGTCCGCCTCCAGATCTGGGATGGCGTCCCCGGCGATCCCGGCTCTTCGGTCGTCTTCGGCGACCTGACCACCGACCGGCTGGCCTACTCGATCTGGAGCGAGGTCTACCGGACCCGGGACGATCAGCTGGACAACACCCAACGGCCGATGATGGCCGCCGCCGCCGTGGTCAACACTCACCTGCCCCCGGGGACCTACTGGCTCGACTGGACGGTTGGCGGCTCTCTCGCCTCCGGACCCTGGGCGGCGCCGATCACGATCCTTGGGCAGACTACCACCGGCAACGCCCGGCAGTTTATAGAAGGCAGCTGGTCCGATGCCCTGGACGGCGGCACCGGCACCTCCCAGGGTTTCCCGTTCCTGGTTCGGGGGAGAGTCGTTCCGGCTCCGCCCTCTCCCACCCCGGCCCCGACCGCGATCCCCACGGTCAGCCCGGTCCCGACCGCGAGTCCGGTCATTACCCCCACTCCGCCGCCGCCGCCTTACCTGGTCCAGGCTGGGGGGGACTACAACGGTGACGGAACCAGCGAAATCGCAATCTTCCGTCCCGCCACCGGCCTCTGGGCGGTGAGAGGTCAGACCCGGACGTATTTCGGCGGAGCGGGCGATCTCCCCGTCCCCGGTGATTACCGGGGGAACGGGAGGACGGAGATCGCCATCTTCCGGCCAGCCGCCGGCCTCTGGGCGGTCCGGGGATCGACCCGGACTTTCTTCGGCGCGGCCGCTGATATTCCGGTCCCGGGCGACTACAACGGTGACGGCAGCTGCGATATCGCCGTCTTCCGTCCCGCCACCGGACTCTGGGCCGTCCGGGGAGGGGAGAGGAGTTACTTCGGGACCTCCGGCGATCTCCCGGTCCCGGGCGATTACGGAGGCTGGGGATTCTCCCAAGCCGGGATCTTCCGGTCCGCGTCCGGCCTCTGGGCGGTCCGGGACCTGACCCGGGTTTACTTCGGGGGAAGCGGAGACCGGCCGGTCCCCGGTATCTACCAGTGGTACGGTGGGGCCAAGGAGGCGGTCCAGTACAAGACCCAGATCGCGGTCTTCCGTCCCGCCACCGGTCTCTGGGCGATCCGGGGCTGCTCCCGGTATTACTTCGGGGCTCCCGGAGACTACCCGTTGGCCGGCCGCTTTACCGGGCACGTTCTCGAAGAGACCGGGATCTTCCGCTCCGCCACCGGCCTCTGGGCGATCCCGGGGCTGACCCGGGCCTACTTCGGCGGCCCCGCCGACCTCCCGGCGACCCGGTAATCGGGGGTCGGCACTGCGCATATTCGCCGGTTCCGGAGGATTTAAATTCCCAGGTCGGCCAGGGCGTTGCAGAAGGCGTTGACGGTCGAGACCAGGCCGGGGTGGGAGACCTCGAACTTCTCGACCGCGGTCTTCAGTTCGCCCACCGCCGAGTCCAGGGCCGGACCGTCGGAATCTTCCCGGGTTGCCTGGTGGGCCGAGGCCCGGGTCTTGTCGGCGATGCTGAGCGCGCTTTCCCGGTGGGTCTGGGAGAGCCCGGAGACCTCGGTCTTCAGTTCCGCTAAAAGTTTCAGCAGTTCGGCTCGCTTCGCTTCCGAAAGGTTCCCGGCATCGGCCAGGGTTTCCTCGATCTGCTTGATCGTGGCTTCAAGCATTCTCTTCACCTCCGGGTTTAAATTTTAACTTCACTTGCTGCCAATCCCGCCGGCTGGTCCCTCGTTTGCCGCCGGGGAGGGCGGCCGCTGCAGGAGGACCGCGCCCAGGCCTCCCACCAGGATACCGTTCAGGGGCGGAATCAGGAAGGAGGAATTTTCGCTGAGCAGCGCGGCCGCTACGCCGAGCACGTGAGCCGCCAGTGCCGCCGGGTGGACTGAGGGACCGCCGAGAGCGGGTAATCCGGGTCCGGCCGGGAAGTATCCCCCAAGATAAACTTCTGCAGTATTGCTCTCATCGCTTCCCCGAGTTGATTTTTGACCAATCAACTCAAATTCAGAACAACCGGAATCTCGGATTTTCTCTCGATGACTGGAAAAATAATATCAACCCCCCCGATCTATGACCAGCCCGGTTCGGTTCTGCCCTGGAATAAGAGAAAAACCCGCCGCCTCCTCTCGAGGAAATGGCTTGATGAAGCTCCCTTCGCGGACTACGAACAGCAGCCGGCAATTATGGCTTCGTGAGCCGGCGGCGAGACAGGAACGTATCCCGTGCGTCCGGTGGTCGCCGGATTTTCCCCTGATCCGCCCACTGGCCCCGTCGACAGGGGAGTTTGTTTCAGAGTATTCATATCAACATCATTATTTGAATAATAAAGAAATGAGTTAATAAGCAGATTAATACATTTGCGTGGTAATTTTTGATAAAATCAGTAAATCTCAAAAATCCCGATGGAAAATGCGGTGCAATGATGGACTGAAAATCGCATGGTTTAATTTGTCTGGTTCAAGCGTATAATGGGTAACTGCATTGACTTATTACAAAAATATGCTATTTTATTGCAACAATAATATTGAGTTATGAAAAAAGATAAAGTAATTTTAATAGTGGATGATGATCTTCTTCATCGAAAAATGCTTTCCCGTATACTGGCTACGCAGGAGTATTCCGTCCTTACCGCGAAAACAGGATTGGAAGCTATCGAGATAGTTAAGAAAAGATGTCCGGACTTGATTATTCTGGATTATATGATGCCGGACGGGGATGGGGTTTATGTAATTACTATGCTAAGAAGCGCTTTGGAAACATTCACAATTCCCGTTATATTTCTCACTGCCCATTCTTCCCAAAAAGTTAGAGAGAAGGTATTTTCTTTATCAGCGGCATACGTTATGGAAAAACCATATGATACAAATGACCTGTTTGAGAAAGTTGAAGAAATACTTAGCAGATAGAATGAATCCGAAAGAAAGAGGGGAGCGGCTCGCCCAGTACATCATCCTCAGTCCGTTCTCCCTGGAGAAGATGCGCCTCACGTCTGCTCTCGACGCTCTGCCTTTACCGGGTGGGCTACGACTTTAAACGACTCTTCACCATCAGCGAGTATTACGACCGTGATCGCACCGCGTTTTACCGGGCCATCCAGGGCGTTCGGGATCGGGGGATGGATATCACGGGATGGCTGGAGTATTTCGTCGAGGGGCTGGCCACCCAGATGCGAGAGGTGACGCGGCGCGGGGAAATGGCGATCCAGCGCGATGTGCTTGTTAAGGAACACCGTTTGTCCGAACGGCAGGCGCTGGCGATAGGCCATCTGATCGAATACGGCGTCCTCTCAACGTGTAACTGCCCTCCCGGCCAGGTTTGAAGATATGTTGATCACTCGTCGCACCGAAAGCGATTTCGTATCAACTTATTTCAGAGGCTATTGCTTGTTGGTTTCGGGCTGCAGAGACGCTGGAGAAGATATAGGGCCAGGCCTCCAACCAAAATCCCGTTCAGGGGCGGGATGAGGAACGAGGACCGCTCGCTGAGGAAGGCGGCCAGGACCCCGATGACGTAGGCGGCCAAAGCAGCCGGGCGGTAGTTGACCAGTTGGGCTTCTTTCAAGGGCGGCAATTTTCTTTTTCGGACCAGGTAGTAGTCGCCGAGGATCACCCCGCCCAGCGGGGGGATGAGAATCCCCACGGCGGCCATCCAGTTGGAGACGTAATCGTAAGCTCCGCTGATCGCGATCAGGAAG
>JAVCCZ010000042.1 GCA_030765265.1 Candidatus Erginobacter occultus
CGGTTTGTTTAGGTGGGTGGTATGGTTTTGCGACAGCCACAAATTCTGTTGCCATAGGGCAATTCGTTAAGGCGGAAGCTAATAATGCTATTGTCATTGGGAGGGGATTCGGAAATATAGGGGATATTTTTACATATCTAATTAACGATAATCCTAATTCCCTGATGGTTGGTTTTAATACCGATACTGATCCGGCGTTATTTGTTGACAGCGTTGGCATTGGAGCGGGAACTACTTCTCCAGCCAGGAAGCTTCACGTTAATGATGTAATGCGGTTAGAACCAAGGAGTATGGCTCCCGATAACCCGAGTGAAGGGGACTTGTACTACGATAGTGGTACGCATAAATTAAAATGCTACGACGGAAGTTCCTGGCAGGATTGTTTCTGATCCAGTGGGAGGTTAATCAATGAATATAAGAACAACCGCTTCGGGAGTTATTCTCGGCATTTTGTTTTTTTGCGCATTTGTTCACCTGGAGATCGGCACTGCCGGGGCCGAGGAGGAGATTATCGGCGAAACGATTCAGCGGGAGTATAACTTTGCGGAACCAGTTGCGGCCGATATCAAAGTTTTTGAAAACCCGTTCCAGCGGATCAAGATCCCGGGGCTGACCAATTACTGGAAAGAAGGAGAACCGCTGCTGCCGGTGGAGGTGGCCCGCATCTTGCTGCCTTATGGAAGGGAAGCCGGGGAAGTCACCGTCATTCCCGGCGAGAAATTTATGCTGGAAGGTAATTATGGTATTGAACCTGGACAGAGACCGGTTCCTTTCGATCAGGAATTCCAGGCCGAATATGTCCCTCCCAAGCTGGAGATATACGATTCACTCAAGCCTTTTCCGGAAGGCCGGATGCTCCAGGTCCAGACGGTGATCACCAGAGGATACCGGATTTTAATCGTCAGCCTTTCACCGATCAGTTATATCCCCAAGACCGGCAAGATCGAATATTGCCGGGAATTGACCCTGGCCGTCGAAGTTGTCCCGGAAAGCAAGCCTCCCCGGACATTTCGGGGGCTGGCCGGAGACGCCGAATTGGTCCGGAAGAACATTGACAATCCGGAAGTGCTTTCCACTTATCCCCTGAGATAGTGGAGGGTAATTAGTTTGTATATTATCTCCGGCTTGAGGAATCCATACGATAGATGGGACAATTCGTGATCTTTCCTCCTCTCCTCAAGGTAGAGCAGAATCATACTGTCCGGCTGAGATAACGAACTAGGTCAGTGGGGCGGGCAAGAAGAATCAGTGGGTCGAAGGCGTCCGCGGGGATGAGGAAGTTTTCTTTCAGGATCAAGAGGAGCTGCTCCCAGGATTTACCGTAGAGGAGGAGGCGGCGGCCGGGAAGCTGGCCGCTCTTCATCAGGTCCCAGACGAACATCGCCTCGGTTACCGTCCCGATCCCCCCCTCGAGGGCGAGGAAGAGGTCGCAGTTGGCGATGAAGTAATCAAGTCGTTCTCCCAGGGTTTTGGCCTTCACGAAACCGGCGAGATAGCGGTTGTGAGGATGGGTGAAGTGTTCCAGCCCGATCCCCCGGGAGGTTCCTCCGGCCTTCCGGCAGCCCAGGCAGACCGCTTCCATCACCCCCCCGTAGCCGCCGCAGAGAATCTCCCAGCCCGCCTTCCCGATCAGTTCCCCGATCTCCCGGGCGGCCCGATATTCGTCACTCTCCGCCCCGGCCAGGGCGCTGCCGAAGACGGCGATCCTGCTTGGCCTGCTGGTCTCTTTCATTTTTGCCGAAATTCCGGAGGTTAATCGCTATCGGGATCGCTATCGCTATCGGGATCGAAGCTTTGACCCCCTTGCCTTTCGACGAGGGGGGCGAGAATCTCCTCCGCCTCGGCGGCCGAACCGACCCGGTTGACAACGATCCCACCGTCGGCGTGAAGATGGACCGTGATCCCGCCCCGGAGCAGGTAGAGGACGCCGAGGTTGAGGCTCAACATCGTTCGGTCAAAGCTTCCCTCCGCCTTCCGGGCCAGTCCGGCCAAATCGAGCGGTCCGGGGGCCCTGCCTTCCACGGTGACCTTCCCCTCCTCGGCGCAGGTCTCGTGGATCGAGAGGTTGAAGCCGGCGATTTTCACCGGCTCCGGTTCCGCTCTTCAAGGGCGGGGCGATCGCGGCCCGGATCTCCGCCGCCGCCCGGGCCGGGTCGGGGGCCTGGTAAATCGCCCGGCCGATGATCTCGAAGTCGCCCCCGGCGGCGATCGCCCCGCCGAACTTCCCCCCCTGGGCCCCGATCCCGCAGCAGGCGATCATCATCTCCTCGCCGACGATCTCCCGGACCTTCTTCACCACCTCGGGCCGGTTGCCCGGCGCCTGGACCCCGGCCGCCCCCAGCATCCGGGCCAGTTGGGCGAACTCCCCGGTGAAGCGTCCGGTGAAGTCGAGCCCTCCGGGGTTGGTCAGCTGGGTGACGACGAAGATCTTCATCTCCCCGGCCGCCGCGATCGCCGACTGGATGGCGTCGATCCCGATAAACCCCTGGACCATCACCCCGTCAGCTCCGGCCCGGCGGCAGAGGTCGATGATCCGGTTGTTGGTCACCGGGACGTCGGCGATCTTGAAGTCGGCCAGGATCGGCCGGGGATAGGCTTCCTTGACCCGGGTGATGATCTCCAGCCCCTCTTGCAAAACCAGGGGATAGTTGAACTTGATCACGTCGATCTCGTCGGCGACCCGGTCGAGGAGCCGGAAGGCGGTGGTCCGGTCGGGGACGTCGAGGGCGAGCATAATCCCGGTTTCGCTCTTCCAGCGGTTCATCATTCCTCCCGGCCGGTCTCCTTCTCTCCCTGCTCCCCGTACGGCGAGGTGATCGCGGGCAGGCGGGAGACGATTGTCTCCCGCAAACGGTTCCACCACTTGCCGGGGGCGGCTTCCATCAGGAAGCCGTTGGGTTCGCTGAAGCTGCCAATCTGGGCCAGCCGCCGGGAGCGGTTTTTGATCAGCTGGGCGGGGGAGAGGAGTCGCAGTTCGGCCAGTTCCCGGAGCAGAACTTCCTTGATCACGGCGGCGGCGGCCGGATGGTCCCGGGCGGCGCCGCCGTCCGGCTCGGGGATGATCCCGTCGATGATCCCGAAGCCGAGGAGATCATCCGCGGTCAGTTTGAGCAGCCCGGCGGCGGCCGGGGCCTGGTCGCTGTTCTTGAGCAGGATCGAGGCGCAGCCTTCCGGAGAGATTACCGAGTAGACGGCGTTCTCCAGCATAAAGATCCGGTCCCCGACCCCGATCCCCAGCGCTCCCCCGGACCCGCCCTCTCCGAAGATGACCGTGAGCACCGGAACCTTCAGGGAGGAGAAGAGTTTCAGGTTGGCGGCGATCGCCTCGGCGATCCCCCGCCGCTCGGAGGCGATCCCCGGGTAGGCCCCGGGGGTGTCGATCAGGGTGATCACCGGGCGGCCGAATTTCTCCGCCTGGCGGGCCAGCCGGTGGGCTTTCCGGTAACCTTCCGGGTGGGCCATCCCGTAGTTGCGCAGGATATTCCCCTTCAGGTTGCGGCCTTTCTGGTGCCCGAGAAAGGTGACCGGTTCCCCGTTGAAGAGCCCGATCCCGCCGACCAGGGCCGGGTCGTCGCCCCCGGCCCGGTCCCCGTGAAGCTCCAGAAAGGAGTCGGCCATATTCTCGATCAGGTCGAGGGCGGTCGGGCGGTCGGGTTCCCGGGCCTTGAGGACCTTGGCCCAGGCCCGGCCCGCCGGGTCGTCATCGCCGGTGATCTTTTCCCGCAGCCGCGAGATCTCCTCCCGGATGTCGATCCGGTCCCGCTCGGCCAGGGCCAGCAGTTCCTGGAGTTTTTGCTGAAGCTTCTTTTTTTTCACTCGAAAAAATATCCCGTTAATCCAGTCGGGGCCGGGTGTGGGCCTTGAGAAGGAAGGCGAGGACGGACCGGAGCTTTTCCCGTTCCACCACCCGGTCGATGAAGCCGCTATGCAAGAGAAACTCCGAGCGTTGAAAGTCATCGGGGAGCTTCTCCTTGATCGTCCCCTCCAAAACCCGGGGGCCGGCAAAGCCGATCAGCGCCCCCGGCTCGGCCAGGGTGACGTCGCCGAGCATCCCGAAAGAGGCGGTCACCCCGCCCATCGTCGGATCGGTGAGGACAACGAAGAGCGGCAGTCCCGCCTCCTCCAGCCGCCCGGCGGCCCGGGCGGTCTTGGCCATCTGCATCAGGGAGAAGATTCCCTCCTGCATCCGGGCGCCCCCGGAAGCGGTGAAGACGACCACCGGGAGCTGGAGCCGGACCCCGGCCAGGATGGCCCGGGCGATCTTCTCCCCGACCACCGACCCCATCGAGCCGCCCATAAACTGGAAGGACATCACCGCCAGCGAGATCTCCCAGCCCTCGATCGCCCCGACCCCGGTCACCACCGCCTCGCCCAGTTCCGTGATATTCATCACCCGGCGGATCTTCTCCTCGTATCCGGGGAAGTCGAGCGGGTTGAGCGTGGTCAGCTCCCGGTCGGTCTCCCGGAAGCTGTCGGGATCGACCAGGAGCCGGATCCGTTCCCGGGGGCTGAGCCGGAAGTGGTGGGAACATTCGGGGCAGACAAAGAAATTCTTCTCCAACTCGCCTTCCTCGATATGGCGGTGGCAGAAAGGGCACTGGTGTTTTCTCCGGGCCAGGGTGCGCTCCCGGATGAGAAAGGGGGAGGCCTTCCGCCGGGTTCTCCGCCTTTGCAGGCGGGCCAGAAGCGAGCCGCCGGTGCGCTTCCTCGTCATTGTTTATCCTCCCGGAGCAGGGAATCGAAGGTGGCGGTCCCGAAGTCTCCCCGGCCGAACACCTTCCCGGCGACGATCTCTTTCTGGAGGTCGAGGTTGGTCGCCACCCCCTCGATCACTAGTTCGGCGAGCGCCCGCCGCATCCGGGCGATCCCTTCCGGCCGGTCCCTCCCGGCGACGATGATCTTGGCCAGCAGCGGGTCGTAGTGGGGAGGGACTTTCGCTCCCGGGTAGAGGTGGGTATCGACCCGGACCCCCAGCCCCCCGGGGGCGATGAACTGTTTCACGGTTCCCGGCCCGGCGGCGTTGATCCGGCATTCCAGGGCGTAACCGACCCGGGGGGCGATCACCCCGCTGGTCTCCAGGCGGCTCTCCCCGGCGGCGAGGATCTGCTGGCGGACCAGGTCGACCCCGGTCAGCATCTCGGTCACCGGGTGCTCGACCTGGAGGCGGGCGTTCACTTCCATAAAAAAGCACTTCCCGCCGGCGACCAGGAATTCCACCGTCCCCGCCCCGGAGTAACCGATCTCCCGGAAGAGTTTTTCGGCCGTCCGGTACATCTTTCCCCGGAGTTTTTCGCCGATCCCGGGGGAGGGGCTCTCCTCGATCAATTTCTGGTGGCTGAACTGGACGGTGCAGTCTCTCTCTCCGAGAACGGCGGTTTCGCCTCCGGGCAGGGCGAGAAGCTGGACCTCGACGTGCCGGGGGTTGGTGAAATATTTTTCCAGGTAAACGGTCCCGTCGCCGAAAGCGGCCTCGGCCTCGGAGACGGCCAGCGGGAGCAGGGCCGGGAGTTCGCCTTCCTTCCCGACGATCCGCATCCCCTTCCCCCCGCCCCCGGAGGCCGCCTTCAGGATTACCGGATAGCCCAGTTCCGAGGCGGCCCGTTCGGCCCCGGCCGGGTCGGCGGGATCGATCTCGGCTCCGGGGATCCCGGCGATCCCCAGGGCGGCGGCGGTCTTTTTGGCCCGGATCTTGTCCCCCAGCAGCTCGATCACTTCCGGGGAGGGCCCGATCCAGATCAGACCCGAGGCGGCGACCATCCGGGCGAAGGCGGCGTTCTCGGCCAGGAACCCGACCCCGGGGGTGGAGCGCGTCGCATTCGCAGATCACCGCGGCCGAGACCAGGTTCTCCCTCCGGAGGTAACTGGACCGGGCGGGGAAAGGCCCGACGCAGACGGCCCGGTCGGCCAAACGGACGTGGAGGGAGTCCCGGTCGGCTTCCGAGTAAACCGCCACCGCGGCGATCCCCAGGTCGCGGCAGGTCCGGATGATCCGGACCGCGATCTCGCCCCGGTTAGCGATCAGCAGGGACTTGATCATCGCGGCGCACCTTGAAGAGGGGGGTCCCGTATTCGACCAGGGAACCGTTTTCGGCCATCACCTCGAGAACTTCGCCGCCGAACTCCGCCTCCAGGGTGTTCATCACTTTCATCGCTTCCAGGATGCAGAGCGGGTCGCCCGGCTTCACCCGGGAACCGGCTTCCACGAAGGGAGGGGCGTCGGCGGCCGGCGAGCGGTAGAAGACCCCGACCATCGGGGAGGCGACGATCTCCTCTCCCGGCGCGCCGGTTGCCGGCGGAGCGGGAAGGGGAGTCCCCGGAGGCGGGAGAGGGGAGGGGGGCGGGATCGGTTCCGCCGCCGGCTCGCGGCCGGCCGGTGCTTTTTTCATCACCGTTTTTCCGCCGGAATCCTCGACCCGCAGCTCGCTCAGCCCGCTGTTCTCGAACCATTCCAGCAGGCGGTAAAGTTCATCTTTGTTCATAAGTCACCTTCCGTGGTTAGACGGGATATCTAATTTATGCCCCCGCCGCGCCCCCATTTATTCAGACAGGATAACAGGATTTACGGAATATGGTAATTATTCCTCATCGCATCCTCTTCTTCTCAGCGCAATTTCGGAATGATTCGGCGAACAGTAAAGAAATTATCCTGTCGATCCTGTTATCCTGTCAAAAAACATCCTGTTATCCGGTCAAAAACAGTCAGGGCCGGAGGGCGGAGAATGAGCGGGCCAGTTCTTCGACCGCCCGGCAGAGGCAATCGACCTCTTCTCCGGTGTTGAAATCTCCGAAGCTGGCCCGGACCGTCCCCTGGGGAAAGGTGCCGGCCGCCCGGTGGGCGTCGGGGGCGCAGTGGATCCCGTCGCGGACCTTGATATTGAAGGTCCGGTCGAGCAGGGAGGCGGTCTCCCGGGGGGAGAGTCCGGCCAGGTTGAAGGAGACGATCCCGTGATGGAGCGCGGGATCGGGGAGGAAGAGAGTGATCCCGTCGATCCCCGACAAACCCTCCACCGCCCGCCGGGTCAGATCCTCGATCCGGCGGTGGATCGAGTCGACGGTCCGCTCCCGGACGTACTCCACCCCGGCCAGGAGCCCGGCGATCCCCCAGCTGTTCTGGGTCCCGACTTCGTACTTGTGGGGGAGGCGGTCGAGAAAGATCTTCCCCGGGGAGATGATCCCCGTCCCCCGAATTTCAACGGATCGACCAGTTCTACCAGCCGGTCCCGATAAAGAAGCCGCCGGTTCCGGTTGGACCGAGCAGTCCCTTGTGGCCGGAGAAGGCGAGAAAGTCGATCCCGTCCGCCTCGACGTCGATCGGGCAGGTCCCCAGCGACTGGGCCCCGTCGACCGCGAAGACGGTATCCGGATATTTTTTCCGGATTTTCCCGATCTCCCCGATCGGGGCGGCCAGGCCGAAAACGTTGGAGACCTGGTTGACGGCGCAGAGCCGGGTGGGGATGGCGAGGGCCTCCTCCAGCTTCTCCAGGTCGATCCCTCCCGGAAGCGTCCCCTCCAGCCGGACCACGTTCACCCGGCGCCGTTCGGCCAGCCAGGCCAGGGGCCGGGTCAGGGCGTTGTGTTCGAAGGGCGAGATCAGGACCCGGTCCCCCTCCCGGAGGAGGCCGAGCAGGAGGGTGTTCAGCGACTCGGTGGTGCCGGTGGTCAAGACGATATCCTCTCCCCGGCAGTTGAGCAGATCGGCCACCCCGCCCCGGGCCCGCTCGATGATTCCGGCCACCTCCCGGCTCTCCCGGTAAAATCCCCGGTCGTTCCCGATCCCGATCCGGCGGGCGAAGCGGTCCGTCTCCCGGTAAACCGACTCCGGTTTCGGGAACGAGGTGGCGGCCTGGTCGAGGTAGATTTTAGTTTTTCGCTTCATCGCTCTCTTCCCGGCGGGGGCGGAAGAACCTTCTCTCGCTCTCCCGCGGCTTGGCGATCGAGCCCACCGTGACGTTGACTTCCTGTAAATCCAGGCCGGTGAAGTGTTCGATGTTTTCCAGGATGTAGAGCTGGAGTCCGTGAAGCCATCCGCCGATCTTCATCCCGAAGGGCAGCCGCACCACCACTTCCAGCTTATAGCCGTTGTTTTCCCCGGTCACGATAATTTTACCGATCTTGATCTCCGGGTTGTACTCGTTGACGCAGTGGATCACCATCTGGCTGAGCGCGCTCTCGGATATCCGGACCAGTCCCTTGTTGCTGTAGCTGGGCCGGACCAGCGTCTTCTCGTAGGAACTTTTTCCCCGCCGGAAGAAGAATCTTCTTCTGAGGAAGATCTGGATCGAATCGAGGAAGATATGGGAATGCTCCCGCCTCACCTCCACCGCCGGCACCGGGATGATATGCTTTCCGGAGACCGATCGCGAGCGGCCGGCCGCCTCGATCTCCTCCCGGGTGGCGATATCCTCGATCCGGATCCAGCGGGCCGGCTCCGGAAAATGGAGCCGCCCGGCGATTATCCGCGCCATCTTCTCCGAGGTGGCGACAATCAAAACCTTCTTGAAATCCTCGGTTTTCAGGCTTTCGATGACTTCCCGCGCGTGCTCCCGATCGGAAAAGAGCGCGGTCTTGACCGCCGTGAATTTCCGGTGCTCCTTTTTCGCCGATTTTCCGGCCAGGATCCGCTGGCTGCTGATCGCCAGGCCGTCGTCGATGATGATGTCGATCCCGTAACGCCGGGCGATCAGTTCGGCCCGGAAACTCTTCCCCGTCCCGCTTTTTCCGACCAGGGCGAAGACCTTGACTTTCCGGAAGGGGAGAGAGATTCTCCGGAAGAAACTCCGGGGTCTGGTCAGCAGTTCGAGCATCAGTGCAGGTCCTTTCTTGCCTCAGGTGACTGTATAGTAGCACAGTTAATATGAAAGCCGTTCCTCCTTGGAGATGATAAAATCATCTCAATCGATTAGCACTTTTAATCAATACCTCTGAAAAGAGGAAAGGAGGAACGGCTATGAGTAAGTGTAGGCGAAA